>DAOUHX010000286.1:0-4847 GCA_034428395.1 Caldilineaceae bacterium
CGCAAGGGGCCGAACTACTTCGAGCACCACACGGAGACGTGGGGGCACCCGTCCAAATTCGGATACAAGGACTTCATCCCGCTGTTCAAGGCGGAAAACTGGGACCCGGCACAGTGGGTCGAGCTGTTCCGCAAGGCAGGCGCGCGCTACATCGTGCCGGTGGCTGAACATCATGACGGCTTCCCGATGTTCGCGAGCACGCATACGCGCTGGAACGCGGCTCAGATGGGACCGAAACGGGATGTGTGCAAGGAGCTAGAGCGGGAGACGCGCGGCGCGGGGCTGAAGTTCGGCGTTTCGAGCCACCGCGCGTTCAACTGGCGCTACTACACCTACGCGGACGACTTCGACACGACGCATCCCGGCCTGGAGGACCTCTACAGCCCGCCGCACGCGGAGGAAGCGCCCGCCAGCTGGGACTTCATTCAGAACTGGTACGCGCGCACGCTGGAAATGATCGACTATTTCCGCCCGGATGTACTCTGGTTCGATTTCGGCTGGCATTTCGACGAGTTCGAACCCTACCGTCCGCAGGTCGCAGCCTACTACTACAACCGGGCGCTGGAGTGGGGCAGCGAGCCTGTTCTACAGTACAAGGACAAATTCCCGGACGGCGTCGCGGTCTATGATGTGGAGCGGGGCAAGCTGGACGACATCCGCCCGCATTACTGGCAGACGGACACCTCGGTCAGCTACAAGTCGTGGAGTTACATCGAGGATGACGAGTTCAAAAGCGCGACGACGATCGTCCACGACCTGGTCGACATCGTAAGCAAGAACGGCAACCTGCTGCTGAACGTCGGCCCGCGCGCGGACGGCGTCATCCCGGCGGAGGCGACGCAGCTGCTGCTGGACCTGGGCGCATGGCTGGCCGTGAACGGCGAGGCGATCTACGGCACACGTCACTGGGAGCGGTTCGGTGAGGGCGATACGGCGGTGGAGGCGGGCCATATGTCGGAGCGCAAGAACCAGCCGTTCACGGCCAGGGACCTGCGCTTCACACAGAAGGGCGCCGCGCTCTATGCGGTCGTGCTGGGCTGGCCGGGCGACGAGGCGGTCATCACCTCGCTGGGGAGCGGCTCGACGGTGGGCGGTCGCGTGCGCGGCGTTTCGATGCTGGGCAGCGCGGAGCCGGTCGCGTGGCAGCAGGAAGGGGACGGTCTGCGCGTGAGCACGCCGAAGGAACGCCCGTGCGATCACGCTTACACCTTTAAGATTGAACTGGACTCGTAACGGTGTACAGTCGACGCATCGAACCTTCGGACGACCTGGCGCACGCGCGCCGGCGATTCCTGGATGATCTGCGCGGGTGGGCGTACGAAGCCATCGAGCGCTACGCAGAAGAGCCGGCCACCGATGTGCATGACCAGGGCACCTACACGACCGGCTGGGAACCTCTGCTGCACGCCTGCCCCGACGAACGAATCCTCCGCTTTCTGCAGCAGAAACGCGACCGCATTCGCGACCATTTCACCACTACGCAGCAGTGGCGCCACGGCTACTGGCGTATGCAAGAGGCGCACCACGGCACAGAGCACTATGAGCTGTTCCTGGGGGCGCTGCAGCGGGTCCTGCCGCAGGACGGGGAGACGGCGCGGCAGCTGGATGACGCGGCCGAGCATATGGGCAACTGGTCAGACGGGGCGCCGGACTGGTTCGATTGGGAGCGGCGGCGGTTCCGTTCGCTCTTCTTCGGCGCGGACGGGCTGCGTACAGAGCCGGGCATGGCGCTGAATTCGCCGGACCATCTGCGCTGCGTCAACATCTGTTTGCTGGCGGCGTCGAACCCGGTTACCGGGACGGTCGGGAGCCGCTACATCGAGCTGGCGGCGGCCCATACGGGGGCGTGGGCGGATGCGATCCTGGCCGGAGATGCGCTGCCGATAGCGCTGACGGCAGACGGCGTTCTGTACCGGTTCAACGAGGAGGACAGGGCGCTCTATTACTCGTTCATGGGCGAGGCGCCCGACCTGCAGTCGGAGGTCGACCGGGCGGAGAATCTGCTTGGTTCGGACGCGATCAACACCTTCCTGCGCCTATGGCGGGAGACGGGCGAGGCACGCTTTCGGCGGGCGGCGGAACGTGTCCTACAGCCGCTGGCAACGCAGTTGGGCGACGCGGATGCGGGCGCGGCCGCGGATGCGGTGCGGGCCTATCGGGGCTGGACGGGAGATACGCGCTACGACGGGGCAGCGGCGGCGGCCGTGAGCGGGCTGGACCCATTTGACATCAACGAGATCACGCTGGACACGGCGTTCAAGCGGCCTGCACGGCGGGCGTCGGGCGTGGGCAAACGCTCGGATGCGCCGCGCTGGCTGGAAGACGGCCGCGCGCGGCGCCACAATCCGATCACACTGGCGGTGGCCGCGGAGATTGGCGGCGACGGCGCGCTGCAAACGCGGGCGCTGGACCTGGCGCGCACCTACTTCCTGCTGGCGCGGGCGGCGTTCCCGGACGGTCGCGACCACGGCTGCTCGGCACGCTCGGTCAGCGCGATCGCGCGCGGTCATGGACGCGAGAACCATGCGGGCATGACGACGGCGGTGCTTGGACCGGCATTGGGGCTGGGATGAGAAACGGACGCGAGCAAGGGAAGCGTCTTTGGGGTAGGGCTACTTCTGCGCCAGAAACACCAGGCTGGCGCTATCGCGCGTGAGGCTGTCACCGGCGTAGTTGCGGTATGGGGTCGAGCGGCGGAAACCGGCCCGCTGCAACATACGCGTCACCTCGGGCGCGGTGTAGGCGCGGATCTGCCAGGTAGTTTGGCGGCGCTGTCCCTGTCGATACCATTGGAAGACGCGCGTGTAGATGCCGCTGAGGAGATCGAGGCTGCCCCTGTCCGAGATGAAGTAGCCGCCGGCGTCAAAACATTCGGTGCGGTCTCCACGAAAGACCAGCTCGTCGCGGTTGACGACGATGTCGAGGAGAAAGCGGCCGCCTTGTTTGAGGACACGCGCCGCTTCGGCGAGCACACGCTGATTGTCCGACTCGTCGTGGAAGCATCCGAACTCGCTGAGGGTGAGGGTGACGAAATCGAAGGTGGCCGTCCAGTCCGCCGGCAGGCTGCGCATGTCGCCGCGCACCCACTCGATCTCGGCATTCGCTTGCGCGGCTGACTGCTGGGCGCGTGTAAGCATGGCATCGCTGAGGTCGTAGCCGGTCACGTGGAAGCCGCGCAGCGCCATCGGGATGGTGAGCCAGCCGAGACCGCAGGCGAGGTCAAGGAAGCGCGCACCGTTTTGCGGTTGCAAAAGGGAGAGGATCGACTCCAGTTCGGGCGGTGTCGAACCCGGTTCGTAGGCGGGCGGCCAGAGCCAGCTGAACTCTTCGTCGGCGTAGATTCTTTGCCAAGAAGGGAAGGGGTTGTCCATCTGCGCCTTCCTTCGCTTGAGATAGCGGATGCGATCGGCTTTCATTGTATCATGGGAGAGTGCGCCCGATGGGACGGTTACAACTCGGCATTATCGGCTGCGGGGTGATCGGCTCGGTCCACGCGCGGGCTGCTGCTGAGTCCGAGCAGATCGAGCTTGTTGCGGTGGCCGACGTGCAGCGCGAATTGGCGGAGAAGACGGCCGCGGCGCACGGAGTGGAGACGGTCTACGACGATGGCGCGGCCTTGCTGGCCGATGCCCGGGTCGAGGCCGTGGTGCTGGCGCTGCCGGCCTCTTTTCGCATCGAGTTGGGGTTGGAGGCGCTGCGGGCGGGCAAACATCTGTTGACAGAGAAGCCGGTGGCGCGCAGCGCGGCCGAGGTGAGGCAGCTGATCGCGGCGCAGGGGGAGCGGGTTGCGGCCTGCTGTTCCTCACGGTTCCAGTTTATGGAATCGGCGCAGGTGGCCGCGGACTGGATCGGTCAGGGCAAGCTGGGAGCGCTGCGTCTGCTGCGTTGCCGGGCGATCACGCCGGCGCGTCCCGCGCCGGAGGACCCGGCGCCGGCGTGGCGGCTGAGCCGCGCGCTGAACGGCGGCGGTATTCTGGCCAACTGGGGCTGCTACGACCTGGACTATCTGCTGGGCATCTGCGGCTGGCGTCTGCAACCGGAGACGGCGCTGGCGCAGAGTTGGCAGGTGCCGGCGATTTTCGCCGACACGGTCGCGCCGGAATCGGATGCGGAGACGCATATCACGGGGCTGGTGCGCTGCGCGGACGGGATTGCGCTCACCTATGAGCGGGGTGAATGCACGGCGGCGCAGGCGGAGGATTCGTGGGAGGTGATCGGCGATGCCGGTTCGCTGCGGTTGTGGATGACGCCGGCGGAGGAGAAGGAGATCCTCTATTTTGAGAGCAACTTCACCGAGGGCACGGTCCGGCGGACGCTGTGGGCGGGTGAGGAATCTTTCGGAGAGGTCAGCCGCGCGCTGCTGGAGGATTTCGCGACGGCTGTGCGCACGGGGCGCCCGCCGAAGACGACGTTGACGCAGGCCCTGCTGGTGCAACGGATCACCGATGCGCTATACCGGTCGGCGGAGAGAGGAGAGGCGGTGGAGATTTCTGCGCTGTGATGCGGCCGCGCGCCGCCGATCTGATGGTCAGAGATGAAGCAACAAAAGGGGAGATTGCAGCGATGAACTATGCCTTTATGAGTTTTTCCTGCCCGCAGGCGACGTTCGGGGAGATGCTGGCGCTGGCGGTGCAGTACGGCTACGACGGCGTCGAGCCGCGGGCGGCCGGCGGCCAGAACCACGGGGTGGAGCTGGAGGCGTCGGCGGAGGAGCGGACATCGTTCCGCGCGCAGGCGGCTGAGGCGGGCGTCGCCATCTGCTGCCTGGCGTCGGGCGCCCGCTTTGCCGACCCTGCGACCCGGGAGGCGGAGGTAGAGGAGTCGCTTCGGTACATCGACCTGGCCGC
>DAOUHX010000287.1:0-1528 GCA_034428395.1 Caldilineaceae bacterium
GCGCGTAGGCCTGGCTGCCGCGGATGTCGGCCTGCCACAGCCGCCAGTCGAAGCCGATCGAGGCGTTGAACTCCTCCATCAGCGGATCGAGCGCGTCGCTGAAGCGCCCGCCCCAAAGCTTTGTGCTCACTTTGCCTTTCTCCCAACTGCCTTATCCATCCGGCCCGGCATCAGTGCTCGGCAGTCCCGGCAGGGACAGAGATTCGGGGTTGATACCCGGCGACCGACGAACAGAACGCAACCTTGCCGCGCGTCCGCTTCACCCACCAGATGATCAGCAGTGAGCCGACGATGATGGCGAAAAGCCCAATCAGCCCGGCCTCCGGCCCGAAGGCGCCACCGGTCCACAGCACCGGGCCGCGCTGCTCCACCGCGATGAAGGTCGTCTGATTGGCCGACGTCCCACTAACCGGAAAGCCGAAGACGTTGCCCTGGAAGAAGCTCCAAGTAATGTGCAGGCCAATTGGAATCGCCAGCTCATCGGTCAGGACAAACGGCAGCCCCAGCAACAGGCCGGCCAGGAAGAGATAGAAATTGCTGACTGCTGACGCATTCGGATTGCCGGCATGGGCCAGTCCGAATATTACAGAGGAGATCAGCAGCGCCAGCAGAATCCCGACCTTGCCAACCAGCAGGCCAAAGCTGAGGCCCTCGGCCAGGTTTTTGAGCAGATAGCCGCGGACCACGAGCTCCTCATAAATGCCCACGGCCAGGAACAGCGTCAAGGGCGAAACGAGAGCAACCCAGAATGACTGCGATGCAGGCGCAGCAAACGTATTCGCAATTGTAATCCAGCCCAGCGCCAATTCGACAATGAAGACCAGGAACATGAGCAGCGCCCCCAGCAACAGGCCGAAGCAGAGGTCCCGCCACCAGGCGGCGGTCAACTGCAGACCAAGATCGGAAACTGGCCGCCGGTCGAAGAATCGGGCCGCGAACAGGGTGGGCAACACCACCGCCAGCAGGCCCAGCGCCATCTGCAGCAGGTAGCGGGCAAGCCTCCATTCGGTGAACAGGCCGAGTTCGCCCATCGCAGATTCCAGGTCTGTGCCAAATGCATCGGCGAGCAGCGAGTTCACCGCCAGCATGGTAGCGGCAAGCAAGAGCGCGAACAGGACAAGCCGCCAGAGCGTGCGCGGCCGCCTGTCATCGGAACTCCAGAACAGTTGCGAAATGAGGTTCATCTTCTGCCTTTACACGCTGGCGTGCCGAACCATTCCTGCTCGTTGCCCCCGCAGCGGCAGGACTCGACAAGATTATTCTATCCGCTGTAGCCGACTTGTCAGCTTGCAGGGTCTCGCCGGTACTCAGCGAGGGAGTACGCGATTCTGAGCCCGCCGCGTGTGCGTTTCACCCACCAGAGCATGGCCAGGGAGCCGGCTATGATGGCAATTAAGCCCAACAGCCCTGCCTCCGGCCCAAAGTCGCCGCCTGTCCACAGTTCGGGGCCGCCCTGAACCGTATTGAAGATCGTGGTCCGAAACATCGTCAGACCGCTGACCGGAAAGCCAAATACGTTGCCCTGAAA
>DAOUHX010000288.1:0-4600 GCA_034428395.1 Caldilineaceae bacterium
GAGGGGAGCCACCTCCCAGACAAGCATCGTGCTGGTCGATGATGAGTCAGGCAAGCGCACGATTCTGGGCGTTCCCTTCACCGCCTCCGAGATCGCGCCGGATCAGATCAGGCCCGGCTTCGTCGAAAAGGCGAGATACCTTCTGCTGGATGGGACGGCGCGCCAAGCCGCCCTGGAGGCGGCGAGAAGGGCGCGCAGCGCCGGCGTCCCGGTGGTGCTCGATGCCGATGTGTTGGCGCTCGATTCCGAAATCGAGGCTCTCCTTGACCTGACGGACATTCTGATACCATCGAAGAGCTTTTCGCAGCGTTTTACCGGAACGGAAAATGTAGAGAAGGCCTTAGAGACCTTTCGAAGCTTTGGCGCGTCGATCGTTCTGATCACACTCGGGGAAGATGGATGCGTCTGCCACGCGGACGGAGATATCTTCCACACACCGATCTTCGAGGTGGATGTGGTCGATACGACGGGGGCCGGCGACGTCTTCCACGGCGCCTTTGTTCGGGGCTTGCTGCAGGACTGGCAACTGGCGCAGACGGTCGAATTCGCTGCGGCGGTGGCCGCCATCAAGTGCGCCAAGCTGGGCGGACGGGCCGGAATTCCCACCGCCGGGGAGGCTGCCAGCTTTCTGGCCAGTCGAGAGACACAGTTTGATTACAGCCGGCTGACGGGTCACGACTAGCGCGGGTCGCTGGCCCCTACCGCCTCTTTTCGCAGCCTCGCTCGAAATGGGAGCGATATCGTCCTTGCATATAGTGGGAGAAGCGGTGTCATCGCCATGTCTACGCAAGCCCAGGCCAGGGAAAAAAGATACCAGCTGATTGAAGAAGGCTACTGCGTCATTGATCAGATACTGGACCATGAATTCGCGGCTGAGCTCAGGCGGGTTTCGGCGCGCATTCGCGAGGAGGAAGAACAGCGACTCGACGCCGTGAAATATCACGGTACCCTTATCGAACCGGCCTATCGCGATCCGGTCTATGCCCGCCTGATCTCCTGGCAGCCAAGTCTCGATCTTTTGTCGGCGATGGGATTCAAGGATGTACGCTGGGAAGGATCCATGTATCTCATCAACAAACTGCCTTTAGGCCCGCCGTTGTATTGGCACCAGGACTGGGTATGGTGGGACCATCCCGTCAGCAGCGAGGCGCGCCCGATGCAGGTGTTTCTTTCTTACTATTTGACCGACACCACTGTCAGGAATGGCTGTCTGCGCGTCATCCCGGGCTCGCATCTGCGCCGCTTCGACCTGCATGACAAGCTCCTGATCGGCCCCGGCCACGTCGATTGGACGAAGGGCGAAGAGGCCGAAGGGGTCAATCAGGCAATGCTGCTGGACCATCCCGCCGCGGTCGATGTGCCGGCGAAAAGCGGCTCGCTGGTGATAGCCGACGCCAGGCTGCTGCACAGCACGCATGCCAACCAGACTTCCCAGCACCGGCCCCTGGTGTTGGTGTGGTATTTTCTCGATTTCCAGCACTTTCCGGCGGAAATCAAGGAGGCATGCAAGGTCGAATACGACTTTCGGCCTCCCAACTGGTGGGAGGGGGACGTGGGCGATGCTGTCAAACATCTGGTCGTTCAGGGCAGGAGGACGGGGGAGACTGTCTCCGGCAACCGTGTTCCGGGCGTTCATCTGCGCAGAACGAAGGAGTGAGCAGAGATGAATATGAGCAGTCCAAACCGGACGCCTGGGCACCTGGACAATGAAATCGATTTTCGCGGCTCTCGGTTCGTCGCCCCAGCCGGAGCGTTGACCGGGCTGGCGCTGCGCGTTGCACGCCTGGACGAGGACCCGCACCGCCCCCGCTACCACTTTCAGCCCAGGGCCGGCGAGTTTTTCCAGGACACGATCCCCTTCTTCTGGAAAGGTGTTTACCATGTCTTTTTCCAGTACGCGCCGGATGAGTGGGCGGGGGACAAGTGCGTGTGGGGACACGTCAGAAGCACCGACCTTATCCATTGGGAGGAACTGCCCGTTGCCATTACCAACGGGCCGGAGCAGTATGACCGGGCGCTGTGTGCCAGCGGCTGCGTGCTGAGCCATGAGGGCAAGGTCCATATCTTTTACGGCGGCGTAGACGGGGAGACGCGCGAGGAGACCCACTGTCTGGCTACCGCCCTGGATGACGATCTGATCCGCTGGCAGAAGGACGCGGCCAATCCGATCATGCGCCGGGCCGATCTGCTGCCGACAGATGTTTACCATCTGCACGGGCGCTGGTCCGACCCTGACATCTGGAAGGAAGGCGACACCTGGTATATGCTGCTGGCGGCGTCGCTGGCCGACCAAAAAACGGCCGCGATTCCCCTCTACGCCAGCAATGACCTGCGCAATTGGTCCTACGTGAGTTGCTTCTATCAGGCTGGCGCAGCGCCGATGCGCGCGATGGAATATCCCCACTTTTTTGAGCTGGAAGGCCGCCACGTCCTCTTTCATCATCCGTGGGGGATGTTTACGACCTTTGTCGAAGTCGGTGAACATAAAGAGGGCCACTTTGTCTCACAGCGCCGCACACACTACGACTCCGCGCGCGCCTGCGCCACAAAAACGCTGCTGGATGACCAGGGTCGCCGCATCGCCTGGAGCTGGGTTCTGGAAGACCGGCCGGCCGGGGCCGAGTCGCGGCCGCTGGACTCGCCCACGCGGCGGGCCGGATGGAGCGGCCTGATGTCCCTGCCGCGTCAGTTGCACGTCGCCGCCGACGGCTCACTCTTGATGGAGCCGCCCGTTGAACTGGAAGCGTTGCGCGGAGGTCACACCCGGCTGCCATCCTTTGCACTGGGAACAGAGAGCCCGCCGGATGCACCCGGCACGGTCAACAGTCAGCTGCTCCTGGACGGCGTTCGCGGCGACTGCTTGGAGATCATCGCCCGATTTCGGCCACAGAGCGCCCACAGCTTCGGCCTGCTCGTCCGCTGCGCGCCGGACCTAACCGAATCTGCTCGCATCGGCGTCGACCTGGAGCGCGGTAAACTCAGTTTCGACAATACGCACGGCAGTCTGGATAGCGAGGTTTTCAGGACGGTGCGCGAGGTGGACCTGCCGATGGCAGAGGACGGGCTGGTTACCTTGCGCGTATATGTCGATCGCTCGGTTGTGGAGGTGTTCGCCAACAGCAATCGCGCCTGCATAACGGGCCGGACCTATCCCAGGCGGCCTGACAGCCTGCATGTCGGCCTCTATAGCACCGGCGGCAACGTCCGCTGCGAGGGGATCGAGATCTGGGAGATGAACTCCATCAATGAGCCTGTTGGGTATGCCGAAAGCAGGCAGGAGAGGGCGACTGCGGACAGGTACGAGTTCCCGAACATCACCGACGAAGAACGTGAGATCCTCGGATGGCCCAAAAGCTAAAGCAGTATTAGCCGCGCAATCGCGCCGCACACGCACAGGGAAACACGCCTCAATCCGGGCAAATTTTTCGCGTTTGTTCCATTTTCCCCGATCCACTACAATGGCGGGCAATGGTTTTCCAATTGGGAACTACTGCCCTTTCTGAGATCCCATTGATTTCGTCTCCCACAGAACCAAACAATTCATCGACTGTGCCGCAGTACCAGCGAATCCAGCGCGTATCGATGTCCCATTTCACACGCAAAAGGAGAAGAAGAAATGGAAGAGCGTAGGAAGTTCCGCGTACCATTGAAGATCGCTGTGCTCATTGCAGTGCTGGCCCTTCTAGTGGCCGGCTGCGGGCAGCCGGCCGCGCCCGCGTCCGAAGAGATGGCCGAGGAGCCCGCCGAAGAGACGACCAGCGTCGAAGGCGTCATGGATGTACCCAGGGAGCAGACGCTGATTGTCGGCTGGTGGGGCAGCGACGAGTTTGAAGAGTCGGAGATCTATACGCCCTTTGCCATCGGCGGCGACTATCAGCGCGGCCTGAACGTCATCTACGAGGGCATGGCCTACTGGAATGCCTTCCGCGACGAGACGGTCATGTGGCAGGCCGAGAGCTTCGACTACAATGACGACTATACCGAGCTGACCATCGCGCTGCGGCCGGAGGTGATGTGGAGTGACGGCACGCCATTCACGGCCCATGACGTCGTCTACACGATCAACCACCTGATCGAAATCGGCGGCGAGGTCCGCTTCGGCAACGAAGTCCAACAGTACACCGAAGGGGCGGTCGCAGCCGACGACCATACCGCGGTCATCACCCTGAAATTCCCGTTCCCACGCTACCATGACCGCTTCTTCGTCTGGAAGTGGGACTCGGGCGCCTTCCCGATCATGCCCAAGCACATCTTCGAAGGGCAGGATTGGGCGACGTTCACCCACTACGACATCGAGAAGGGCTGGCCTGTAACAACCGGCCCGCTGAAGGTGGTCTACTCTTCACCGCAGCAGAAGATGTTTGACCGTCGCGATGACTGGTGGGCGGTGGAGTCCGGCCTGACCGACGAGCTGAACATGGAAAGGGTCATGTTCGTCGTCGGCGGCACCGACCAGACCCGCCTGATCGAACTGGTCACGAGCAACCAGATCGACATCACCGAGTTGCAGGGCGCATCGATCCGAATGGCTGTCGAGCGCAATGAGAAGGTAACGGCGCACTATGGCCGCCAGGCCCCTTACGGCTATGTCGACTGGTGG
>DAOUHX010000289.1:0-6464 GCA_034428395.1 Caldilineaceae bacterium
GAGACCGAAACGGGCATCCAGGTCATCCTGACCATGTTCGGCGACCTGGAAAACCAGTGCCGCCGGCCTGAAGGCGAAGTCTCTCTCTTCGTCGGCCATCTTTCCAGCGAGGAGGACTGCACCGGGCTCCCCTGGTTGCAGCGCCGTTTGACCGCAGGGCAACGCATCCTCGCCGCCGACCTGCGCGGCACGGGCCAGAGCTTTCCCACCACCTGCGGATCCAGCGACATACTCGAACCTTACGGAGCAGATTATCTCTACGCCAGCTTCGGCAGCATGATGGGCGAGAGCTATCTGGGAAGGCGGGTCTTCGATCTCATGCGCACGATCGACTGCCTTGAAGACGGCGGGGCGAGCGTTCACCTGATCGGCCGCGGCGTCGGCTCAGTGCCGGTCGCTCTGGCCGCTCTACTGCACGCTTCCCAGCCGACTTGCGAGCTTGTCCACTACCTCCCCAGCTACCGGCTTCTCATCGACAATCCTTTGCACAATTGGCCGCTTTCGTGTTTCATTGAGAACTGTATGGCCTCCTTTGACCTGCCCGACGTCTACGCTGCCCTGGGCGACAGGCTGAAGAAGTGCGATCCCTGGGGGCCTTGGATCTGATGGCGCCGCCTTCCGCAAAGCAGTCGAGGGGAGTAGCCGCAATGTCGTACCGTGACCCCGATTTCCTGCGCGACCATATTCGCAGCATTATCTCCTTTTACCACCCGGCCTGTATCGACGAGGAGTACGGCGGCTACATCAACCAGATGCGCGACGACGGCTCGGTCTTCGACCGCATGACGAAGCACCTGGTAGGCACGTGCCGTTTCGTCTACTGCTACTCGGTCGCCTCCCTTGTACTGGGGGACGCGGCCTACCGCGATGCCGTCGCGCATGGTTTGCGTTGCCTGGAGGAGTCGCACCGGCAACCCGACGGAGGCTTCGCATGGGTGCTGCAGGGCCGCAAGGTTGAGGTTGGCGACCGCCACTGCTACGGTCACGCTTTCGTGCTGCTGGCCGGAGCCTGCGCGGCCAAGGCCGGCGTGGATGGCGGGGCGGAGCTCGCCTCCTACGTCTACGATCTGCTGGAGGAACGCTTCTGGGAGCCGGACGCCCAGCTTTACGCCGACCTGATTTCGGCCGGCGACTGGAATGAGGTCGACCCTTACCGCGGGCAGAACGCGAATATGCACATGTGCGAGGCGATGCTGTCAGCCTACGAGGCGACCGGCGAGGACCGATACCTGGACCGCGCCCACCTGCTCGCGCAACGCATCTGCGTTGACCTGGCGGACAGGGCCGACGGCCTGGTCTGGGAGCACTACCGCACCGACTGGAGCCACGATTGGGACTACAACAAGGACGACCCTCAGAACCTGTTCAAGCCCTACGGCTATCTTCCAGGCCACTTCACCGAGTGGACCAAGCTGCTGCTGATCCTGGAGCGATACCGGCCGGAGAGCTGGATGCTGCCGCGCGCCCGCCATCTGTTTGACGTCGCACTGGAAAAAAGCTGGGACGACGAGAATGGCGGCATGCACTACACTTTCGCGCCAGATGGCGCCATCCTTGACAAGGACCGTTACTACTGGGTGCTGTCGGAGACTATCGCGGCCGCGGCTGCGCTCGCTCTGCGCACCGGCGATGGCAGCTACTGGACCTGGTACGACAAAGCCTGGGCCTACTCGGACCGGCACTTTGTCGACCACGAGCACGGCGCCTGGTACCGGATCCTTGATGCCGACAACGCGAAGTACGACGATCTCAAGAGCCCGCCCTCCAAGACCGACTATCACCCGCTTGGCGCCTGCTATGAGACGCTGGAGGCGATGAGGCTCGCGGGCCAGTAGCTCGACCAGCCGCACTGTCAGCAAAACCCACCACCTTGCGGCCCGCCGAACCCGAGGATTCCGCCTTTCATTGCCTTTGATGCCATGCGCCGACTGAACTGTTTCCCAGCCAGCCACACCAGGAGCACGTAGTATGCAGACTGAAGAAGGCCTGTTGGCGCCTCAGCGCTACCAACAGGACGGATTCTACATTTGCACGGACCCGCTGATCCCGCTGGACCTGGTTGAGAGGGCGGTCTCAGGCATGGACGCTGTCCGCGCCGGGAACTACGATACGGGGATTCCCCCGCGGCCTTCGCGCTGGAATCCGGGCGACGACCCCAATGCCCTCTGCAAAATCGAAAAGCCGCAGATCGCCAATCGGGCTATTATGGAGCTGGTTTCTCATCCGGCACTGGGCGAAAAAGCGGCAGAGGTTTCCGGCGCCCGCGCGGTCCAGGTCTGGTGGGTGCAGCTCCTCTACAAGCCGCCCTCAGCCCCCGGCCAGCAGCCGCGTACCAACATCGGCTGGCACCAGGACTACAACTACTGGGGCGCCTGGGAGGAGGAGAGCGAACTGTTCACAGCCTGGGTCGCGCTCAGCGACGTTACGCCTGAAACCGGGCCGATGAACTTTGTCGCCGGCTCCCACCGCTGGGGACTGTCGACTGAGAGCGACTTCTACTCCCAGGAATACGCGACCCTGCGCGCGACCATCCGCAACGCCCATGGCCAGGAATGGCGCGAAGTGCCCGCCATTCTGCCGCCGGGCTCGGCCAGCTTCCACCAGAAGCTCACCTTCCACGGCAGCGGACCCAACCTGTCCTCGCTGCCGCGCCGCAGCTTTGCAGTGCACATGCGCACCGAAAACTCACGCCCTAAGGGCGATCTTCGCCAGGGCCTGACCGCATTCATCGACGACCCGGCCTACTGCCCCATCGTTTTCGGTGATGCCGGCGCGCTCCTGTGAGTTCGGAGAATCCTGAAGTAGACCTGAACAGAACATCTCTATTTCCCCAATCGCTAGACAGGAGAACGAACCTATGGCGGTCAAACCCTACAACATCGAACAGTCACGCGAGATGCTCCACCGCTCCGACCAGTTGATCGTGCGCGGCTGCCAGGGACACAAGCGCAGCCACGAGATGCTGGAGTTGGGATACCCCGTCTTCACCCAGCGGGCATCCGGCGCCCGTTTCTGGGATGTGGACGGAAACGAGTATCTCGACTATCTGATGGGTTTCGGACCGATCGTCTTGGGCCACAACGATCCCGCTGTCAGCGCGGCCGTTCGGGCACAGATGGAAGAGGGTACGATCTACAGCACCGCCCATCCCAAGGAGCTTGAGGTCGCCGAAATGCTGATCGACCTGATCCCGGCTGTCGAGATGCTCGGCTTTCTGATCGGCGGCAGCGCGGCGACGTCGGCTGCCGTGCGGCTGGCACGCGCCTACACCGGCCGCGACAAGGTCATCCGCTGCGGCTATCACGGCTGGCACGACTGGTCACGCACCGAGGATGAGGGCTCGCCGTCCGTCATCGCCCCCCTCACCCTTGAGGTGCCCTACGGCGATCTCGATGCCCTTGAGGACTGCTTCAAACAGAACGACAACGAGGTCGCCTGCGTAATTATGGAAACGATCCGCGGCGACGGGCCGCCTGACGGCTTCCTGCAGGGCTGCGTCGATCTCTCCCACAACTACGGTGCACTCTGCGTTTTCGACGAGGTCAAAGTCGGCTTCCGCGTGGCCTTCGGCGGCGCCGGCGAGTACTACGGCGTCACACCAGACCTGACTGCGTTCAGCAAGGCCTGCTTCAACGGCTACCCCGGCAGCATCGTCGCCGGCCGTAAGGAGATCCTCGGGTCCCCCCAGTGCCAGTCCAGCTGGATGGCGGCGACATTCCACTGCGACCTGCCCAGCCTGGTCAGCATCGAGACCGTCGTCAGCGAGATGAAGCGCCGCGACGGCATCGCCTACCAGTGGAAGATCGGCAACCGCCTGATCGAAGGGATAAACGCGGCCTGCGAACAGGGCGGCCTCGGCTACCGGCTGACCGGCACTGGGCCCATGCCCACACCGGTCATCGAGGAGGAGGACAAGGACCGCTGCATCGCCATGCTCCAGGGCTGCCTCGCACGCGGCTTCTACCTCCATCCAATGCACCCAATGTTTCTCACGCTCTCACACACAGAGCAGGACATCGAGGACACGATAACCGCCGTACAGGAGTCGATTGCAGACTTGGACTAGAGCCCGCCGTTCATGCTGGACAGGATGCGATGGTGCTGTGGCGCCGGCCAGTGACTGTGCTCTACTCAGACTCTGCAGGGAGATGACCAGTTCATGACGCAAGTCCAGGCGAGCAGTAGAATCGAAGTACCCACGGTATTAGACCAAGAGAAGGTCGATTTCTTCGTTGATAACGGCTATCTGGCAGTGCCCGCTCTCCTGACTGCGGAAGAACTGGAGGAGCTGAAGCAGGACATCATCAAGGTGGCGCGCGGCGGCTACCCGAATAAGACGATAGAGCCAGTGCCCGCGGAGTTCAGCGATGATGAGGTACTCTCCAAGATTCTCGCCATCCACCAGCCCCACTACGTGAGTCCGGTAATGGCGAGCTACTGCCGCCACCCCCTGATCAGTGGAGTCCTCAGCCAGATCGCGGGCGCGCACCTGGCCCACTGGTCCGGAAACGTCAAATGCATGCAGTCGATGCTCTTCATCAAGCCGCCCGGGTATCCGGGCCAGTCGTGGCACCAGGATGAGAACTACATCCCCACCCGCGACCGGTCCTTGATCGGGGCCTGGATCGCGATCGACGACGCCCATGTCGGGAACGGCTGCATGTGGGTGATTCCAGGGTCGCAGCGCGCCGGGTACCTCTACCCGACGCGCAAACACGGCAACCCCGATGAGTTCGACACGCACGACGACATGGCGACCGGCTTTGATGAATCGCCCCAGATCCCGGTCGAGGTCGAGGCTGGCAGCGTCGTCTTCTTCAACGGCTATCTGCTGCACCAGTCAATGCGAAACCGCACAAAGGACAGCTACCGCCGCGTGCTGGTCAACCACTATCTCAGCAGCGAGTCCCTGCTTCCCTGGGTTGCGTCGGCAGACAATCAATCGGTCGCACGGGTCGACGTACGCCGGGTGTTCCCGGTAGCCGGCGTCGACCCTTACGCCTGGAAGGGCTATGAATCGCAACCGCCGGAGGAGACCAAACTCTATATACGCAAGGCGAGACTCGACGAAGCCTGAGCGCTCCTTTCCCACAAGCGCCCGGCTTCAGTCCGCCGCCCGCAGTGCAGGTACCCGAGCTAAAAAACGCAGCAGCTGAACATAAGAGCCATGCCCCATGGCCCAACGTAACCCTGACCAGCCAAGGTGAAGCATCGAGCCCATTGTTTTCCCCGGCCGGAAAGGAGACAGGCTGAGCAACTGCCTCGTAGACCTGTTGGCGGTGCCCGATTAAACAGAACGCAATGGGACGATCATGAGTACAGACAAAACACGCACACTCGTCTTCTGTGACGACAGCGCCCACCCAGCTTCCCTTACTCGGGACGGACTAGCAGCCCTGGGTGAGACCGGGCTCGCATTTGATTGGGTGGAGGACCCAGCGTCCTGGCGCACCGACAGCCTGGAAAGCTATCCGCTGGTTATCTTTTCGAAGGCCAACAACCGGTCGCAGGCGGAGCATGAGCCCTGGGCGGACGAGGATACCGGTCGGGCCTTTGCCGACTATGTTGCCGCGGGAAAAGGCATCCTTGTTCTGCATTCCGGTACGGCCCTTTACGGCAACTCACCCTCACTGTGTAAACTGATTGGCGGCGTCTTCACCGGCCATCCGCCGCAGTGTCCCGTCACGGTTGCGCCCCTGGCCGGGCATCCGCTGACCGCGGGCAGCGCGGCATTCACCATGAAGGACGAGCATTACATGATGGAGATGAACGACCCGGACGTCGATCTCTTCCTCTACACCGAATCCGAGCATGGACGGCAGCCTGCCGGATGGACACGCAGCCAAGGCAAGGGGCGCGTGGGCGTCCTGACGCCGGGCCACAACCCTGAAGTATGGCGCCACCCCTCGTTCCAGGCTCTGCTGCGCAACTGCATTGCCTGGTGCAACCCGAACCACAGTTCAGGAGAATGACAATGACCGACGCCCCTCTCTCGCCTCCACGCCGCCGCCTCGGCCGCACCGAGTTGAGCATCCCCGTCATACCATTCGGCACACAGGGCTTTGGCAGCCACTTCGGCTTTGTCGCCGACGACGAGGCCGTCGCCCTGGTCAAACATGCCGTGTCGCTGGGCGTCAACCAGTTCGATTGCGCACGCTGCTACGGCGACTCGATGCGCAAGCTGGGCCTGGCGCTTCGGGAAATCCCGCGCGACGACGTTATCATTACCGGACGGCTCTGTTGCCACTCGGACGCGCCCTGGGGCGGCTATCACGGCGATGGCGAGGCCGACTTCTCGGCCGACCGCGCCATCCGCGACGTCGAGGATCAGCTCAAAATCCTCGGCACCGACTACTTCGACGGCATGCTCATCCACGACCCGACCCGCATCGAACCCACCCTGGAGAAGGATGGCACATTGGCGGGCCTGCTCCAGCTCAAGGCACGCGGACAGGTGCGCCACG
>DAOUHX010000290.1:0-6703 GCA_034428395.1 Caldilineaceae bacterium
GTGAACTGCCAGCCGACCTTGGCAAGTGGAACAGTGTCTTCAAGCGCTACGCACGCTGGGAAGAGAACGGTGTTTGGGCCGACATGTTCAAACAGTTCGCCCAAGACCCCGACATGGCAGCGGTCATGCCCGACAGTACAGCTGTACGCGCCCACATGTGCGCAGCGGGCAGGTCAGGAAAGAGGGAGGTCAGCAAGAGCAGTGCCTAGGTCGGAGCCGGGGTGGCTTCAGCAGCAAAATCCATCTCCTCGTCGATGCGCTCGGCTTCCCCTTACAGTTCATCTTGACTGGCGGTGAGCGCCATGACCTTTCCCAAGCTGAATCGTTGCTCGCTCCTTTCCATTTCGACGCTGTCATTGCCGATAAAGGCTACAGTTCCGACCCGCTAAGGGAACTGCTCACAGCCAGACAGGTCGAGGTGGTCATCCCTTCTCGCCGCTATCGCAAGTAACCGCGGGACTATGACCGCCTTCGCTACAAAGAGCGCAACATTGTCGAACGCTTCATCAACCGCATCAAGTGGTATCGACGCATTTTCACCCGCTATGAAAAATTAGCACGGCGTTTCATGGCTTTCCTGCACTTTGCCGCTACTCTCATATGGCTTGAACGAAATGTCAACGAGCTTTAGTCTTTCTGGCGCGGTGCATCAAGCCGGAGACAGCCTTCTCGTCTGATCATTTCAGAAGAGATGCTCGCCCAGCAACTGGGCCCCCGGCCCGGGCCCACTGGTCAACACACGCTCTACCGCCGGCAGCGCGGCCAGCCGCCGCTCCACCGCCGGCGCGGTCTCCGCTTCGCAGATCAAGTGCACGTTCGGCCCGGCGTCAATGGTGAAGTAGACCGGCAGGCCCTCCACCTCGCGCCAGGCGCGCAGGGCGTGCAGCACCTCCAGCGTGCCCGGCTGCCAGTAGAGCAGGCTGGGCGCACTGGTCATCATCACGCCGTGCATGGCGAGCGCGTCCAGCTCCAGGACCGGGCCGAGCAGGGCGAGGTCGCGGGCGGCGACGGCGCGGCGCACCGTTGCCAGCCATTCGGCGACATGCTGCGTGCGCGCGGCGGTGAAGGGGCTCGTCGCGGCCAGGCGGTGACCGTCGCTGCTGCTGGTGTGCTTGGCGCCCGTGCTGACAATCGCGATCAGGTCCATCAGCGGCCAGTGGCTTTCTTCGTATATCTGATGGGCCGTGCTGGAACTGTGGGTGCTGCCGCGTTCCCATTCGACAAAGCCGCCGAACAGGCTGCGGCTGGCCGAACCGCTCGCTTGGCGCGCGAGCGCGGAGAGCTGCGCGGCGTCCAGCGTCAGGCCCAGGGCGACGGTCCCCGCGACGGTCAGCGCGGCGAAACCGCTGGCCGAGCTGGCGATGCCCGAGGCCATGGGAAAGTTGTTGTTGCTGACAACGTGCGCGCTCCAGGAGACGCCGGCCAAGGCGCGTAGCCGTTCGAGGTGGGCGACGATGCGCGCTGCGGACGCGCCCTGGAGCTCAACGCCGTCGATCGTGATCGAATCGGCAGCGGCGCGGGCGCTGTCGACCCAGACGACGGTCGTGGTCGTGTGCGCGTCGGCCAGCGTCATGCTGATCGAGTTGTTGAGCGGGATGTTCAGCGCGGGGTCGGCGACGCCCCAGTATTTGATGAAGGCGATGTTGCTGCCGGCGCGGCAGGTCGCCTTGCGCGTGGGCGCCCCCTCTGTTGCGGCGTCATGGCGCATCGAACGACTAGGTTTCCCGTTCTGCCTGCTGCTCGAAGCGGCGCAGAAGGTCGTCGAGCAGCTCATCGTGGGCGCGGAAGTGGACCGTCACCCCGCGGTCGACCGGTTCGATGCGCGCCTGCCAGCCGATGCCCTCGACCAGCGCCAGCTTTTCGACCACGCCGGCCCCCAGCCGTTTGAGCACGGCTTCGGCCTGGCCCGGCGTCAGATCCGGAAATTCGAGTTGGTCGGAGTCGTACAGTTCGTCGTCCTGAAAGCGGGGATCGCGGCGGTCTTCCTCATCCCCCAACGACGGGGCGCTGATCGGCATCGGACGGCTCCTGGTGGTGCATCTTGCGGTCGGTCTATCGTTGCGCCCTGCTTGCGGGTCTGTTCAAGGGGAAGCGGAATCCGGCCTCACTTCGACTCGAGCAGCGGCACGCCGACGTCTTCACCGGCGCCCAGCTCTTTGAGAAAACGGGGCACCAGCGCGTGTAACTCGGCGATCCGTTCGGCCGGCGTCTTATTGGGAAGATGGATGCGTCCGCCGGCCATCGTGTTATGGCCGCCTGCGGAGCCGTTCCTGCCGGCGACGATGCGCACAAGCCGGCCGGCGCGGGCATTCGAATCGGCCGCGCGCACCGACATCACGCCCACCTCCTCGAAGATCCCCAAACAGATAACCCAGGAGACGTTCTCCATGCGCATCAGCAGATCCGCGACCTCCGCCGCCATGTCCGGTCTCGGCATATCAAAGAGCAGGCTGACGGCGATGTCGCCGGTGACCTCGGCCTCCTCTTCCTCTTCCTCATCCTCTTCCGACTCGTCAGACTGGTCCAGCGATGACGAACCCGACGTATCGGGTGCAAGCATGCGCGAAAGCGCGAAGATATCGAGATCGAACCGCTGTAGGTCCGATCTGTAGCTATCGTCCTGCTCTCCGTCCTGGCTCTCTTCCCCCTCTTCCTCCTCCTCATCGTCGACTGCGACCGGCGCGCTGACGGTGTAGATCGTCGTACTGGCCAGCGCGTCGCTGATGCTGCGGAAGTAGGTGCGGGGAAGCTGCACATGTTCGATGCGGTTGAGAAGTTCGGTCTGGATTAGGTGGCGCAGCGTCGAGTAGGCCCAGATGTCCAGGTCCGAAGTGTGGCGGCTCAGCCCGAGCGTATCGGACTTGATGCCGTAGAAAAGCGCGGTTGCCAGTTGCGCGTCGATCGGTACATCGGCGACGGCCAGGTACTCGCACATGATCGTGGCCGACGCGCCAACCTCCGGGCGTACGTCGTGTACTTTGGCCCGCAGCTGGCTGCGCCGCGGCGGATGATGATCGATGGCGGCCAGCACCTCTTCGCGGGGATAGTCTGTGCTCCACAGTACGTGATTGGCGGAGATCGGCTGGGTGTCGACCAGCATGACGCCGTCATACATGATGATCTTTTCGCCTGCGCTTCTCAGGGGAATGCGGACGCCGTGCGGCATAACGAGGCTGGCCATCGTGCTGTTTTCAGCGCGGCCGATAATACCGCCGTGCCCCAGCGTGACCTTTGTGGTCGGCGCGTGCATACGCAGCAGCTCTTCCAATGCGCGCGCGCTGGCGATCGCGTCCGGGTCCGGATCATTGTGCATCAGAACCAGGACGTTGTCCTTTTTGTCCAGGAGTTCGACAATCTGCTGAACTCGCTTCTCCGCAGAACTCCGTCGCCGGCTGCTATAGTCCTCCGGCAGGGAGAGTACGGTGTTCGGTTTTTCTTCCATAGACCGTCCGATTGCCCGCTGAATTGAGCAGGGTCGGCGTATTATACATAAAAGGGGCTTCATGTGGAAGCATTGTTTTTGGGCGCGTTTCGATCCCGGCCCGCGCCGTGAGTGCAGCCCACATTTGGGGTGGGAATCGTCGGGCGGGGAATTGGTGCCAGCGGTGGCTGGCACTGTTTGCCGGTTTTGGGAGAGGCATAGGGCAGGCCTTGTGCCTGCCCTTACCTTGGCCGCGGGGTGCGTTGATTGGGGGGCGGCGCGCTGGGCCGCTGGTTGCGCAGGGCTACATCAGACCCCACACCCTGGGCGAGGAGTGGTGTCAGGGGGGCGTTGCGGGGGGAGTCCCCCCGCACAAGGGAGGGCCGAAGGCCCGACCGCCCAAGCTGCAGTGGCCAGTGGTCAGGAGCTGCAGGGGCCCGGTATGACTCGGTTGCTGCACGAGGTAGAGGGATCTGTACCCCAATTTTGGACTGCACCCCGCGCCGTTCTTCTTGTTGAGCAATCGACGCATTTGCGGTACGATTGGGCGTACCATGTCGGTTCCCGGGTACTTGCTTGCAATGACTCCATACAGCGTTCCACCGAAAACCAGAATTTTCTGACGAAAAGTTGCCGTTCGCAGAATAGGCGGCAGTTCGCACAAAGGATGCACGCATGACACAGACAATCGACACGCTGACCGGCGCCGGCGCGCAAACCGTTGTCCGGCGCATGGGCGAAGCCGCGATGACCTTTCTGGCCTGTCTGACCATGGACCAGAAACACAGAGCGGTCATGTCCTTTGACGATCAGTTGGAGCGCACAAACTGGAACTATACGCCGATTCTGCGCAAGGGGCTCTCGCTGTCCGAGATGGCGTTCCCACAGCGGCAGAAGGCGCTGCAACTGGTCAAGACCGGCGTCAGTCGCGGCGGGTTTGTGACCGTTTCAACTGTGATGGGGCACGAGAACACGCTCGATCTGTTCGAAGGATGGCGGCGGCCGCATCCGAGCAGGGACCCGCTACTCTACTACGTGAGTATCTTCGGCAGCCCGGACGAGAAAGGCGTGTGGGGCTGGCGTTTTGAAGGTCATCATGTCTCGCTGAATTTCACGATCGCGGATGGCAAGATCGTAGCGCCCACGCCCTTGTTCTTCGGCTCGAATCCGGCCGACGCGCCCTTCAGCCCTTCGACCGCGCTCCGCCCTCTTGCCGGCACCGAGGACCTGGCCAGAGAACTGGTCCACTCCTTTGACGACGAAGCCATGGCCGTCGCACGCGTCTCCCCAGGTGCGCCGCCCGATAATGTGCTCTACAATCTGCCCGAGATTTCCGAGGGCACCCTGCATATGCCGGCCCATTACCCCGACATGAACGTCTGGATCAATGCCCACGACTTGAACAACGGACACATCGAGGCATTGCGCTACTCCGAGACGCCGACCGGCCTTTGCCACAGCCGCATGAACAGCGGCCAGCAGGAGCTGCTGTTGGCGCTGATCGGTGAATACGTCCACCGCATGCCGGACGAGCTGGCCGAGATCGAGTGGGACAATCTGCGCGCACGCGGGCTGGACGGCATCCACTTTGCCTGGGCCGGCGGGCTCGAGAAGAGACAGGGCCACTACTACCGCATTCAGGGACCGCGCTTCGTGTGCGAATACGACAATACGCAGAACGACGCCAATCACATCCATTCCGTCTGGCGCGACCCGGACAACGATTTCGGCAAAGGCATTCTGGCGCACCACTACGTCCACCACCATTAGCGGAGAGGCATTCTGATCTTCCCCGCCGCATGGACGCTTGACGCAGCAAATGAAGATCGGTACAATCCGATGCGATCGCCTACCATGACATGAGCGCGATGGATGGCGATTGCGTGACTTCTTCCCGGATGTCCATCTGTAAGAGCGCCTGCTGATCACGCCAAACCGGCGACGAATACCGATCGGACCGTTCGAAAACAGTTTTGCTCCCGAAGTCTGCAAGCAGCTTTCCACAACGCAATCAATAAGCAAGGAGACCTCTTTATGGCAGAGAACGGCAAATCGGCTAAGTCCGCAAACTATCAGGTAATTGGGACCCGGCCCATCCGGCACGACGGTACCGACAAGGTCCTGGGCGCAGCCCGTTACGCTGCTGACCAGAATCTGCCGGGGATGTTGTACGGCAAGTATTTGCGCAGCCCCCACGCCCACGCGCGCATCCTCAGTATCGATACGAGCAAAGCCGAAGCGCTGCCCGGCGTCGCCGCGATCGTCACTACGGCGGACCTGGCCGAGGCGGCGGACAAAATTCAGGAGATGGGCGAAGACGCGGTGAATCTGAAGTATCTCAGCGCCAATATGCTGGCACAGGACAAGGTGCTCTATCATGGACACGCCATCGCCGCGGTCGCGGCCAACAGCGTCCACGTCGCCGAGGAGGCGGTCGGCCTGATCGATGTCGAGTACGAAGTGCTCGAAGCGGTGCTGGATGTGCGCGAGGCAATGGCCGACGACGCGCCCATTCTTCTGGACGGGTTGCGCACCGTCGCGCTGGGCGAAGTGGGCGACAAACCCACGAACATTGCGCAACAGTTCCGCCACGCGCGCGGCGACCTGGAGGCCGGTTACGCCGAAGCGGACGCGATTGTCGAGCGGGAGTTCACCACCGCGATGGTCCACCAGGGCTATATTGAGCCGCAGGCCTCGACCGTCCAGTGGCGGGCCGACGACCAGATTGACATCTGGACCAGCACGCAGGGCCCGTTTCAGATCCGGGACTCGGTGGCCGCGCTCCTGCAGGTGCCCGTTTCGCAGGTGAAAGTGACCCCGGCGGAGATCGGGGGCGGTTTCGGCGGCAAGTTCACACCCTACACCGACCTGCCGGCTGCTTTGCTCTCGCGCAAGAGCGGGCACCGACCGGTCAAGATCGCGCTGACCCGCGCCGAAGTGTTGCTGGCGACCGGCCCCACGTCAGGCAGCTACATCAAGGTGAAGATGGGCGCCAAAAAGGACGGCCGCATCACTGCGGTTGAGGCCGACCTGATATATGAGGCCGGCGCATATCCCGGCTCGCCGGTCGGCGCCGGCGCCGGTGTGATTCTGTCCCCCTACAAGCTGGATAACCTGCGCATCGACGGCTACGACGTCGTTGTGAACCGTCCACAGAGCGGCGCCTACCGCGCGCCGGGCGGCACGAACGCGGCCTTTGCCTCGGAGACGGTCATCGACGAGCTGGCCGAGAAACTGGGTATCGACCCGCTGGAGTTCCGGCACCTCAACGCCGCCCAGGAA
>DAOUHX010000291.1:0-2987 GCA_034428395.1 Caldilineaceae bacterium
GCAGAACATCGTCATCGGCGGCGCGGCGGGCTCGGCCATGCCCCTCCTGGGATGGGCCGCAGTCACCAATCGTCTCGACTGGATGGCCATCCTCCTCTTCGCCCTCATCTTCCTCTGGACGCCCGTCCATTTCTGGGCGCTCGCCTTCCTGGTCAAGGACCAGTACGAGGCTGTCGGCGTTCCCATGGCCCCCGCCGTCCTTGGCAGCCGCCGCACCCTCCGCCAGATGTTGGTCTACGCCGCCCTCACCATCCTCGTCTCCCTCCTCCCCTTCGCCCTCAACCAAGCCGCATGGCTCTACGCCGCCGCCGTCGTCCCGCTCGACCTGCTGCTGATCTTCAAGGTCTTCAACCTGTATCGCCGCACAGGCGAAGGCCGGGACGTCGACCGCAAAGACGCGCTCGCCCTCTACAAATACTCCATGCTCTACCTCGCCGTCCTCTTCCTCACCCTCGCCGCCGACCGCAGCCTGCCACTCACTCTCCCCATCTGATCAATTTCTAGCCAAGACGATGCGGCCGTGCGGGCGCGGCTCCCCCAGTTCGACTCACGACTCACGACTCACGACTCACGACTCACGACTCACGACTCACGACTCACGACTCACGACTCACGACTCACGACTCACGACTCACGACTCACGATTCACGATTCACGGCCGTTCAGGGCGGTCGGGCCGTTCCGGCCCTCCCTTGTGCGGGGGGACACCCCCCGCAACGCCCCCCTGAAGCAATGCCACCGTGTCTGCGCGTCCCCAGCTAGTGCGTCAGCGACCGGGAAGCAATACCACCGTGCCTGCGCGATTCCACCCTGTCGCCAACGCGCCGCGACCACGACGCCACCGAGTCCGCTCGCCGCCAGTCGATCCCCCGTTCGACCGGCTCCCACCGTCCCCACCGCTTCCTCGCCACCGGCCACTGGCTACCGGCCACCGGCCACTGGCAACTATCCACTATCCACTGCAAGAGACTCCGAAACATGCTATACTGCAAGGTCGAACCCGAACACAACCAGGCTGGACCAGAACGCGCTGCATCCGCAAAAATGCCCGCCCACCATGCCCGGGCCGGAAACCATATCGACCTGTCCAAATATGAACGTTCAAAACCCGCCAATAAAGCAGTACGCTCTACGAGCTATCGCTACCGTCGAGAAATGCGCCAACTTGCCATCCCCCGCGCCGCCCACCCGCAGCGGAATGAAACACGCCATGCCGACAATGCCGAAGCCGCTGACTTCCAGTTCTGTATCCTGTCACAAGGAGAATGCAACCACTCCCGTTTCGCGCCTTCTTACCACACGAACGCCTTCCTTTTGCACGATCCTACGACAAAACTGCGCAAAATTCGGCCGCGTCCGTATCCTGTTACGAAAGTCCAAGCCAATATCCTGTCACGAGTGGCGCAGAAAAATTTAAAAAACAGTGCAACACTGGGCACATTTGTACATTTCGATACCCTATCGATACCCATCCGATACCCGATTTCTGAAAAATTCGCAGCCAGTTTTACGACACACCTGGCCACTTCTGGGCGAATTGTCGAAAGCGTCGGCCGCCTTCAGCATGAAGGGCAGCTGACATGCAAAAGCCGCCTGAACCGCTTATAGGCAAGAGCCCGGCTGGAGCGGACAGACGGCTGAATCAAAGCAGATGCCGGCGTTCCCGGGGGCGCGCCGAATAAGGACGTGCGCATCGTTACAGAAAACAGCCGCACGATGAAGTTCGACGTTAGTGGGTTTGAGGGCGAGTAGCGGGGAACCTATGCGAGGGCAGTCGGCGGCTGTCGGCGGTCAACTGCCCGGTACAGAGGAACGGAATTCGTCGATCGCGTCCTGCATATCCTGACCGACAGAAATCCAGTCGCTCATCATCGCGAGGATGTCCTCTTCGTATCCATCGCCGGAGGGATAGTAGTCATCAAGCAACGTCCCTCCGAAACTGAATATCTGTGCTGACCCGTCGAGAAGGGAAGGTCTGGCGAAGCGAAAGAGCCAAGGCCGGCCCGCTATGCTGTTCTGCACCGCTTTCAGCCGCCGCAGATTATGCCATATTCTCAGTCTTCCCAGATGTACTCCTCCCGCACCGGGTGGAAGACATCGAGGATGCTGCAGCGCGTCACAGCGCGACCCGAGTGCTCCGCCCCACCCGGAATGACGTAAACGTCGCCCGGCCCCAACAGGCGCGTCTCGCCGCCGCTGATGCTGATCTCGAACTGGCCCTCGAACATGTTGATAACCTGCTCATGCGGATGCGAATGTGTCGGCAGCGGTGAACCCGCCGCAATCTCCCAATAGACAAACGTCATGTTTTCCGCATGCACAAACTTCCCCACAAACCCGGGAAACAACTCCCGCGCCTTCACCTCTTCCAAACTGTAAGTGTTCATCAATCGCTCCAATGTGCGTTTTGTGCGAATTCCGAAGTCCGTCACCAACCAAAAACCAAAAACTAAAAACCAAAAACTGAAAACTATCCTCCGCCCTCCGCCCCCTCCAGCGCCGCCACCAGCGCCATCGAATGGATCGCGTCGCGAATGTCGGTCAGCGGCTTCTCGCCGCTGCGTACACAGTCGGCAATGTGCTCGTGCATCGCCAGCACACCGTCGTAGCGGCTCGTGTCGTGCTCGGCCGCGCCGTCGATATCCCAGCCGTTGAGCGTGCGCGCCTCGTTATCCTCGGTGATCTCGATTTCGTGGGGAAGCTTGAAGTAGCAGCCGACGCCCGTGCCGTGGAGCTCCCCGCGCAGCACGCGGGCGCCCGAGGCGCGGTTGCCGTGGATGAACCCGGTCGCCCCGTTGTCGAAGCGCACCAGCCCCGTGTAGCAGTTGCGGTAGTCGCTGCCGAATTTGTCCTGGTACGCGGTAACCTCGACCGGTTCTCCCCCGGCCATGAAGCGCACCAGGTCGACGGCATGGCAGACATCTTCCCAGTTCGTGGTCGTAAAGCTCCATGCCTCCTCGCCCAGGAACCTCTTGTTGAAGGTGCCG
>DAOUHX010000292.1:0-2545 GCA_034428395.1 Caldilineaceae bacterium
CTCCTGGGCCAGAATGCGATCGCCGCTATCGCCTTGCTTGCCCTCGCTCTCGGCGTAGATACGCCCGTCTGAACGCTGCAGCCGGACGTTGAAATCGGCGGGCGCCTCCAGTTGGCGCGGCCAGCGTAAAACGATCCTGTCCTTGTGTGCGAAGACCTCTCTATCGAGGTAGAGTTGGTCAAAGAAGGAGGAAAAAAGTTCGTAGCGGTCAATCAATCCCGCCGGCAGCGCCGATGGCGCGGCGCCACCTGAATCGACAGCATCACTTGATTGGGCAGCTTCATTGCCCCGTGTCATGGTTGGCAACAGAACTTCGTCCTTTTATGCGGCATGGTTGCCCCCCGTCGGGGTTGGGGCGTCTGGCCGGTCCGGACTGTGGCAGGCGGCGTAGTGTGCCGCGTTTCCCCCGCTTTCGGCTCTGCTCCAGCGAGTCGAGCCGGCTCTGGCGACAGTGGTGAATTGGGGCGTAAGCGCAGGTATTGGGGGCGTAGTATACGCTTTCCCGCGGCACCTTCACAAATCGGAGAGGATATTGAACTGCCGTCTTTGCAGCTACTGCGCGCGCCTCTCACATGCGTTTGTACGGCATCTTCATTCAATCACAAGAGCGGGCTCGCCCAGCGTGTCCCAGCGGGGTGCGATGCCCAATCCGGCGGCGGTAGAGGCCGCCATGCGGCCGCGATTACGCTGGGGGGCGCCTTCCGCCGTGCTGACGGTCACGTAGCTGTTGAAATCAGTGGCGGTAAAGAGGAACTCAGGCGGCGTACTGTGCGCCAGGTGCGAGATTGCGGCCGTCGTTACGTCACCCCCCCAACTGTCCTCGATCGTCATGGCGATGCCCAGCGAGACACACAGATCGCGCGCCTGCCGCGCCTTCGTCAGGCCCCCGAACTTACCGATCTTGATGTTCACGACGTCCATGGCGTCATCCCGATGCGCGGTCAGCAGCGCTTCGATACTGTAGATCGTTTCATCCAACACAAAGGGATGCGTCGTCCGCCGCCTGATCGAAAGGCACGATTCGTAGCTCAGACATGGCTGCTCGATGTAGACGTCCACATCCTCCACCCCGCGCACAACACGCGCGGCCTCGTGCGGCAGCCAGCCCGTATTGGCATCGGCCACCAACCTATCCCCGGACTCCAACACCTCCGCAACTGCACGAATCCGCTCGATATCTGTCTCCGCGTCAGCCCCTACCTTCAGTTGGAAACGCCTGTAACCCTCCGCGCGGTAGTTCGCCACCGACTCCGCCATCTCCTCCGGCGTACCCTGCGAAATGGCGCGATAGAGGACAAAGTCTTCGCCGTAGCGGCCTCCGAGCAACACACAGGCAGGTTGTCCGCTAACCTGGCCCAAAATGTCCCAGCAAGCGATGTCGATGCCGGACTTGACATAGGCATGCCCTTTGAGCGCCCGGTCCATCTCCTCGTTAAGTATCGCCAGCTGCCTCGGGTCCAGCCCGATCAGATGGGGAGCCAGCTCGGTCAGCCCGGCACGTACGCCCCGCGCGTAGGCCGGCAGATAGAAGGGTCCGAGCGGGCAGACCTCACCGTGCCCCGCGAAGCCGTCGTCCGTCTCGACCCGCACAATCGTACTGTCGAAAACGGCTACCGACTTCCCACCGGACCAGGCATAGCGCCCTTCATGCAGTGGCAGGTCGACCTGGTATGCAGAGATGCGCGTTATTCTCATTTTGGACCCTTCCAAAGCGGGGTAGTTTGCGAACCGACTCGATTCTATCACACTTGGCGGGTTCCAGTGGTCAGCGCAGGGTCCTGCGAAGTATGGGGCGTCGCTTTGAGACTGCAGGTGCCACTTGACCTATCCCACAAGTTCGGTTACAAATGTTGATCCAATGAGGGGTCGGACATACGTACCGGTTGAAGACAGCTCGGCTTCTCTACTCTGCCCTGCAAAGGACCTGCCGATTGATCGCATACTGTCCCAGCAGCCAGTTTCGGATTGCTGCCAAAGAAGCGCCCTTGCGCTGCCCCCTCAGCGGCGAACCGTTGGAGTATCGCGAGCTGCCTCCATTCGACCCGGATAAGATCGAGGACCACAATCCGGGACACTGGCGCTACCTGCCCATGTTGCCCGTTGTAGCGCCGGGGCGGGAACTGCATTCGTTGGGGGAGGGCTGGACTCCGCTGATCGAAGATACCTGGTTGGAACAGCCCATCTACTGGAAGTTTGAAGGGCTGATGCCTTCAGGCAGCTACAAAGACCGAGGTGTCAGCGTTATCATCAACTGGCTGGTGGGGCAGGGTGTGCGCACTGTTATGGACGATTCGAGCGGCAATGCCGGGGCCAGCCTGGCATGTTATGCGGCGCGGGCGGGACTCTTTGCCCGCATCTTTGTGCCTGCCTACGCGCCGCAACCTAAAAAGGCGCAAATCGCTGTATACGGCGCGGAATTGGTCGAAGTGACCGGCCCCCGAACGGCTGCGACCGAAGCCGCTGAAGCCTCCCAGACGAGTGATGATGTGGTTTATGCCTCACATGCCTGGCACCCCGCCTGCCTCCTCGGCTTCATGACCAATGC
>DAOUHX010000293.1:0-9406 GCA_034428395.1 Caldilineaceae bacterium
CATGAGCGCTTCGACGGTCACGCCGAACTGTTGCGCGATCGCGAGCAGGGAATCCCCTTCCTGAACCGTGTAGGTGGTCTGGTTCAGAATGCTCACGTCGGCGGCGGACCTGCCGGGTATGATGAGCACCGTACCAATTTTGACAACGTGGGGGTTGGTGATCGTGTGGCCGTTGAATGCGATCAGGTCGGTCAGCGTTACGTTGTACTGTTCCGCGATTTGGGCGAGAGTCTCGCCGGGCTGCACCTCATGCGTGCCCTCTTGGCGCGACAACCCAGGATCCACCGACCCGCCGCCGGCGCTCGGCTGTTCAGTGTTGCTCGCACCGGGAATCAGAAGGACCTGCCCGACACCGAGACTGTGCTCGTCGCGCAGGCCGTTGACGCTGACGAGCTGGTTAAGCGTAACGCCGAAATGGAGCGCGATCGACAGGAGCGTGTCCCCCTCCTGAACTGTGTACTCGAACGGCTCTGGCGTGGCGGTGGGGATACCCTGCGGGGTAGTCACGCCAGGTATATTGGGCACGCGCAGCACCTGGCCGACCTGCAGGGCATCGGTCGTCAACAGGTTCAGCGCCCGGATTCTCTGCGGGTCGGTCCCGAACTTATCCGCAATTGCGTTAATCGTATCTCCGGGCTGAACTTCGTAGGTAATCACCTTCGGCTCGGGTGTGTCTTCGGGTGTTGGTTCGGGTGTATCGGTCGAGGTCGGAAGCGGCGTGATTTGCGTCACCGCCGGCTCTTGCGGTTGTTCGCTTACCGGACTATCGACTTCCTCGGCGACGCGCTCGCGCGTGCAGGCGGAGAGCAGAAGAATCGCCGTCAGTGTCAGGATGACGCTCGTCATCCTCCGTGCATTTGTGGACTGCGCTACCGTTCCACAGCTTTCGCGCGACTGCGTGCCCATCGATTTTCTCCACTTCTGCAAGCAACTGACGCAGCGAACCGGTGACCGTTGTTCAGAGTTCCGACCCTATCCGGGCACGACGCGGGGGGGACGACGTGTAGAAGCTGACGATGCGCCGCTTCGTGGGGACAGCCGGAAAGACATCATAGCATACCCGCTCAAGCCCCGCAACCGGTTTCGCGCAATTCGGGTGGAGGCCCGCAAATCTATTCGCATCAACTAAAGAGGGCTCTCAAGCCGACAAGCGTCGCGACGGCAGGACTGGCGAGTGTACACACGCAAGGCGGCGCAGAGCGGCCGGTTCAGGGCAAGAAACGAGCCGCGGAAAAGGGAGCCAGGTCCCAGGCGAGCGGTTGCTCGAGAGCTTGCTCAACGACCAGCTTTGCACTGAAGGGACCGAGCGTTAGGCCGGTAGGCCCGTGACCGGTGGCGAGGTAGACGCCGCTTACGCCGGGCACGGCGCCCAGCAGCGGCAAGTGATCTGATGTGTAGGGGCGGAGACCGACGCGGACATCATTGATGGCGGCGTCGCGCAGGCCGGGCGCCAAGCGCAGAGCCTCATGTAGCACTTCGCGGACACCGCTTACAGTCGCGTGGGCCGCATAGCCGCTGCCGGTTTCGCGCGTCGCGCCGACGGCGACGCGTCCGCCGGGCCATGGCACCTGATAGTGATCGCTGAATCCCATAACGATCGACCAGGTGCCGGTATCCTGACCGGGAAGTTGCAGATGGATAATCTGCCCCCGTTGCGGTGCAACAGGAATCTGCACGTCAAGTTGGGCACCGAAATCGGATGACCAGGCGCCACCGGCGATGAGCACGGCGCCGGCCGTGTACTCGCCGCCGCAGGCTAAGCGTACCCCGCGTACCCGGCCATCTTCAAGAAGCAGTGTAGACACATCGACGTCGCTAGTCTCTACACCGCGTGCGCGCAGACCCTGTTTGAGAACCGCTGTCATCAAGCGGCCATCGACGCGCCGGGCGGCCGGCTGGAGCAGCACAGCGGACGCGTCGGCCAGCAGAGGGTAGTAGGCGTGGCGCGCTTCGCTTGGCGAGATGCGTCGGACAGACTCTGCCGGCGGAGGGCGACGTTCCTCCTGGCGCGCGTAGACCGTCCTCTCGATCTCGGCTAGCGCGGCCGCTTCAACGCCATCGAGAGCCACGATCATTTTCGCACATTGGCCATAGGCACGGGAAAGCTCCTCGCCAGGCACACCGTCAGCGGCGAGATCCTTGATCAACAAGGAGTAGTAGCCAACCGCGTCCAACGCGAAATCGTACCAGAGACGACCGTCGCGCGTGCTGCTTTCAGGCGCGAGGATTCCCGCGCCCGCATCGGTCGCACGCCCGGCGTCGCGCCGGTCGCACAGGAGCGTGCGCGCGCCCAACTGACCCGCGCGATAGGCTGCAGTCGCGCCGACGATGCCGCCGCCGACAACAATGAGATCGAAGTCCATAGCGAACCCTGTTTGTTTTGCCGCGCTACTGTTTCGCCGTCTGCGCACGAATCTGCAAAACCGTGCCTCGGTGGTCAACGAGGTAGAGATTTCCTGCCTCGTCCTCGCCAAAGCTGCTGACGTTGTGGGAGGTGTCCAGCATCATCCTGGCTTCCCATAATCCGTCGACCTGCCGCAGACCCCAGATGCGCCCGCTCACGTAGTCGGCAAAGAAGTAAATGCCCTGCAGCGAAGGATGGTCCGCTCCGCGGTAAACGAAGCCACCTGTAATCGATTGTCCGCTCTCGCGGCCGTAAACTGCCACAGGCAGTGTCAGGTCGACTGTGGGACAGCCGACGGCAGGGTTAAAGCAGTGTAGACCCTCGGTGATCCGCCAGCCATAGTTCTCGCCGCCGCGGCTGTCGGCCGGCTGAAAGCTCACCTCTTCCCACGCGTTCTGGCCTACATCGGCGATATAGAGATCGCCGGTCTCGCGGTCGAAGGAGTATCGCCAGGGATTGCGCAGGCCGTAGGCCCAGATCTCATCGAGAAATTCGTCATTGCCGACAAAGGGATTGTCGGCGGGAGTTAGGTAGCGGGCTTCTGTGGGCGTCGTTACGTCGATACGCAGCATTTTGCCCAGCAGCGTCTGGCCCTTTTGCCCGTTATCCTGGGGGTCGCCGCCGCTGCCCCCGTCTCCGGTCCCGATCCAAAGGTAGCCATCGGGGCCAAAAACGAGGTGGCCGCCGTTGTGATTGCCCCATGGCTGGTGGAACTCGAGAATGATCTCTTCCGTGGCGGAATCGGCCAGGTGGGCGTCGTCGCGCAGGTAAAAGCGGGAGACGCGGGTATGCAGGCTGCCCGGCAGGATGGTCGTATAGTTGACATAGAAGGCGCGGCTGGTGGCAAAGTCCGGCGAGAATGCGATACCCAGCAACCCCTTTTCTCCGCAGCAATCGACGCGGTCGCGGATGTCGAGAAACGGCGTTTCACCTTTGACGCCATCGCTGAACAGCTGTACCAGCCCCGCCTGCTCGACCACATAGAGTCGACCGGACCCATCTCGGGCGTCGGCAAAGTCTACGGGTCTCTTGAGACCGGAAATCGTCTCAACCAGGACAATCTCCGGCCAGTTCCGGGATTCGGGGGGGACAGGCGTGTCAGTGGGCGGAGGGGGTTCGGTGGCTGTCCTTGTCATGGTGGCGGTGGGCGCCGGCGATTGCACCGTCTCGACTACCGGTTCCTCCGATTGGGGCGCCGGCGTGCTTTCCCGAGAACACGCGGCAATGACCACAAGTCCGACAATTGCACCTATTGTCCAGAGCCGCCTAAGCGTCCTGAGTGGCTCGCCGTTCAAGAGGAGGTTACTTAACCGTCCTTCCATTTCTGATTTCCCGAGCAGTTTTTAGGATGAGGCGCGTCCAGCTTCTGTACGGTCTCTAACGGGGCACGTCGACGCCGGCGACGATGCGGCGGACTGCCCCGTCGGCGTCGATGCCTTCGATTTCGGCTTCGGGGCGCAGTAGCACGCGGTGACGCAGCACCGGCGCGGCCAGGGCCTTCACATCGTCCGGGACGACGTAGGCCCGGCCCTGTAAGGCCGCGTAGCTCTTGGATGATTGTAACAGAGCAATGCTGGCACGAGGACTCCCGCCCAGCAGCAGATCCGGGCTGCGGCGGGTGGCGCTCACGAGAGTATTAATGTACCTGAATACGCCTGGCTCGACCGCCACACGCCGGATTTCGTCGCGGACACCCGCCAATTCGGCCTGCAAAATCGCAGGCCTGATGTCGACTTCATCCAATTTGTGCGCGTCGAATCCCTCGTGATAGCGCTGCAGCATCTCTTGCTCTGCCTCGTCGGATGGATAGTCGACCAGCACTTTGAATAGGAAGCGGTCGACCTGGGCTTCCGGCAGCGGATAGGTGCCCTCATACTCGACCGGATTTTGCGTCGCCAGCACCATGAATGGCTCATCGAGAGGGTACGCTACGCCGTCAATCGTGGCCTGGCGCTCCTCCATCGCTTCCAGCAGCGCCGATTGGGTCTTGGCCGGCGCGCGGTTGATCTCGTCGGCCAGCAAAATCTGGGTGAATATCGGGCCTTTGCGCAGATGAAAACGCCCACTATCCAGATCGAAGACCTGTGTGCCGACGATGTCTGACGGCATGAGGTCGGCGGTGAACTGGATACGTCCGAACACGGCGTCGGTCAGCCGGGCGAGTGTCTTGGCCATCAATGTTTTGGCGGTTCCGGGTACGCCTTCGAGCAGGACGTGGCCGCCGCTGAGAAATGCGATTACGATCTGCTCGAATACCTCGTCCTGGCCGACAATAGCTTTAGCGGCCTGCACGCGAATGGAAGAATAGAGTTGAGAAACCTTCATGGATTGTATGTCTGTATACAAGTAGGGCCACCGCTGCGCCCGCCGCGACCGTTCAGCAGGTTACGCCGGAAGGTTTTCACCTGAGGCGGCTCTGATGTCATCGACCCGCCGCGCGAGTTGCAGCAGGCGTTCCTGATCCGGGACCGTCGCCAGCTCATCCAGGATCGCTGCGACTTGCTCAATCGTTAAGTCGGGGCGGGCCTCAGCAGCAGCATTGCCCCGGACGGGAGCCCCGTGGTGGGCGGACCTGGAAAATGTCGGGCCCAGCGACCGCAATTGGCGCAAGAACTCGTCATCCGGCAGACTCGGGCGGAGCCGCCAGGGTCTTCCCAAGGCCTGCTTCAGCCTGTAGCGTTGCTGTCGGGCGATGTGGTCACGGACGCGGGCCCTCCGTTGCAGGCCGGCCATGGCAACTACGAACTCGGCAGCCTCCCGCCGCCGCCCCTGGGTCGGCACCTCCAGCGGCGGGCCAAGGCGCCGGCCGGACAGGAGCAGCCAGCCCCCGCCCAGCAGCAGCAGGAATAGAGCAGCCCGCCCAGCCGGCGTTTGATAGACCCAATCCCTGAAAGTTTTGATAGGCGGGAGTTCGTCAGGCAAGAGTGGGCCGAACAGGTGATAGGTGTCGACGACGACGGTGCCACCGGCTGGGACGGTGCGTAAAAGGGCCGGAAACAGTTGGGCCTGGGCGCTGCTTTCGGAAAGCCGGCTGTTTGTAAACGCGAGCGGCTCGCCAACGAGCCAAGTCCAGCCAGCGCCGTACTTGAGCACGGCAAGCCTTGTCCCATATCCACTTTTGAGGACGGCGACTATGTGCGGCGCCCTGGTCGCATCGAAGGCATGTCCGCCCCGGTCGAAGGTCTCGATCGCTTCCGGCAGCAGGGGCTGGCTTTGCTCCACCTCAATCGCAGCGGGATGGGTCCATGACCTGTAGTTGAAGGCACGCCTCAACTCCCGATCCGCGTGGCCGACGATCACTGCGGTGCCGCCGTCTTCGACCCATTCCAAGAGTCGGTCCGCCTCTCCCTTGGTGAACTGCGCCTCGCCGGGGTAGACAAGGAGCATGTGCTGGCGCGTCGAAGGCGCAAATCGCGTCCGTCCGTCCGTCGTGACCTGGTAACCCATCTCCTGCAACCACTCCCGCAGCAGCATCAGGCCGCTCGGGCTGCGGCTGTCCGGATCGAAGGGATGCTCGACAGGGCTGTCGCCCCAGACAATGACCGCTACCAGGAGCAGGAGGAATAGCCCGACCAGCAGGGGCGTATGCCAATTTCTTTGCGAAGCTAACGCGATCATCGGCGCAGGGACATATCAGGGCTGCCCTCCGGTTATCCCCAGCGATGCTCGGGAGGGTCGAAAAGGAAGCCATGAAACAGCTTGCGCCGCTCAGGCGAGAGGTTGTTGTAGAAGCCCTTGGAATAGCCCCAATGCTCCTGGGAAGCGATCATCCACGGATGTTCATAGGCGTAGTAGAGCATGCAGCGCAGGCCGCCTTCACGGGTGAACGGACCGCCCGAATGCCAGAGAGCGTTGTGAAAGAGAATGGCCGAGCCTGGCGGCGCGCAGATCTCCTCGATTCCTACCGCTTTCCCCTGCTGCTTCAGGTCTTCCTGGGCGGGCTCATAGGCCGCCTTATGGCTGCCGGGCACAATGCAAAGGTTGCCCTGCCCGGGCTGCGTCATGTCGCTCAAATAGTATCCGATTTTGAGCTGCAAGAGGGGTATTTGCGGACCTAGATTGCGATACCCTTCGTCATGGCCGTCGATGTGCCATCCCCCACCCCGCCCCATCAGGTCGCTGGTGTGCTCGATGAGCGCGTCCGAAGCATGATGGTGCGGGAGGGCATTGAGCAGGCCGGTCACGTAGGGCCAGATTGGGGGCCAGTCGAGCATCTCCAGCAGGAGGGGATCTTCGTCAAGGATATAGAAGATGCGCGTGCTCTTCTCGCCCTTGATCTGCGTCATGCCGGTATGCGGGATGCCCTGCTCCTGCAGTGTGCGCCGCCGCGGCATAACGCGTTCAAGCGCATCGACCAAGGCCTTGACGTGGTCTGCATCCAGGAACTCTTCCAGGACCAGATATCCATTGTTGTCGAAGAAGAAACGCTCCGCCGGCGTGGGGCAGTCTTCAGCCGCCGCTCTCCCATTCTCCATTTCACTCTGTGCCATAGTTGGACCTCTCCAGGATCTCTGCATCCGGCTGGGATTCAACGAATATACGCAAAGAAGACTTGCGATGCTCGGACCACAGTCGATGTTGGCCGCACCGGGTTACGGCTCTTCGACGACCGCGATAGCCCGCACCGGCGAGCCGTCCCGACCGGTAATTTTGAGTGGCAACGCGGTGAACTCAAACAGTGACTGGCCGATCTGATCGAGATTGGTCAGGTTTTCAACAATCAGTACGTCATTGCCCAGCAGCACAAAGTGGGCGTCATTGGGCGAATGGTCAACCGACGGCGTATCGACTCCGACCAGCTCGATGCCGCAGTCTACCAAGAAGCGGGCTGCGGCGCCCGTCAGGGCGGGATAGTCGGTGAAATAGAGCGGCTGGCCCCAATATTGCGCCCAGCCGGTGTTGAGGAGCACCTTGGGCGTGCGGCTGAGAGACTCCCGGAGGGGCGCCAGATCATCCTCGGTTATATCCTCTTTGGCCCGTTTATGCGAAAAGTCAACAAGCAGGGCCGGCCCCATGCACTGTGCCAGCGGAATCTGCTCAATGGTCGCCCGGCCATGGTAGAAGTGGAAGAAAGCGTCCATGTGCGTGCCTGTGTGGAGGGAGACGCGCAGGACACTGGTGTTCAAGCGACCCGGTGTGCCCGGCGCAAGGTCGGCGGGAATCGACGTCTTGACCGTAACCTCGACCGAGTCGTCGCCGGGAAAGGGAGGGGTCGAATGATCGAGGGGATGACTCAGATCGACAGTTCTACGCGGCATGAAACGCCTCGCTCCAGGTCTCGATACAGTCGAACCGGCACCACTAGGCCTGTTCTTGCTCCCATGCGCGTCGGCTGGCGCGCCAAGCCTGCCAGGAGTCCACGCTTTCAGGACGTTGCCGGCTACGGGCGACAAAGCCGAGCAGCCCCATCCTGGCCAGCCAGTCCAGCGGCGTTCCGGTCACGCTGTAGCGCAGATCGATGCTCCAGCGTATTCCGTCGCTGTTGTTCATCAACGAACGATGGAAAGTGAGATTGCGGAACGCGACGGCATCCCCGGCTCTCATCGCCAGCGTTTCAACGCGGCCACGAGCCTCGACGTCCTCGACGGGCACGAGGTGGTCGCCCTGCCTCTTGTTTGGCAGCAGGCCCCACTTGTGACTGCCGGATATGAACTGCATGCAGCCGTTCTTTTCGTCCACGTCCACGAGCGGTATCCAGAGCGAGAGGATATGCAAGGGTTCGGTTTGCGCGCCGTAATAGTCGCTGTCCTGATGCCAGGGCAGCGTGGTCAGTTGCTCCTGCGGCAATTTGGGCCGTACCCAATAGTCGCCGTTCATCGTTATCTCGCCCGAACCGAGCAATGATTCAACCACATCCAGCACCGCCGAGTGCACGCACAGGTCATAGACGGCCTCGCTGAAAACTTCCTGATTCCAACTCATCGACTCCCTTGGATGCCTTCTGTGGAGCTCGAATAGCCGACGCGAAAGAGGTTCATCTTCGAACAGATCTCCTACATTCCCCTCAGCGTGCAGCGTCCGGGCGACGTCGTCAACCGCTTTCGCGATAGTCCGCTCAACAGGCGCGAGGTCATCTCCACTCAAAAGACCTGGAATCAGCAGGTAACCTTGCCCTTCGTATGTCCGCAACTGCTGTTGATCGAGAATGGTCACGCTACATTTCTCTTTGACGAAGCGCCCTAACTGGGAAACCGGTGTCTTGCCTTCGCCTTGCTCGCCCCACCCTTGTCGGGCTATCTGTAGGAGCCGAGCGTTGCACCTTTCATGATATTATTGTGGAAGATCATGTAGAAGGCAATCAGCGGGACGGTCACGATAGTCAAGCCGGCAAAAATCAAGCCCCAACGCGTTTCCCCGTACTGCGCCATATAACCAAGCAGCCCGGGCGCCACAGTCCTCACCTTATTTTCCCACAGGACAACAATCGCCAGGAGCACTTCATTCCACATACCGATAAAGTTGACGATGGCAATCGCGGCGATCGGCCCCTTGGATATCGGCACGGCGATTCGCAGAAACGTACCGAGGCGCGTACATCCGTCAATCAACGCCGCGTCTTCAAGCTCCGAAGGAAAGGTCGTGAAGTAGGATTGGAGCACAAGAATGGAGAATGGCAAGGTGGAGGTTACGTAGAGAAAGATCAGACCGAGAAAATTGTTGATCAGGCCAAAGGCCCGCAGTTCGGCGTAGAGGGGAACGATCAGAGCGTGCATCGGCACAGCGATCAGTGAAACCAGAAAGAAGAATAGGACCCGGCGACCAAAGAAGTCGAAGCGTCCGAAGGCATATCCGGCCAGCGTTGCGCTGCCCACCAGGATCAGGAGACTGCTTGGAACAACAATGGCGCTGTTGAGAAAGTAAAGGTTGAGCGTAACGCCGGTTGTATCGCCGATCCAGGCTTCCGGGTAGTTCTGCAGCTGGGGCGGCCACACGAGCTTAAGCGGGTAGCGGATGACATCCATGTCGCTCTTTACCGACATCGAGAACATCCAGGCCAACGGA
>DAOUHX010000294.1:0-20294 GCA_034428395.1 Caldilineaceae bacterium
CACTACCCACTAACCACTACCCACTAACCACTACCCACTATCCACTACCCACTATCCACTACCCACTATCCACTACCCACTATCCACTACCCACTATCCACTACCCACTATCCACTACCCACTACCCACTACCCACTATCCACTACCCACTATCCACTACCCACTATCCACTACCCACTATCCACTACCCACTATCCACTACCCACTACCCACTACCCACTATCCACTATCCACTACCCTCCGCTGCTGGGCGGTCGGGCCGTTCCGGCCCTCCCTTGTGCGGGGGGACTCCCCCCGCAACGCCCCCCTGACACCTCTCCTACCGCAGCGTTAGTGTGCAGAATCAGCTTGTGTGCCGGCGCCAGCCGGGCCGACGCCATCGTGCGCGCGATTCCAGCTGGTCCGTGATGCCGGCGTAGACGACGCCTCTGTGCCTGCGCGTCGCCAACCGATCGCGCGTTTGGCCGAGTCATTGCCGTCCCTGCCAACCTTCTTCGATTTCAAGATTTCGCTTGAGCACCGAACGCAATGATATAATTGGACAATGGCTAATCCTGTCTCTTCGCCGCCGGACGGCAGTTCCAACGGCATAACCAGTCGGCGAAGATATGACCTGACAGAAGATCCTGTCTTTTACATCACGCTGTGTGTCTTTTGCTTTCTGACCACCTTTCTGCCCGCCTTTTTGGGACAGCCGAATCTTCTCCCAATCCTGCAGACCGCGGCCCTGACGATTTTTGTGGCCATTCCGCTTCGGCGCGGGAAGGTCACCAGGGGGATTCTGGTCGTTTCGTTATGGCTGCTCCTGCAGTTCCTGATCATGTCCGTTGGTACCGCGCTCCTGCCGCGACCGTTCGACCGTGCGATTCACGATGGTTTCAGCTACTACGATACGCTGCTGCTTTGGCTGCATTCAGGCGGAGGACTGCAGGAACCCGTGCTGGCAAGTCCGCTCGCCCGGCTGGGAGAGTTCATCCTGGTCCTGCTTGGCACTCTTCTCACAGCCGGTCTGGTCGGGGTGTGGCTTCTTGCGCGCGCAGTGAATGAGCTTGGCTTTGTGGTCGGCCTCATGGCGCCCGGCGGTCCGGCTACGATTCTGGTGGGCTTGATGCCCTGGCGCGTGATGACAATCGCCGGCCATGCCGGTTTCGTCATACTGCTGGCCCAGCCGCTCCTGACCAATAACTGGAGCCCTGCTTCATACATCGGAAGGCATCGCCGGCTTATCCAATCTTCAATCGTCCTCGTCGCGCTGGGTTTTGTGCTTGAATACACGATTCCTGGACTATGGAAGGGCCTATGGGGTTATTGAGCCCAAGACGTCCTGGACCCCTTCCGAAACTGTGCGTCGCCTCCGATGGGTCGAATGACTCGGTCGCCGGCACTGCCCGATGGAGCCCGAAGTCCCGATTCTCAATCTCTCGCGTGAGCTGATGCGCCCATCAGTCTGCCGCGTCGCAGCTGCGTTCTCTCTCCTGCAGCCGAATTGAAGAATACGTTTCCGCATGCAAAGTAACTGACCCGCGCACATTTCCGCGCCCCAATCTATGTTGAGAGTCAAGCGAGTACAGATCAAAGGCTTCAAAACCTTCGCCCAACCCGCGGAGCTCGTCTTCGACCAGGGCATGACCGCAATCGTTGGGCCCAATGGTTGCGGCAAGAGCAACATCGCCGACGCCGTGCGTTGGTGCCTCGGCGAGCAGAGTTTCGGCTTGCTGCGCTCGCGAAAGACGGTCGACGTAATCTTCTCCGGCAGCGACAGACGCTCTCGCCTTGGTATGGCCTCTGTCAGCCTCGTGTTGGACAACAGCGAGGGCCAGCTCAACATCGCCTTCAGCGAGGTCGAGATCACCCGCCGCGCCTACCGCGACGGCGACAACGAGTACCTACTCAACGGCCAGCGCGTACGGCTGCAGGACATAACACAGCTCCTGGCGCCGAGCGGCCTCGGCAATCGCGCCTACGTCGTGATCGGCCAGGGTCTGATCGACCGCGTCCTGAGTCTCAAGCCGGAGGAACGGCGTACCCTCTTTGAAGAGGCTGCCGGAATTACCGGCTACCAACAGAAGAGGGCCGTCGCGTTGCGAAGATTGGATGCAACGCAGCAGAACCTCGAACGCGTCTATGACATCATCACCGAGCTTGCGCCCCAGCTCAAATATCTGAAGCGCCAGGCCGAAAGGGCCCGCGAGCGCAGCCAGATTGAACAGGATCTGAAGGGGCTCTTGCATACATGGCACGGCTACCAGTGGCATCGCGCGATCGACAGACTCGACGAATCACGCCAGAAGGCTGAGGTCGATCAGCATTCCGCCCGCCTGCGCCGCGACCGGCTCAACTCGATTCGCGCGAACATCGATTCGCTGCGAGCCCGCCACTCAGACCTTCGCAGGAGAGTGGAAGAACAGAAAGAGGTCGTCAGCCGCCGCCGCCAGCAGGCAGGAGAAGTAGGGCGACGGCTGGCGATTACCGAAGAACGCCACCGTCAGCTCGTTGTCCGGCGCGACGAACTGGCGCTGGAATGTGCCGAGCTGAAGGCTGAGCGCGAGGCAGGTCAAACACGCCTTGTATCTCTGCGAGCCGCCTACGAAGAGGCCGAACCCCAATACCAGCAAGCCCGGCGCGCCGTCGAGCAAATACAGGGCCGGCTCGTAGAACAACAGAAGGTCCGGCAGCTGTGCGAACAGCGCCGGCGCGAGGCGCAGGCTGCTCTCAACCGCGTCGAGAGACGGATTGCCGAACGGCGCAGCACGCTGGAACAGCTGGAAGAAAGGCTGTCCGCCGGCGAGGCAGAGCTCGTTCACTTGAAAGAGGAGATTCAGGCTCGACGCAAGGATGCCGAACGCGCCGAAGCCGCGTTGAGCAATCAGGAGTCAGACACTGCCGCGCTCAACGCCCGGCTCAGCCACAACCAGACGCAGGCCGCCGCGCAGTCAGCTTCGATATCAGCACGTGAGACCGAGCTGCTCGATGGTGAGGAGCTTCACCGGCAGTCGGCCAGAAGCGTTGACCGGATTCAGACCCGCCTTGACCTGTTGCAGCGCCTTCGCAGCGAAAGCGCGGGTTACGCCGGCGGCGCGCGCGCCGTCCTGCAGGCCGCGCGCAGCGGCGGCCTGCCCGGCATTCTCGGCACCGTGGCATCCCAACTCCAAGTCGAGCCCAGGCTGGAACGGGCGATCGAAGCCGCCCTCGGCGCGGCGTTGCAAAACCTGATCGTCTCTACCTGGCGCGACGCGCACGGGGCGATTGAATTCCTGAAACGTTCACGCTCTGGGCGCGCCACCTTCCTGCCTCTGGACCGGCTGCGCTCGCACAGGCCGATTCCCGCGCCCGATGTGGACGGCATCGAAGGCAACGCCGCCGAGCTCGTCCACTACAACGAGGAAGTGGGGGTAGCCGTAAAACAGCTCTTGCAACGCGTTTGGGTCGCCGACGACCTGACGGCTGCCCGCAGGGCCCTCGACGCGCACCGCCGCACCCATTCGGGCGCCGGCCGAAATGGTCGCAGCGCGGCTGCCTTACCGCTGCCCACGGTCGTCACGCTGGACGGCGAGATCATTCGTCCCAGCGGCGCGGTCACCGGCGGCGAAAACGAAGCCGGGCCGCCTGCCTCGTTGCTGGCCAGAGAGCGCGAAGCTCGTGAGTTGCCGGCAGAGCTCGCCGCCGCCCGCGCAGAGGCCGAGCGGGCGGCCGGCAGAGCACAGTCGCTGCGGGCAAAGATCGATGGCCAAAGGCGTGCAATGCTTGCGCTTGAAGAGGAGGAAATGAAACTCCGCCACATGGCGCAGGAGCGGCGGTCCGCTACGGAGAAGGCCCGGCTGGAGGCCGTCCAGGCGCGGCAGGCGGTTGGGTGGCACGAGCAGATGCTCCAACAGTCTCGCAAGGAGTTGGACGAACTGAAGCCGCAGCTGGACTCGTTGCGAGACCAGCTGGAGACCGCGGCCGAGCAACGCAGGCGCGCCGCCGATCAGGCCCGCCAGGCCGAAGAGGCGGCCTCCCTGGCCCACCCTGAGGGACTGTTCAGTCAACTGGCCGACCTGCGCGCCGCGGCCGCGGCCGCCGAGGCACAGTTGAACGGCAAGCGTACTCTCATCAACGAACAGGGTAAGACTCTTAAGCAGCTCGACAGCCAATACCAGTCCAAGTCCCACCGATTGGAGAATCTGCAGCAGGAGGCCGTACGCCTTCGCGATCAGGTCCACGAAGCCTCGTCCGGCGAACGCACGCTTCGCAGCCAATTGGCCGAGCTCGAGGGCGTACTCGGTCCTTGGGAGTCGGAATTGCGCCTTCTTGAGAAGGAACAGGGGCAGGAGGAAAACGAAGAACGGGCCATGCAGCAGTCGCTCGTTCAGATCGAAGCCGCCTGGAACAGCTCCCGCCTTGCCCTGCAACGCGCCGAAGACCGGCTGGACGGCCTGCGCCGCGAAATCCGCCAGGACTTCGGATTGGCGGAGATGGAAGAGACGGATGGCCTGGCCTATCAGCCGCCCCTGCCGTGGCATTCTCTTGTAGCCCAGCTCCCTGTCATCCATCAGCTGCCTGCAAACCTCAGGGATGAGGTGAAAGAGACTCGCACCCGTTTGCAGCGTCTGAGCAATGTGAACCCCGAGGCGCCGCAGGAATACGAAAAGGCGGCAGACCGTTTCGGCTTTCTGCAAACACAGTCGCAAGATCTCGAAGAGGCGGCCCGCGACCTGAGGAAGATCATCGGGGAGCTGGATACGCGGATGGAGAGCGCTTTGCGGAGCACCTTCAACGCCGTCTCCAAAGAGTTCACCCGTTTCTTCAAGCTGCTTCTACCGGGGGGCCGGGCCGAGGTCAAAGTCACCGACCCGGACGACATGCTGAACACGGGCATCGAGATATTCGCCCGCCCTCCGGGCAAGCGCCCGCAGAGCCTGGACCTGCTTTCCGGCGGCGAACGTTCGCTGACGGCCAGCGCCCTCGTCTTTGCGATTCTGCGCGTCAGCCCGACGCCTTTCTGCATTCTCGATGAAGTCGACGCCACGCTGGACGAGGCAAACGTGGACAGATTTCGCGACGCGTTGGAGTCCTTGAGCGAACAGACGCAGTTCATTGTGATAACCCACAACCGCCGCACGCTCGAGGGCGCGAACTGTATCTACGGTATAACGATGGGCGACGATGGCGTCAGTCGTGTCATAAGTCTGCAGCTGGATGGCGATGACATAACGGAAGTCGCTGAGGACACCTTGCAACCTGTTGCAGCCGTTGCTCTATAGGACGGAAGCTTATGGGTACCGTCGGCCCGAACCGCGCGTCTCCCATGCACCGGTTCGGCAGCGGACATTCGCGCCGCGCAACACACTTTGGGCGCGCTTCACGCGCCCTGGTTCTTGCCTGGCCAAGGGGAAGCAGTATAATTCTACCGAATATTTATAGCTGGACTGAAGACGCACCGGGGCCTGCGCGGTCATCCCGCGTCCAAGACAGCAACGCATACGGAGCGTTTCGATGGACAGAGTGCACCCTCTGATCAAAATCGGCGGCCCGGTCTTGGGCCTCCTAATCCTGGTCTATGTTATAAACGCCGGCGTGGACACGTTCAGGGCCGACCTGAAGGCGGCCAGAGATGCCGAACGCGAAGCCACGCTTGCCGCCGCCGAGGCCAGTCAGGACCAGGAGGACGCCGAGACCGACTCGGCTACCGAAACGGGCGAGTCTGCGCCTTCCGATGCGGAAGCCGCGCCCGAAGAGGCCGTGGAACCTTTCGTCTTTTTCCGCCAACCGACCACCAACGCCATCGTGCCGCCCACTTTCACCGTACAAATGGGGGCCGTGGGTCTGAAGGTCGAACCTTCCGGCGAGATTACGGCCGGTTCAGGGCACATGCACATCCTCATCGATACCGAGTTCATTCCCGCCGGGGAAATCATTCCAGCAGACGACCAACATCTCCACTACGGCGACGGCGCCCTGGTAGCCGTACTCGAGCTGTCGCCCGGTGAGCATACCCTCCATCTCCAATTCGCAGACGGCGCACATACCGCGCTCGAGGGCGACCAATACCGCGACACGATCATCGTTTTTGTCGAGGAGGACGCACCCGCCCAGTCGGTCGCCTTCTTCGATCCCCTCGACGGCGCAACCGTCTCCTCCCCGGTCGAGGTGGTCATGGCCGCAACCGGACTGGTGGTCGAACCGTCCGGCGAACTGAATGACGGCGCAGGCCACTTCCATATCCTTGTCAATACCGACTTCGTTCCAGCCGGCGAAATCATCCCCACCGATGAACAGCATCTCCACTACGGCAAAGGGCAGACGACCGCCTCGCTAGAACTCCCGCCCGGCGAACACACGCTCCGGCTTCAGTTCGCCGACGGCGCACACACCGCGCTCGAGGGCGATACCTATCGCGATACCGTCACCGTAATTGTCGAGGAGGGCGCACAAGCTCCCTCAGTGCGCTTTGCCGGGCCAGCCGATGGCGACACCGTCTCCTCTCCCTTCGAGGTGACGATGGAGGCGACCGGCCTCATCGTCGAGCCTTCCGGCGAGATCAACCAAGGAGCCGGACACTTCCACATCCTGGTAGATACACCATTTGTCGACGCCGGAGCGGTCATCCCCACCGATGAGCAGCATCTCCACTACGGTCAAGCGCAGACGACCGCGACCCTCGAACTCCCGCCCGGCGAACACACGCTGCGGCTACAATTCGCCGACGGCGCCCACATCGCTCTTGAGGGCGAGGCCTATCAAGACACGATTACAGTCATCGTCGAGGAAGGCGCGCAAGCCCCGTCTGTGCGCTTTGCCGAGCCTGCCGACGGCGCCACCGTCTCCTCTCCCTTCGACGTGACGATGGAGGCGACCGGTCTAATCGTCGAGCCTTCCGGCGAGATCAACCAAGGGGCCGGACACTTCCACATCCTGGTAGATACACCATTTGTCGACGCCGGAGCGGTCATCCCCACCGATGAACAGCATCTCCATTACGGTCAAGCGCAGACGACCGCGACCCTCGAACTCACGCCCGGCGAACACACCTTGCGACTCCAATTCGCCGACGGTGCCCACATCGCTCTTGAAGGCGAGGCCTATCGAGACACCATTACAGTAATCGTCGAGGAAGGCGCGCAATCCCCGTCTGTGCGCTTTGCCGAGCCTGCCGACGGCGCCACCGTCTCCTCTCCCTTCGAGGTGACGATGGAGGCGACCGGCCTCGTCGTCGAGCCTTCCGGCGAGATCAACCAAGGAGCCGGACACTTCCACATCCTGGTAGATGCACCATTTGTCGACGCCGGAGCGGTCATCCCCACCGATGACCAGCATCTCCACTACGGGAAAGGACAGACGACCGCGACCCTCGAACTCCCGCCCGGCGAACACACACTGCGGCTCCAATTCGCCGACGGCGCCCACATCGCTCTTGAAGGCGAGGCCTATCGAGACACCATTACGGTCATCGTCGAGGAAGGCGCGCAAGCCCCGTCTGTGCGCTTTGCCGAGCCTGCCGACGGCGCTAATGTCTCCTCTCCCTTCGAGGTGAAGATGGAAGCGACCGGCCTCGTCGTCGAGCCTTCCGGCGAAATCAACGAAGGAGCAGGGCACTTCCACATTCTGATAGATACGCCTTTCGTTGCCGCTGGTGAGGTGATCCCCACAGATGAAGAGCACCTGCATTACGGTCAAGCGCAGACGACAGCGTCTCTGGAACTGCCGCCCGGCGAATACACTTTGCGGCTTCAGTTTGCCGATGGGGCACACATCGCCCTCGAAGGCGAGGCATACCGGCATGAAATTGTCATCGTGGTGTCGGCAGAAGACGGAGAGCCGGAAGACGAACAGTCTTCTCTGGAACCGTCGCCCGCGGCGACAGCAGATCTCGCCATTGCCGTCATGACGGAAACCGGCTGTAACAGCTGTCATGTGACACCCGGATTGCCCGATATTGGCGGCACCATGCTCGGCCCCGATCAGACATATATGGGAGATGTTGCGGCCACCCGCCGGGAGGGTTATACGGCGGAGGAGTACATCCGCGAATCAATCGTGGATCCGAACGCGTTCATCGTTGAGGAATGTCCTCTGGGCCAGTGCATCGAGGTAATGCCGCCGAACTACGGGGATCTCTTCAGCGAAGAGGAGTTGAATGCGATCGTTGCTTACCTATTGAGCCTCACAGCCGAACAGTAGACCCAAGAATCCCGCAGCGGTTGTTCCCCAGAGAAAGAAAATCCCGGCACCGAAAGGGTGCCGGGAGCATGAGAACGTGCTGGCCTGCGGCGCCTGCAGCCGCTTATCCCGCCATGATGACGAGGAATAGAACCCAGAAGAAACTAATCGAGCTGATGATGCTCACCGCCATGGCCAGGAAGAATCTCGGGCCAAAGTGCTGACGCATACGGCGTATGGGTTGCCACTTTACCGGCAAGAACTTTCGTGCCTTGACCGGCAGCAGCGAACCTGTGCGTCCTGCCGACCTCTTGGGGGAATATCGCGGTACTGCGGCTTCGAAGGTCATGGTTGCGCTCCTCTTTTGGTGTGCCTCCATCTGACCTGCTGAACTATGACCCATTATACACGGAATGGTCCCGTTTGTCTATACCGCTTTGTACCACATCACAATAAAGGGCGCAAATTGGCTTTTGGGCTTGCGTGACCGTCTAAATCATCTCCAGTTTGCGTCCGCTCCGAGTCGCGACTCAGGGCATGGGGGCTCTCCGAAAATCAGGACCGGTCTCGACCTGCGGACGGCGTTCTACAGCGGCCAGAGATCCTCTTCTTCCGACAGATCGTCTTCCTCGTCGGCGAACTCGGGGTCGCCGTCGTCAATGCTGTAGCGACGCTCGTCCAGGTCGTCTTCGAAGATCGACTCCTCGTCGATCCACTCCAGATCCGATTCGTCTTCGTCGTCCGCAGCTTCTCCCGCTGCCGGCTCCTCTTCAGCCAGTTCCATTTCATCAAATGTCATGCAGGACAGGGACAGAGGATCCAGCTCAATTTCGTCGGCGTCGCACCAGCCGTTGAGCCAGAAACTGCAGCGCTTCTGAGGACAACGAACCCGAATCATCCGTTTCCTTCTCACGTAATAAACCAGTTGGGCGCCGCATTGCCCGGAATGGCAGGCAGCGACGCCCAATATCAGCCTCTGAGTGCTTTTGAGTATAGCAAGTTATTTCGCATCGTCAACCGTTTGCTTGAATTTTGTTACATTTCTGTAAGACTTTTGGGCCTGCGCCGTCCCAACTCGGGCTTTCGCTGGCAGGCCAATTGCCTTGAACCACAGTCAGGGCGGCGCCCCCTTGCGAAGTTGCTCAAGTCGAACCCCGGAGAATTAGGTATTCAGTGCGTTTGCGGCGAAACTGAGAACGCCATCCAAGCTGGCGCTCGCAATATATCGTCAAGAATCTTCCGGCCGATTCCTGCGTACTATATTTCGAGAGCACTGCTGTCCCGCGGAAGCGCAGTTTCGACTCCTGCCCACCTTGTTAAGGCGCTGACAATGAGTACATTGGGAAATGTCGTCTGGCTCATCTTTGGAGGTCTGATTGCCGCCTTGGGCTACATCATCGGCGGTCTTCTTCTGTGCCTCACGATCGTAGGCATTCCCTTCGGCCTGCAGTCGATGAAAATCGGCATTGCCACCCTGGCGCCGTTCGGCAAGGAGGTCGTAGAAGCCAAAGAGGCGAACAGCACGCTTCGCATCCTGTTCAACATTCTCTGGCTGGTCCTGTTCGGCTGGGAGATTGCGCTGGCCCATCTTTTCTCGGCTCTGATCCTGACAATCACCATTCTGGGCATCCCCTTCGCCAAGCAGCATGTCAAATTAATCCCCCTTTCCCTCTTTCCATTCGGGAGAGACTTGCTGTAACACACCTCAAAAAACGATTGACTGCGTTGGAGACATCTCCCGGCGTCTGACGCGAGCCGTGGCAGACCTTGCACCCAGCCTGGATACTTCCGCGCGCGCGGCTTTACCTTTCAAACCGGCCGACACACTTCCCGCCAAAGTTAGGGGAGCGTCCACACCTGTGGTAAAAGAGAAACGGGAACACTTTTTCCCGGGATTGGCTATTACTTCAACGACTTCTGACGGTACGTTCTCTCCTGCAATTGACTATGCTTCTCTCCCCTCCGCTCTGCCGCGAACGGCAGTCGGCTTTCAGCCCGGATAAGCACTATCCTCTTCGCGATGTACGCCGTAAGACCAATATGAGGCTACCAGAAAGAAGTGCGAACCCGATGCGGCTTTCGTCAACCGGTAAAGCGGAATCTACCGCCACTCGGCCCGGGCTCAGCCTCGCCATTCCCGCCGGCAGACCCTCCCGTCGCTCACCGAACAGGAGGAGTTGCAGTCTTCCTGGCGCATTGTGCGGCCACAATCCATCCCATCTACCCGCCCTCCTGCGAACACGAGAGAAGGGAGTAGACTGAGAAGGAAATGCTGGCAACATCGATCGGCCTGATTTTCATCAGCGGGGTTATCCTCTTCCTCTTGAAGCCCGAGAGGCGGGCATGGGCTGGCTGGCTGGCGGCCATGCCACCGCTGATCGTTACCATTTGGCAGATCTTGGTTGCCTTGCCATACCTCTTCCTGGAGACCGGCACTCACGGCCGTTCCGCAATGCTGTTCTCCGACTTCGTCCGCTTTGAACATTATAGGTGGATCGAGTCCTTGGGGATCTCGCTCTCCTTTCGACTTGACGGACTCTCGCTACTCTTTGGCCTGATAATCACCGGAGTCGGCGCCGCCGTCGCTCTGTATACCCACTACTACCTTGAGAATGACGAACGTCAAGGTTACTTCTACCTCGCCCTGTTCTCATTTATGGCCTCCATGATGGGGCTGGTCTGGGCCGACAATCTGCTGACCCTCTTCGTCTTCTGGGAAGGCACCAGCATAACGAGCTACCTCCTGATAGGCTACAAGCACAGTTCGGCGGCCGCCCGCGGCGGCGCCCGCAATGCCTTTATCGTCACAGCAGGGGGGGGACTCGCTCTGCTGGTCGGCCTAATCCTCCTGGGCCAGGAGAGCGGCAGCTACACGATCAGCCAAATCGTCAGGACCCCGGGGTTGACTGAATTACCGCTCTTCCCGGTGATCCTGGTCCTGATTCTGCTGGGCGCGTTCACCAAGTCTGCCCAGTTCCCCTTTCACTTCTGGTTGCCCGGCGCGATGGCTGCCCCCACGCCGGCCAGCGCCTACCTGCATTCGGCCACCATGGTCAAGGCGGGAATCTACTTGCTGGCCCGGTTGCATCCGGCCCTCAGCGACCATCCCCTCTGGCTATGGTCGCTTCTCATCTTTGGTGGCATCACAATGCTCGTCGGGTCGATCGTGGCCGTGCGGCATTGGGACATGAAAGCGCTGCTCGCATACGCCACGGTCAGCCAGCTCGGTGTTCTGACCACGCTTCTGGCTTTCCGAAGTGAAGCCGCAATGCTGGCCGTCGTCGTCGGCATTCTGGCCCACGCACTCTACAAGGGGCCGCTCTTTCTTGTCGCGGGCATCGTGGACCATGCGACCGGAACCAGGAGCCTGGGCCGGCTGGCCGGGCTGCGCCATAGCCTTCCGGTTACGACCGCGACCGCGGTCCTGGCCGGCGTCTCCATGGCCGGCCTCCCTCCACTGTTTGGCTTTGTTGCCAAGGAATCGCTCCTGGAAAGCCTCTTTGGCGCGGCAGAATACGGCCAGTTGGCGGGATGGGTTGCGCTGGGCGCGGCCGCGATCACGGGTGCTTTCTTCGTCGCCTACAGTCTGACCTTCCTTTGGGACGCCTTCCTTCGACCAGTCGCGCTGGAAGACCCCATCAAGTTAACTCAAGACGTCCCGCATCGTAGGACGCCGACACCCGTCCATCACGCTCCGACGGGATCGTTTGTCGCCGCTCCGCTCATACTGGCTGCCTGCGGGACGGCGGCGCCTTTCCTACTTGGCCCTCTGTCAGGCCTTTTCACGCTGGCGGCGGCGCCGATATCGGGGCATACGATAGAAAAGCATGTTTCGCTCTGGCACGGCTTCACGCCGGCCCTCTTCACGAGCTTGCTCGCAATTGTGGTCGGGATCGTCCTGTTCCTCAAACGAAACCTGTTGCGCCGAATTCTCCTGAGCTTTCCCAGGCGGATGCGCGGCGTCCTGCTCTTCCAATATGCTCTGGACGGTATCTACCTGCTGGCCCAGATCACGGCCCGCTTGTCTCAAGGGTATACGCTCGCCACGCAGTCGTCATTTGTCCTGCTCGCGGCCTTCTTGCCCATAGCGGCGGCCTTGCGCCACATACGCCTGAACGACCTCATGCCAGAGACAATTGTGCTCGCTGGCTATTCGGAAACCATCCTGATCCTGATGACCATCGTCTCCGCGTATGTTACGGTCCGTGTGCGGACCCGGCTGGGCGCCATCATCAGCCTCGGCGTTGTCGGTGTGTCCGTGACCTTGTTCTATATCTTTTTCAGCGCCCCCGACCTCGCGCTTACCCAGTTGTTGATAGAGGTGCTGACCGTCGTTCTGCTGGTCCTGGTCTTTACAAAATTGCCGCCCGATACTCGACCACCGATGCAACGCCACAAGCAGGTCCGCAACGTGCTAGTGGCACTTGCGGCCGGCGCCTTCGGCTTTTTCCTCGTGCTCTTCAACAGCAGCGTCGTCATACAGGCCGGTCAGGCAATTGGCGGCTATTTCTTGGAAAATGCCGTTCCCGGCGGCCACGGCGCCAACGTCGTCAACGTCATTCTTGTCGATTTCCGCGCCTTTGATACGATGGGCGAAATCACTGTCCTCGCGATCGCCGCTCTTGGTGGATATGCGCTCCTGAACGCACCGCGCGTGCGCCTGCCGTCAACATCCGAGACAGCACAAGAAACTACATCAAAACGGGAGGGCCGCCGGGGAAACTCTGAGCAGAGTACCTGATTGCGATGGGTTTGCTGAGCTTGTAACCATCATATTAGGTATAGAGAAAACGAAGTCTCGAAAGTGCATTACGGGTTTACATGCCTGAACTCTACCTACGTCTGCTGAATCGTATCCTGACACCAGTGCTGCTCCTGCTGGCGCTCTTCCTTCTCGTGAGGGGCCATAACTTGCCCGGCGGAGGCTTCATCGCGGGCCTGATGGCAGCCGCCGCTTTCCAGTTGCAGATTCTCAGCCGCGGACAACGGCGTGTGCGCCGCGCAATCGGGCCGTATCTCAATAGCGGTATCGGGTTGGGTCTGGCTGTTGCCATCTGCTCCGGTATATTGGGTTTGCTCGATGGTCACTTCTTTAAGGGCAAGTGGTTTGACCTGAATTTGCCCCTTTTGGGCCATCTGGAATTCGGCAGCCCGATTCTGTTTGACTTGGGCGTCTTTCTTGTCGTGGTAAGTTTTGCCACCTCTTATCTACTCGGCCTCAGCCAGGTTTCTGACCGCGCAGCTCATCGCAGCGGGGACGCGCCCGTGCCGCAGGCGCCGTTGGATGCCGGGCCCAATCTGACCGTCGAAACCGATCTTTCACACAACGAGCCAGTGTCATGATCATATTGCTTCTAGCACTTGCCGTGGGCAGCCTCTTCGCATCCGGCACATATCTGATTATGCGTAGAGGACAGATAAAGCTGATCCTCGGTCTCGCGCTGCTGAGCCACGGCGCCAACCTGCTGCTTTTCGGCTCCGGCAGGCTCACAGAAGGTCGCCCTCCTATATTCCTCGACAAGAAAGCGTACGCCGAAACGTTGGCTAGGGCACTACCGGCTGACCCTCTGCCCCAGGCCCTGATCCTGACCGCAATCGTAATCAGCTTCGGCATCACCGCCTTTGTCATCGTTCTCGTAAACCGGCGGCATACCGTCACCGCAACCGACGTCGTACATGGCGAATTCGTGCCTCTGCTGCGCGAAGGAGACCCGTTCGACTTCACCGAGCACACCGAAGGTCACCAACACGACTGGCTGGCATACGAAGTCGATGAAGTTTACGATAGCGACGATCTGTTGACCGGTCTGCCCCAAAGGCAGCCATCCGAAGAGGACGAGTCCGCGGCCATGGAAGAGGACAACTACCGATGGCCCTGAGCGCCAATCTGCTGGCGGTGCCGGTTGCCGCACCATTGCTGACTGCTGCGCTAATCCTGTTCCTGGCCCGATGGGGTGGACGCCGGCTCATACGACAGCAGATCGCCCTGACCGCATTGGCCCTCTGCCTCAATTTGGCTGTCGCGCTGCTCCTCTTTCGGGCGACAGCGGAGCAGGGCCAGAGATTCGTCCTGCAGATGGGAGCGTGGACCGCTCCTTTCGGCATCACAGTATACTGCGACGGTCTCTCGGCCACCCTCCTCCTGTTGACCGCCCTGGTTTCGATCGCCGTCTACCCATTCGCCGTTGCAACCATCGACTACCACAGGGAGAGAATGGGCTTCCATCCCCTCTATCTCTTCCTCCTCATGGGCGTTAACGGCGCTTTCCTCGCCGGCGACCTCTTCAATCTGTACGTATTCTTCGAAGTGTTGTTGATGGCAAGCTTCGTCCTCCTCACCGTCGGCGCGCAGCCGGCCCAGACCAACAGCGGCATCCGTTATGTCGTCCTGAACCTGCTGGCGTCAACCGTCTTCCTGGTTGCCGCCGGCGTTGCCTACGGCACTTTGGGCACGCTGAATATGGCCCAGATTGCGGAACGCCTGCCCCTTGCGTCACCCGCGGTTCACACTCTTCTCGCCGGTCTCCTGTTGGTTGCATTCGGCAGTAAGGCCGCCATCTTCCCGCTCTTCTTCTGGTTGCCGGCCAGCTATCACACGCCCCCGCCTGCAGTGACGGCCCTCTTTGGCGGCCTGCTCACCAAGGTGGGCGTCTATACCCTGTTCCGCAGCTTCACACTCTTCTTTCCGGACCTGCTTGTCGATTGGCGGCAGACGTTGCTGACAATTGCAGGCGCAACGATGCTGGTCGGCGCACTCGGCGCACTGGCCCAGCCGAGCATCCGCCGTCTGCTCAGCTTCCATATCATCAGCCACGTCGGCTTCATGCTGATGGGCCTTGCGGTCGCCTTCAGCGGCAATAGGCTCGCAATCGGCTTCGGACTGGGTGCGGCCGTGCTCTACCTTTGCCACCACATGATCGTCAAGACCGCGCTCATTATGGCGGGCGGCGCGGTCGAGCTTCACATGGGGAGCGACCGGCTTGCGTCGATAGGCGGTCTTGTGTCCAGGCAACCGTACCTGGCTTTCTTCTTCTTCATGGCCGCTATCTCCCTCGCCGGAGTCCCGCCTTTCAGCGGATTTGTCAGCAAACTGAGCCTGTTGCAGATCACACTCGACGGGCGGCACTGGCTCGTTTCAGGCGTAAGCATTGTTGCCAGCCTGCTTACGATGATCAACATGATGCGCCTCTGGCGCGAGTCATTTTGGGGCGAGTACAAGCGGCCAAGCCGGGTCCCATCACGCATCCTGCAGAGCAGCCTGCGACAACGCCTGATGCTGACTCCCGTCGCCGCGCTCGTTCTTCTCAGCCTGGGCCTTGGCGTTTTCGGGGAGCCGGCGTTCCGCCTCTCAATGCGCGTCGCGCTGCAGGCCCTCGACCGCCAGGCATACATCGAAGCAGTTTTGCCGGCGGAAGGCTACTCGGAGCACTTGCCGGTTCGCGCCGCCGCCCATACCGGCATAGTGCCGTTCCCGGAAGAGTCCGGTCGGCCTGATGGCGGCGGCCTTGTCATAGTTCCGGCGCACTAACCGAGTCTGTGTTTCGGGCGCCCGCTGCTCGGTCCCAAGAGCGGGTCCGACCGCTCCGCTCACGGAGACTCTGGCGAACCCATGCAACGACTCCTGGTAATGAATATCTTCATTTCGCTGCTGTGGCCCGTTCTCAACGGGGACTACACGCTGCGCGCGCTCTTCATTGGCTTTCTTGTCGGCTTCATCCTCATTTCCATAGTGCAGCGCAAGTACGGACGTTACGCATTGCTTGCAGCCAGATTCGTAGTCAACGTGCTGTTTGCAATCCTGGTGAGCAACCTGCGTCTGGCTGCCATAGTCCTCTCAAAGACATTTGGCGCCGCGTCAGACCTGCGCCCTGGCATCGTCGCCGTTCCCCTGACTCTGACCAATCCTTTCGACATTACCATTCTGGCGACAGTGATTACACTTACGCCGGGCACGCTCAGCGTCGACCTGGGCGAGGATGTCTCCGGGAAGCTCTGGCCCTATGGAGAGTCCGATGAAGAGATGATCGGCCACGAAGAACCCGCCGATAGTCACAGCGAGACCGGCTCGGATGCCGCCAGGTCAAGGCAGCCAAACATCCCGGCCGGCCGCGACCGCGGCGCGGCTGCCCTGCTTGTCCATGGCATAGACGTCGCCAACCCGGACGGATTCCGGGCCGAAATCAAAGAGAAATTCGAACGTCCGCTTCTTGAATTGCGCCGCATACTCGTCGAACTCGACGTCGCAGATATGTAGTACCGGAGGACCCAATTGAGCAACGAGCTATTCGAACTCAGTTTACGCGTGCTGATGTCGCTTCTTTCCGTCTCCCTGTTGCTCTGCTTTGGCCGGCTCTTGCGGGGACCTAACCTCCCCAATCGAACCGTCGCATTCGACCTGATTTCAATCCACGCAGTCGGTATCTTTGTCCTGTTCGCCATTGTCAGCGACTCCTTTGTTCTCCTGGAAGGAGCGATCATCACCGCGGTACTGGGGTTTTTGGGCACGATGATGTTTGCCCGCGCGTTGGAACGCTTCCCCCACGCCAGGTGGCTGGAACGTCAACCGCAAGACGACGAATAGAAGGACCCGAGGCCTGGAGAATCGCTCAATGGACCCGATGACCGCCAACCTCATCGTATTCGTTCTTGCCGCCGTCGGAACGCTCTTTCTGCTCGTCAGCGCACTCGGCATTTTGCGGCTGCCTGACGTATTTTGCCGAATGCATGCCGCCGGTGTCGCCGCAACCCTTGGCACCAGCTGCCTGTTGCTCGGAACCGGTGTGCACTTCCTCGAAGACGGCCAGATGTTCCGCATGATCGCCCTCATAATTCTCTTCTTTGTAACTCAGCCCATCGCAACCACGACGATGGCCAGGGCCGCTTATCGAACCGGCGCCGCGGACCAGTTCGTGCTCGAACATGACGACCTCGCCGTGCTCTCCGCCGCTGCAAACCATGACGGACCGACAGCCGAGGAACTGGCCCTCGAGGCCGAAGCTTAGAGAGGGACCCCGCCCGCGATGAGTGATCCGGCGACTGACTTGATCCTGGTGATCGACCTTGGCAGCTCCTCCGTGCGGGCGTCGGCCTACCGAACGGACGGCGAGCGCCTCGAGGACGCTTCCGAGTCTCGACCTACGCATCAGGCCGCCGACGGTACGTTCGATCCGATTGCGCTCACACGACTGACCGAAGAGGTGGTCAGCGAATGTCTGGCGAGTCTAAGGGGCCGGCGGCGCGGATTCCGCCTGATCGGCGTCGCCTGGACCAGCTTCGCAATGAGCTTGCTCGGCGTGGACCGCGCCGGGCGGCCGGTCACGCCCGTCTACACCTACGCCGATTCGCGCAGCGGCCCCTATGCCGACGCGCTCCGGCAAAAGCTCGAAGGGGAAGGCCTTCTGGCTGACACCTGCAAGCGCACGGGCACGCCGGTCCACACAGCCTACGCCCCGCCGCAGCTGCTGAGACTGGCTGCCGAAGAGCCGGACCGCATCGCGCAGGTGGCCTGCTGGCAGACTATCGCTTCACACCTCCTGGGTCGGTGGCAAGGGCGCGCGCGCGCGCCGATCAGCAGCAGCGAAGTAGGCTGGACCGGTCTGCTCGACCGCGGCGCCCTCTCATGGGATGAGGCACTGGTAAAGAAAATCGGCGTCGATCGCGCACAACTGCCGTCAGTCAACGACTATGCCAGATCCCATACCGGTCTGGTCGAACCCTGGGCCTCGCGCTGGAGTGAACTGGCGCAGACACCATTTTTCCTGGCAGTCGGCGACGGCGCCGGTGCCAATCTTGGAAGCGGTTGCGCAGACAGCCGCCGCATCGCCCTGACGATCGGCACGACCGGTGCAATGCGGGTCGTCATTCCTGCCAGTGCGGAGGGCTCAATTGCGGCTTCGGCGCGAGCTCGAGCGCCGGCAGTCCCCGACGGACTGTGGAGCTATCCGATTGACAGCAGGCGCTGGCTTGTCGGCGGTTCCCTCACCGACGGCGGTTCGTTATACTCGTGGCTACACGAATTGCTGGCCGTAAAAGATGCAGCCGAACTCCTTGCTGAGGCAGCGCGACTGAAGCCCGACGGGCACGGGCTTACGATACTGCCATTCCTGCGCGGCGAGCGCGCGCCCGGTTGGGCCACCAATGCTTCCCTCACCATCAGCGGCATGACGCCGGCGACAACACCGGTCCACATCCAGCGCGCGGCGCTCGAAGCTGTCGCCTTCCGCTTCCGCCTTATCTTCGACCGGCTGCGGCCACACCTTGCTCCTGGCAGCGAAATTGTGGCCAGCGGCGGCGCACTGCACGAGAACGCTCTGTGGCGGCAGATTCTGGCGGATGTCTTGCAAACGCCCGTGCGTCTCGTAAACGTTGACGAAGCAACCAGTCGCGGCGCGGCCATACTGGCCCTGCAGGCGCTCGGTCTGCCCCTGCCCCCGGCGCCGCCAACCGTGCACAGCGCCGCGCCCGATCGTGAAGCAGGTCCCTTATATGAGCGTGCGCTGGCCCGTCAGGAAGGTCTGTACAGACAGGTAATCGGCTCAGCCCAGGCAAGGAAGCACTGATCTCCTGCCGGGAAGCAGTTGACCGGAAGGGTCGATTGTGAAGGGTTGGGGGACGGGCGGGCCTCGCCCTCGGCGACTCGGAGTCCGGGCAGGGGGTCGTGGACAGCGTGTCAGTCGCCCGCGGCCCGCGGGATAGGTCGAATATGCGTGGAGGAGACGCTCTTGCGCCAGATGTAGAGCGCGACGAGTGCCAGCGCCGCGTAGACCAGGGCCGTAATGCCGAAAACGCCCTTCATCCCGATCAGAGGATAGAGAGTCGCGCCAAGCAGCGGCGCTACCATGCGTCCGCCTGCATTCACGCTGTTGCTCAGCCCGAATGTCGCGCCGTGGGTCCCGTCCCGGGTACGCATGTTAAGCAGCGCGCCGGTTGCCGGCATGATCGCTCCCGCGCTCACACCGGTCAGGGCCTGCAAGCAGAGCAGCTGCCAGGCATGGACGACAAAGGACTGCGGCAAATAGACCAGGACGGCAATAATCGCTCCGGCGACCAATACCTTCTCGTGGCCCACGCGGTCGCTCAGGCGCCCGAGGAAGACCGCGCTTATCGAGCCGGTTGCCGCCTTGGCGCCCATGCTCAGCCCTGTATACGCCGCCGCACCCTCGCTCGTGGCCAGCAACCCGACGAAAAAGAAGGCCATCACCGGCATCGTAACCGAACGGCCCAAGCTCTGGAGAAAGGAGACCGAATAGAGCGAAGGCATGTCGGGCGCGCGCAAAAGATTTCGATAGCTCTCCCAAAAGTTTACCCGCTCCCTCTGCGGCGGCGGTTCAAATTCCTCCTTCACCCAGAATATGACTGCGACACCGGCTAGCGCCAGCGTCGCGCCCGTCAGCCAGAAGCTGGCTCGGTACCCGAACGCCTCGCTCACCAAGCCGCCGATCAGCGGCCCGACAGCAACGCCCACCCACGTTCCTGTCTGAATCAGGCCGAGAGACTCGCCGGACTTCTCCTTCGGTACCATTGCAGCCACCAGCGCGCTCGTCGCCGAGACCACGCCGGTCAAAAACCCCTGAAATGTGCGGATCAGAACCAGCTGTTCCGCATTTTGGGCAAAGCCCATCAGCACGACCATGACCGCGCCGCCAATCGTAGCCCGCACCAACATCGGCTTGCGTCCGTAACGGTCGGCGATACTCCCCCACAGCGGGGAGGACAACATCATGGTTACGCCTTGGGAAGAGAAGACCAGGCCCGACCAGAAGGCGACAGACCCGCGCGTAGCCACGCCCAGCTCCTCCACGTAGAGGGGCAGGAATGGGAAGACGAGACTGAACCCGGCCACAGAGAGGACCTGCACGGCAAACAATAGAAATAGATTGCGCCGCCACTTCGCCATAGGAAATCTCACGAGGCGTCAGATTCGGCCGGCCGGCAGGTTCTACCTAAATCGCTTTTGTAAACCGCTTAAGGAAGATTGAGATCTATTCTAACATGAAGCAGTCGCGTTCGCAAGTATACGCGATTGACGGGTGCATCCCAAAATGGGGGTGAGATATACTGAAAGGGAGTGAGGGCGAAAAGGGAAACAAAGGGAAGGGAAAAGGGCAATGGGTCGGAAGCGCAGTCAGGCAGGCAGTCAAGGGGATTTTGAAGAG
>DAOUHX010000295.1:0-2892 GCA_034428395.1 Caldilineaceae bacterium
AGCATCATGCGAACTGAGCGCATGAACTCGGTCAGCAGATCGCGGTGCTTCCACTGTTCTCCCGGGGGGAACAGGACGGGAACCCTGGCGAAGTCGATCTGGATGCCGTCGAAATCGTAAATCTGGGCGACCTCCTCCAAAATGCGCAGTTTATAGTCGCGCACCTCCTCTTCGGCGAAATTCCAGAATGAGTACCAGGTGTGTATCAGCAGGTCCTGTCGCTCTTCCTTGAGCGGGGTCAGCTTCGGCGGCCCCATGTCGTTGTCGGACCCGTTGATGCGGTAGGAAAGGAACACTTCCTTGCCGCGCTTCCTCGTTTCGTCCAGGAAGAGCAGGATGGGGTCGATTCCCGCGTCGCGCCACTCTTCGAATACAGGGTGCTGGGGCGGCAGGACTTGGCTGGGATAGGGCGCGGTATTGCCCTCTCCCCACTCATACCAGACGCTGTCTATCTGGTTGGGCGTTTCGTCGAACGGGGACAGGAAGTAGGCCTGCACCTCTTCGGCCAGCTCCGGCTTCAGGTGTTCGACGTAGAACTGGCAGATGTCGTATTGAAAGACGATCCGTCGACGCCGGTTGGCCGCCTCGATGTGCTCCTTGCTCAGACTGATGCTGTTCATCGCTGCCGTCCCAGCCCTGTCTCAGGCCGCCTCGTAGGGGTTGGCTTCATCCATGACCAGGCCGCCCATGCTGTACATCGGCAGCACGCGATAGGAGGGCCATTCGTCCGGCGCCCAGCCGGCCAGTTCATCCTTGTGGCCCAGGCGCCGCACCATGCTCCACTCGTTTTTGAAGCCGGAGCGGCTCGTCGTGTTGGCATCCCAGAACGCCAGTCCGTCCACATCTTGCGCGTAGAATTCCAGCGCCTTTTGGCGGTATTCGGCCGGCGACTGGCGGCGCGGCATGACCTCGGGATAGACTTTGCACTGCGTGCCGCGCGTCATCCTCACATAGGCGGGGATGTCCATTTCCATGACGTCGTACAGGGGGTATGGGATGATGAAATCGACCAGCCCCTCCTGCGCCCAGGTGGCCGCATCGAGGCCGTGCGCCATGTTGCGCGCCTCATCGTTGAGCACGTAAGCCGAGAGCTGCACGCTGCGGCCCTGCTGCTCTCCGACCTGGTTGAGCTCATTGCGCAGCGCGCGCATGAAGTCGGTCATCACGCCGGCCTTGAAGCGCAGCCAGCGCGGGTCATCCTCGGGCAGGTCGCGCGGGTCCTGGCCGTGGCGCTGCTGGAAGCCGTCGATCATGGGTTGCTCGTAGAGGAGGCAGGGGAGGCCGCGCACGAAGCCGAGGTTGACGCCGTCGGCGCCGCGTTCGGCGACCTCGCGGAAGAGGGCGAGCAGGAAGTTGCGCACGCCCTCAAAGGCGTAGCTCATGCGGGTGACGGGCCGGCCGGAGCGGCTGACGCAGCGCCACTCCGGATGTTGATAGTAGAATCTGCTTTCGAAGCCGTGGTTGGGAGGGTAGACCCAGCCGCCGACCAGGTACATGCCGTGCAGTTCGAGGTCGAGGTCGTGGGCGTACTCGATCACCTTGGTGAGCGGGTCGAGTCCACGCGCCTGCATCGTGCGCATGCCGGCCATCATCGGCCGTCCGAAAGATTCCACAAAGTCCCACTCGGCGCGCACCGAAGGCTCCCCGACATCGGAAAAGAAGTAGGTCTCGCTGCCGCTGCCGATGCACCACAGCAGCTTCTGGAAGTCGGAGTGGCGGTAGTGCTCGACGCTCTCCCGCAGCGCCTCCTCCGGTGCGTCGGGATCCAGGCGCCAGGCGTCGTCGTAGGCGATGAGCCGTTTGGTGTCGCTGCGCGCCCGGTCCTGCCTGATGGCCGCGACCTCGGCCTCGCTCAGCGGTTCCAGCTTGACGTAGGCGAGCCCGGCGCGGCGTCCTCCCCAGCGGTCCATCTTCTCTATCAGCAGGTCCTGGCCGCTAAGGTCGGCGCAGGTCCAGAACGCTTCGCGCAGCGTGGCGAACCCCGAATGCCACTCGGGATCGGTAGGCGTGGGCCTCGCCGTGATTGTGGGCGTGAAGCTGGGGTCGCCGCTCAGTTTGACCCTGATCGAGCTGTCGGTCCAGTCGGTCCAGACGCCCAGGTGGACGGCGTGCCATCCCTGTACATTCAGGGGCAGGGTCAGCACCGGCGCCGAACAGTTTGCATCGGCCAGCAACATCGTGCCCGCAAGCCCCTCAGCCTCGTATGGGACCGTCTGCCAACAATTCTGCCTGGGTGTCGGCGACAGCGCCGCGGCCGGCTCGCAGCCGGTCAGGTCCGCAAGGTAAATCGCAGGGCGTTTTTCAGCCATTTTTGTCCCTTTGGCGCGCCTGCAGTTCTTCGATATAGACATCGTTGTCGAAGTCGAAATATCCGTATTCCTGTCTGCGGTCCAGGAGCCATGAGGTCATGAGCGGGCTGTCCCCCCGGTCAAGGACCTCCTCGGGCGTGGGCGTCGGGGGTTTCTTGTTGTTTGACAATGCGATTTCGACAGCCATCTGCCTATTGCGCGTGAACTGAAAGCGCATCTCCTTCAAGTGCTGCGGCGTTTTGGGCGTGGCGTAGTAGACAATTGCAAACTGTACGCGACCGGGTTGCCCCCCGCAGCTGGCATGCCAACAGTTCAGATTGAAGACGACGACATCGCCGGGCTCATTGTCGCAGACAATGCTGGGGATATTACGGATGTTTTTGGGATCGCTGATGCCCGGCACCTCTCTCAGCGCATCGAAGAACGGCAGCCGGTGGCTGCCGGGAATGAGACGCAGGGCCCCGGTTTCGCCGTCGAGCGGGTCAGGATAGAAGCAGAATTTGCAGCCGAACTCGTGGGTCTTTATGTCTCTCCCGCTGCGATCGGGATGCCAGCGCGTATCGCCGACAAACAGATTGACGTC
>DAOUHX010000296.1:0-6527 GCA_034428395.1 Caldilineaceae bacterium
GAAGGCCAGATTCTCCTCGACAAGCTCGTCGCCGGGCAGATGGCCGAACATTTCCTCGGCTGCCATGCCGTTAACGACGTAGAGGTCGACAAAGCCATCCTGATCGAGGTCGCCGAACTGGGCGGACCAACTCCAGCCGCTCGCCTGAAGTCCGCGGGCGCCGGCCTCGTTGGTGTATTCTCCGATCCGGCCCGGCACCTGGAAGACGTTTTCGATTATCTGGCTGTCATCTTCCATATCGACCATGGTTTCCATGAGAGGAGACCAGGCGACCATCATGTCTTCGGTTTCTTCGAAGGGCTTCATATCGGCTGCGAATATCTCTTCGCGTCCATCGTTATCGACGTCGCCAGCGGCGAAGCTCATCGTGTTCTGGGCGGTCTCGCCGAAGGGCGCGGCCTCCTGCCAGCCTTGCCCGGTTCGGAGCCATACCTGATCGGGCATGAGGAAGTCGTGGCCGACCCAGATGTCGAGCTGATCGTCCTGGTTGAGGTCGACGAGGAGCAACGCGAGCGCCTGTGACTTGGGCGACAGATGGGCGGCGACGAAGTCTTCGCCGGTGTTTTCGTAGTAGACGACGCCGCCGTTGGCGAGATCGGTCGGATTGACGCGGGTGTACTCGCTCTGGTAGGTGGCGAGGACGAAATCGAGGTCGATGTCGCCGTCGAGGTCGGCCCAAGCGAACGTGTATGCTTTCTGATTGGCGGCGAACCAGTCGAGGCGGGTAAAGCCGGGAATCCGATTGAAATCGTTCTGTTGGGCCGCCCCGCCTTCGCGTCCGACCTGACCAGCTTCGCCTTCGTTCATCCAGACGAGAGGACGGGTCTCGCGGTGGGCGAAGATTATGTCCAGCCAGCCGTCGCCGTCGATATCGACGATGCTGACGCCGCGGGTCTGGCCGTGGGGAAGGGTCTGCTTGCGAAAGTTGAGACTGCCCTCGTTCCAGAAGATGGCGTTTGGACCAGCCAGATTGGCCAGCACGAGGTCGAGGTCGCCGTCGCGGTCAAGGTCATTTGCGGCCAGGCCGGCGCCGTTGCTGTCGTAAGTGCGGACGACATCGCCCTCGATCGAAGTGACGTGGTCAAGCGGGTGGGGGATGAAGCGGTCGGCGCAAGGATGGGGGGAGACTCGATGCGGGCGCTGCGAAACGGTAAAGACAACTGAGGAACCGGGAAGCGTTTCTGCCGGTACACAGGCGGCCAGGGGTAGGAGGCAAATGAATATGCCTATATGGCGGACCAAACCCGGTCTGAGCGTAGCGGACATCTTCATTGTATATTCCTCCTTTTGGCCAACGTTGCGTGACAGGTTTCTTTCCGCGGGCCCATTGCCAAGAAGGAGGGATGTCGACGGGCCGGCTGAATCAGGTCTAGGAGTCTTCGGTTACCCAGGCCAGATTGAAGCGGGCCAAAGTCAAGGTCTCGCGGCGATGCTGTTCGCCGGCCTCATAGAGGCAGCAGATGTCGCCGTCGGGCAGGACGGCCAGGTCCGAGTAGGCGGCGGGGCCGGGATGCAGCGTTCTCGAGGAGGGCCAGGTGCGGCCGCCGTCAGGGCTGAGGCGGACGGTCATGTTTTCGCGTTCTGTGCTGGCGGGGTTGGCGAAGAGAAGTCGTCCGCCGGATAGTGTCTCCACGCTGGCCTGGCAGACGGGCTCGATCAGCGCATCATCCCAGTAGAATTCGGCGAAGGACTCCCCCTGATCGAGGCTGCGGGCCACGCCTCTGCGTTTGCCTCCGGCGCCGTTGCGGCAGTTCAGATAGAGCGAGCCGTCCTCCAGCTGGGCCACTGCGCTCTCATCGGTTTCGGACTCCACGATCGCGCCCAGCTGCCAGGTGGCGCCACCATCATCGCTGTAGATGAGATGGGAATGGATGGGGTCTCGCTCGCGGTCGAAGTCGACGCCGACAATGTGATCGCAGGGAACGAGCAGCCGGCCGCAGCGGAGCTGAATGCCGTGGCCGGGGCCGGTGGCATACCAGGTCCAGTCCGATTTCTTGACCGACGCGGTGATCTCACGCGGTTCTGCCCAAGTTATGCCGTCGTCGGCACTGTGGGTGACCCAGACTGTGCGCGGGGCCTTGCCCTCGCAGATGATCTTTTCGCCTCCTTCGGCAAGGTTCTTGCAGAAGGGCAGGATGATGGCGCCGCTCTCGCGTTCGACGATGGGGCAGGGATTGCCGCAGGTCATGCCCGGTTCGCTGATCAGGACCTCGATTGGCCCCCACGTGCGGCCGTTGTCGAAGCTGCGTCGCAGGATCATATCGATCTCGCCGGCGTCGCCGTGCCCGTGTTTACGGCCCTCGGCGAAGGCGAGGAGTGTGCCCTGTGCGGTGAGGAGCAGGGAGGGGATGCGGTAGGTGTGGTATCTGCCGTCGCCGCTGACGAACAGCTTCTCTTGCGTGCACTGGGGAGATTCGGCTGGCGTTCCGGCGTCCATGGTAGCGGTTTCCTTTCAGGCGAGATCCTCGGGATCTATAAAGACACCGACCAGGTGGGCGCAGCCGGCCGGGTCACCGTAGTTGGTGTAGTCGACCCACATGATCTGACCGTTGTCGAGCATGAGCCAGGAGGAGTAGCCATGATCGGGCCAGGTCGGCTGTTCCGGGTGGTTGCCGTGAATCTGGATCATGCGCTGCTGCTGGTACTGGTCGGGATAGTCTCCGCTGGACGCGTCCCATGACCAGGCGTGGTCGTCTAAATTCGGATTCTGTGACCGATAGGAGAGCCGCCGCCAGAAGCTTCGCCCGCCGGCCTGGGGCTGGCCGAACTGGGTGTAGCCGCCGAGCGAGCCGGCGCGGCGGGAGTCACCGATTGGGAAGCCCTCGCGGAAGATACAGTGGTTGATCACGGTCTGGCCGTCAACCTGTATCTGCATGAGGCCGCGGCGGTGGTGGATGGTTAGGGTGCGATAGTCTGACATGTCGACCGGATGGCGGAAGTCGGCGCCGAGGCGGCTCCAGATGCCGTCGACGGCGATGTTGAGCACGGTCCCGAACTGGGAGAGGGAGAGGAAGGCGGCGGCTTCTCCGGGCCGCCCGTCGACTTTGAGCGTTGCCTCCAAATGCACTTCGCTACGAACTGACTCGGGGGGCAGGAGGCAGTAGCGGGCTTCGTGCCCGGGTAGGTTGTCGATGACGAGGGCGCCGTCGTCGAGGCAGGCGGCGTATTTGCGGCGCGGTCCACCGATTTGGTAGGTGCCGGCCTCGGCCTTGAGGTCGCCGCACCAGCCGTATGTGCCGAGCGGTCCGTTGACGTGACGTCCGCTGACAAATACGCGGCCATCGGGCAGCTGTTTGCCGTAGGGCCGGTCGAGGGCGAAGGGGCACATTTGGACAGGCGACCAGGTGCGGCCGCTGTCCTGGGAGAAGGTGACGAAGCTGGGGTGACCGGCGTGGTGATTCTCGCGCAGGATACAGGCCAGTTCCTTTCCATCGACGGCGTCGGGATTATCGAGCTGGACGATAGCGCCCTCGCAGACGCGATGGTAGCCGTTGTGTGCGACTGTGGCGGCTTCATACCAGGTCTCGCCCCCGTCGTCGGAGCAGGAGAGGATGACGGCAAACTCCTGACTCTCGCCGCGCATGACGTGGGAGCCGACGCCGAGCCGGCCGTCGGGGAGGTCCTGAATGCGGTCGGGCTCGAAGCCCATAATGGCGGGCTTCTTGGCTTCGCTCCAGGTTTCGCCGTCATCGTCGCTCCAGTAGAGCCAGTTGCCGGGCGCCTGGTCTTCGTGGAAGTGGCCGTAGTCGTCGTGGTCGATGATGACGACGAGGCGGCCGTCGTTGAGGCGGCTGAGCCTGGGCGTGCAGAAGCGCTCATCGCCCTTGCGCAGGTCGGCGTGATCGATGTCGCGGTGATGGAACCAGGTGCGTCCGCCGTCATCGCTGGCCAGCAGGGTCAGGATCTGGTTTTCCTGCGACCAGTGCGAGTCGGTATCAGCGAAGATGAGCATGAGCCGGCCGGAAGGCAACTCGATGATGTCCGGGTTCTTGGTGAACCGTCCGGGAATGCGCCAGACGTCGAAAGCTTTGTGGGCGATAGAGCGTGGATGGATATGCACGGCTTCTCCTTATGCGTTTGTGTAGTGGGGCGCTGCTTTGGCCGCGCGTTGCCGGCGTTTCAGCGCGTCGAGGGCGGCCTCCCATTCTTCGAATGTTGTCGAGTCGCCGGCGCCGCGCACGACCATGGGCAGGCGGCCGGTCCGTTCCAGCAAGCCGCGCATGAACTCTTCTCCGTTTTCCACCGAGGGTGGCGCTGAATAGGTGCCGTACGAGCGGCAGTAGCGAATGTCGATGCTCCAGCGGACTTGCGCGCTGCGGTTGACTTTGCTGCCGTGGAAGGTCATGTTAGAGAAGAGGAGGATGTCGCCCATCTTCATGGGGACAGGGACGGGCGTGCCGCGCGCCTCGACATCCTCGAAGGAGCGCATGTTTTGATTCTTGTCGCGCTTGCTGCCGATTAGCTCCCACGAGTTGCTGCCGGGGATCAGGTAGAGGCAGCCGTTGACCTCATCGACGTCGACGAGGGGGATCCAGACGGTGATGATGTGGGCGTGCCGGGACGGTTTGCCGTAGTACTGGCTGTCCTGATGCAGGGGGAAGGCGGTCAGCTCGCTGTCGGGCATTTTGGGGCGCAGGTGGTAGTCCCCGTTGAAGCTGAAATTGGGACCCAGGTGCGGGGCGAGGGCATCGACAATGCCGGGGTGGTGGATGAGGGCATGTAGCTCCGGGCCGAAGACGGGCGCATCCCAGTTGCGGAGCCGGATCTCGTTTTGGCCGTGCAGGGCAGCGAGCCGCTGGCCGAAGGGCAACTCCGCGCGGACATCGTCGACTTTGCCCCGGTTGAACAGATCACGGGCGTAAATGTCCACCTGCCGCTCGATGCATGCGCGGAAGGGCTCGAGGTCTGCCGGCGGGATGGCTTGGCGGACGAGGAGGAAGCCGTCGCGTGTATATGTGTCGTTCATAGTTTGCTGGCCCTCCGGGCGGGATTACGTTTGCGTTGTTTAGCACATTTTCGCGTCATCTTTTCTCTCTTGCAACCCGGCGGGAACGCGAGTGAATTGCAGGTCTAGTCTCAAACTTTTTCAGGCTGGCGTTGCCAGGAAGAATGGGGGATTTTATGGTCGGGCAGGGCAGTCGGGAGGAGCCGGGCGAAAGTGGTTTTGGTACGGGGGCAACAGGATGTCGCGGCATTTCTTTGATGAGACTCGACGCACTTGGGCGCATTCGGACGATCTCAGACGATCATAGGCGATCTCAGACGATCGAAAATGGCTTCTTGTGCGAGAGCTCCTGTTTGCGGGTGGGTTCGGTAAATGCCGGTCGCGTACCGGCGAATTCGGGTAGGTGAATGCCGGTTCGGGCAGGGCAAGGCTCCAGGCGCGGCATTCAGGCGCAGAGATTGCCCAACAGCGCCTGGTTTCGATGCGGCCGCGGTCCTTTTCTATTGTCTGGTGGTAGTCGTGGGCGGCATCAGCAAATCCGTTTTCTCTCTCCAGCGTGAATATCGTCTCGACAGCTCTGTGTAACTGTGGCTGATTCTGTTAGAGCGCCAGGACGTAGTCAGCGCCGCGTTCTTCAGAAAGTGATTGCGGTGAAGGATGTAGTTATGCAGAATGGTTTTGCCTGTGCTGAGAAAGCCGCTGAGAAATGTCTTTGGCAGCGGGAATTGTTGGCTTTCCACATCCGGTGTCCCTCCCTATTCGCGATCTATGACGTGCCGGGCAGCCGCTGGCGTAGCCATTCAATGACGGTGCGCGTGACGTATTCCAACTCCGATTTCGGGGCATTGACTGCCAGACAGGCTTCCATGTGCTGGTTCAAACTTTCCCCGTCAACGCTCCCCGCTGCGCCAATGACGACGAGCTGCGAGTGTGGCGCTGCATATTCCCTACCATCCTGGGCCAAGGTCAGGCTGGCGCGTCTGCCTACCACCTGCAGAATCCCCTTTTGACCGGGGGCATCCGCCAGAAAGAAAATCCCTTTGGCGCGATAGATCGCTTCCGGCAAGCGGTCGACCATCCTTTGCAAGGCGCGAAAAGAGACAGGCTGCGAACTGCGCCAACTCCAGGTGCTGAAAGCCAGCGTATGGTCTGTGTGTTGATGGTGGCATTCGTTGTCCTCATGCTCGTCTCCTTCATCTTCGGCATGAACATGAATGTCGTGTGGCTGGCGGCCTGCCAATCGCTCGATTTCAAATTGACCTACATTCAACAGCAGTTCAAGCGGCACATCTGCTTGGATTGTTTCGAAGACGCGTGTCTGGGGGACGATGTGTCGGATGTAATCCCGCACCGACTGAAGCTGTACTTCATCCACCAGATCGACTTTATTCAGAATGACGATATCCGCCATGCCGACCTGATTGATGGACAGCACCTCATGGCGCTTGTCGAGGCTCAGGATCTGTTCGGCATCCGTCACGGTCAGGATGCTGTCGATCTGCACGCCCTGAATCGCCCGAAACGTTAAAGCGACTTCGAGTGGATCTGAGACACCACTGGTCTCAACCAGAATATACTCGGG
>DAOUHX010000297.1:0-15660 GCA_034428395.1 Caldilineaceae bacterium
GCCCGCTGCTGCTCTTCATTGGCCGCCTGCGCCACTACAAGGGCGTCGACGTGCTGATCCGCGCCATGCGCAGCGTCGACGATGCCCACCTCCTGATCGTCGGCGACGGCCCAATGCGGCGCGACTTGCAGAAACTGGCCGGCACGCTGCAACTGGCAGACAGAATCTCTTTTCTCGGAGAATGCACTGAGCCGGAGGCCCTGGCTGCTCGCTATGCTGCACAGCTCTTTTTGCTGCCCTCCACCAACCGCGCCGAAGCCCTCGGCATCGTCCAGTTGGAAGCGATGGCCTGTCGCTTGCCCGTTATTTGTACTGAACTGGGAACAGGCACATCCTACGTCAACCGCCACGAAGAAACCGGCTTGGTCGTTCCGCCCAACGACTTCCGGGCACTGTCCTCAGCCATCAACCGGCTGCTGGCAGACGCCAACCTGCGTTCGCAAATGGGGGCCGCTGGCGCTAAGCGTGTGCGGGATGAGTTTACGCTGCCGATGATGATCCGAAGGACCGTTTCCCTTTACAATGAGGCCCTTTCCGTCCTACCTCAATGTTAGTGCGCAAACTCTCGGGTCGTTGCCGACTGCTCCCTGCGACCAGCCAACCAGAAACTCCTCTCCGGAAAACCGATGAGTCACTACATTCTCGACGTTCGAACGGCCACCCCACACTTCCCCGGCATCGGACGCTACGTGGCCAACCTGGCGCAGTCTCTGCATGCATCGCTCGCTCCCGGTGAGCAGCTGACCCTCCTCGGCGACTTGGCCAGCCCGGAAACTCCCGGTGATTCCCTGCCCGCCGCTGAGTTTCGCTCAATCCCTGTCTCAGTGTCCCCGTTTGGCGCAAGTCAGCAGTGGCGCATCCCCAATCTTCTGAGGCGCCTGCCATTGTCCGGGCCGGCACTCTACCACTGCCCCTACTACCTTTATCCCTACCATACCGGAATGCCCACAGTCCTGACCTTCTACGACGTCACGCCGCTCCTGTATCCGCAAACAGTGTCGCTGAAGGCCAGGATATTCTTCCGGATTGCGGCGTCGGTTGCCCTGCGGGCCGCTAGTCTCATCCTAACCGTTTCTGAAGCCACACGCGCCGATCTGACTCGGTATTTTTCGGTCCAACCTGAGAATATCAGCCTGACGCCTCTCGCCACCGACCCTCGCTTTCAACCCCAGCCCTCTGCTGAAATCGAACGCATTCGCGCCAAGTACGATCTGCCCACCCGGTTTGTCCTCTACTTCGGAGCAAACAAGCCGCACAAAAACCTGCCAGCCCTGATCGACGCCTTTTCACAGCTGAGCACCCGGCATACTCCGCCGCTCATCATCGGCGGCTTCTGGGACCGCCGTTACCCGCAGCCCCTACAACGGGCGGCACAACTTGGACTTGGTGAGTCGGTGCGCTTCCTCGGCGCGGTCGATGACGCCGACCTGCCGGCGCTCTACAGCGCGGCTACTGTTTTCGTTTTCCCGAGCCTGTATGAAGGATTCGGCCTGCCGCTGTTGGAAGCGATGTCGTGCGGGACGCCGGTGGCTTGCGCCAACACATCCAGCCTGCCGGAGATCGCTGGCGAAGCCGCCCGGCTATTCGATCCCCACTCTGTGGACGCAATCAAAGAGGCAATGAACGCACTGCTTGAGGACGACCCTCTGCGAGCCGACCTCAGCGCACGGGGCCTGGAGCGGGCGAACCAGTTTTCCTGGCAGAGAACGGCCGCCACGACTCTGCGTTGCTACAGGGACCTGCTGGGAGTATGAAGCAATCAGTGAAGGGGCTTGTCCAACTCTACTTACCGGCTTGCACGGCGTTGAGGTAGTACAAAGCCCGGATGCCCGCAAGGGTCAGCCAGGGGTCATAGGCGTCTATGGCGTTTGTAAGCGGTGTTATGATGTGGCCTAGCCCGCCAGTTGCAATGACATTGACGGGCGCGTTGATTTCGCTACCGATACGCGCAAGCAGCCCCTCTACAAGCCCGGCGTAGCCCAAGACGATTCCAGACTTAAGTGCCTCTTCCGTGTCTTCACCGATAGCCGAACCGGGTGGTTTCAGCTCCACTCTTGGAATCGAGGTCGCCCGCTCCGCAAGCGAGACCGCCATCGTACCCAGTCCCGGTGCGATTGCCCCCCCGCGGAACCGACCCTGCGCGTCGACAACATTGAAGGTAGTCGCCGTTCCAAAGTCCACGGCCACCGCCGCGCCCGGGCTGCGCCGATGCACGGCCACGGCATCTGCCAGCCGGTCCATGCCAACCCTTTCCGGGTAAGGCACCGCTAGCGGCATCCCCGCGTCCATCCTCTGATCTAGAACGAACGGCTCCCGCCCCAACATCTCCGTCAGGAGATTTCGCCACAGGCAGGTCAACGGTTCAACGACGCTGCAGAGGGCCGCGTCCTGAAAACCGATTTTGCCAAACCCGCCCTCTTCCCCAAGTTGGTCCAAGCGACGGCGATACGACTCCAGCCGCAATTGCCGATCGGTCGGCAGCCGCCAATTGGCAAGCGGGGCACCGTCATCGCCCGGTCCGCCATCACCTGCATCGGGGTCGCGGGACCGTCCGGGATACGCGCCCAGTTTTATGTTGCTGTTGCCAATGTCAACTGTCAGGAGCATCTGCCAGCGGAGAGATTAACGTCAAGGGGGCCGGAATCGAGCGCCATCTGCGGACAGTTGTCGGCCAATCTCATTCGTCCTGCGCTTCTTCAGAGCCCTCTCGCTCCGGATCCGCCTCGGCCTCCTCATCCACGTCGGTCACGCCGGGAATCACTGTGCCGGGCCCGTAGAGAAACATCGCATTCCAAGGCCGGTAGACCGATACAATCGGTTCCTTCCGGCTCTCGCCGTTTTCGGTAACGGTGCGGATCACCGTCGCGGTCATCCCCTCTTTGGCCCACTCCACCTGCCTGATCTGGCCGGCTTCGAGTGTCGCATCCTCCTGGTAGACGGGGTCCCCGGGCTTCTTGATATCCTTGTACTCCGCCTCGCTAATCTCCACTTCCCGGTCCGGCCTGGTGCCGTAAATGCGGAAGGAAAGAATGCCGTCCACGGTATCAACAACCGGCTGGACCAGTAGATGGGCGTCGGTGTCATTAAGGAATCTGAAATCGACGTATGGCGTGAAGATCGTAGCGTCGAATCCGGGCTCGCCGTACCAGCTCACGACGTAGCCGTGATTGTGGCGCTCCAGCAGTGGGAATCCAGCCGCCAACGCGGCACGAAACACCGTTGTACTCACCTGACACACGCCGCCACCGATGCCGATCGCTGTACGGTCGCCCCAGATGATCGCCGAATCCTCAAAGCCGTTCGCCCCGCTTACCGCCTCAATCGTCGAATTGAAACTGAAAATGCCCCCCGGAGGTATTACCGCGCCAACAAACTTTTCGGCGGCGACCTCGATGTTGTATACGCGCGTCGCACTGCTGCCCTTGAAGTAGGTTGTACCGCTGGCGATCAGTTCCTTGATGCCCAGCTCGTCCAGTCGCCCTGAATCTACCGCCGGCTGAACGGCTATAATCGGCAGGTCCGCTGTCCTCTGTTCGGTGGCCAGCGCCCTGCGCACCGCCTCCACTGTCAGGTCGACATTCAACCGCTGGCCCGCCTGGCTCGGCTGTAGCACCGTAACCTGTCCACTGCCGTCATCGAAGCGCAGGCGGGCATCCTGCGCCGGGTAGGAAACTTGCCTCGCCCAGCCCGCAACGACAATTCGCAAAGCCTCTTCATTCAGCGACTGAGGGTCGCCGCTGGGCATGATTCTCTCCAAGAGCGCCGCGTCCAGGGCGAATCCAATTCCCGAAGCCTCGTGTCGTAGGACAATGGGTTGGGGCAGAGAAAACGCGCTGCCGTCCGGCGCATCTGTCGCTGCGGCGCGTGTGTTTTGCGGTGGCGATGTACTGAATGTCTGCAGCGGGACAGATCCGGATTGGCCGCTGGCTGCCTGCGCCAATACCAGCTGCGCTGTGGCCGCGATGTCAACATCCAGACCTTGCCGCGGCGGAAGCGAATAACTGCCCACCTCAATGCCAGGTCGACCCGGCTGCCGCACTTCCGCCGCCGCACTACCCACGACTTGGCGGACCGTCCCCTCACTTATCACCACCACCGGCCAGATTGTCGCCTGGCCGGTGATCGCCTGCCACTGGTCCAAGGCCCGTTCGGCCATCCCACCCTCCCGCCCAACCGAATAGGCGCGATTAACCGCTTCTTCCAGATCGGCCTGAGGCGTCAACAGATCGGTGCCCAGCGCCCACTGCCGACCTTCAAACTCCAGAAAAATCGGCGCCAGAGGGTACGGCGACAACTCCTTATCCAGACGCAGCAAGGCCGCCGCGCGCGTCTCCCCACCGACCGGTACGCCAGCAACGTGCACGCCGCTGAAGATGCGGTCGGCGTGCCAGAATTGCAGGCCCGCGAATGCACCAATTGTCGCCACAACAGCAACGCAGAACCAGATTAGCAGATACTCGCCGCCACTGGGCGGTCGGGCTTCTCGTCGTGTTGTCCCAACTGGCGTGATTGCGCTCATAGGTCAAAAACTGAGCCTTCCATGCGGCGGCCTGCACTGGGTACGCCGGCAGTCCGCAAGCCAAAAAGCTACCGATTAGGCCTCCAACTGAGGAACAATATACAGGAACGGGATTGCGATGTCCAGGCCAACCATTGCCGCAAACATGCCGACGAAGAGGACAGGCCGCAGCAGCTCCGGCAACGCCCAACGGACGCCATATCTCTCGGCCAACAACTTCGTGAAACGCGTCAACAGCAGCCCGTGCATGAGTAAGCCGATGCCCGCTGCACAGTACAAAAGCATCGCCCAACTGTCGAAGTCGCCGGATGCTATACCTGTCAGAAGACGCGCCGCCGCAAGCGCCAGCAGCACACCCCCGGCAACAACACTTCCTCGCCTTCCCAGAACGCTCCACCAACCCAGCGCGAAAAACAAACTCCAGGCCGGAAGCGCCGGAAAGAGATAGCGGCCCTGATGCTGTAAGAAACCGAGGTTGTACCATGCGTATGCCGCAAAAGTTCCCAGCCATAACAGGATAAGCGGCGCCCAGGGAGTTGAGAATAGGTCGGTCCTCTGAACCCTTCCCCTGCTCTTGCAGCGCCAACACCAGAGCACCACGCCCACAACTGCCATAACCGACAACACCTGGAGCGCCGTATAAATGCGCGCATCCATAAAAACGCCCAGCCACCCAAACACGCCCCAGAAACTCTTACTCGTGAATGTCCATGCCCGCTCCCAGTAAGCACTCCATCCATTCTCAGCGATCCAAACCTTCGCTGTCGGCTGCCCGGTTACCACCAAATCGTGCCAGGCAAGCCCAAGTAAGTCCCAGGCGCCATAGGCCCTCATATTTCGTATCCACCAAGGCAGACCGATAGCAAGTGCGGGCGCGGCAAGCAACGCGACCTGCGCCAATAGCCCTTTCATTGACAGCTCTCGCCCGCGCCTTAGCCAATAGCCTTTGCCGATCACGACAAACAACGCGACCGGCAGGAGAGTGTAGGCGGTGGCCTTGGTGAGAAAGCCGGCGCCGATAAGAGTGCCTGTTGCAAGCAGCAAACGGTAGCTTTTGGCCCGCGATTCTTCTCCCTCTCCCCCAAAGTTGGCCGCTTTTTGCCAGCGTAACAGGGCCAGAATCGCCCCAGCGATTACCAGCTCAGCCAGCGCATCGTTGTTGACCGACGCCATTAACGCGATGTGCATCGGCAGGAACGCGGCGAACGCGGCCGCGCCCAGGCCAATGTGAGGAGACTCAGGCAGCACCACGCGCGCGCACAGAAACACAATCGTCACGACCCCTGCCCCCAGGACGACTCCGAACAGCCGCAGGGCCAACAGGCTTCCTCCGCTCACCCAGTAGACCGGCGCCGATAGAACATAATAGAGCGGCGGCTGATGAGACTCGTAGCGAACCGGTTCGATCGACAAGCCAGGCGGAAATCTTTCCGCTTTCAACCGCTCAAGGTAGGCCCCGTCATAGTCGCCCATTTCCAGCAGGGGCAAACGTCGATCGGACGCCAAGTCGGCTATGTAGTTGTAGTGGGCTGGTTCATCGGGATTCTGCCAGGGAGGGGTCTTGACCGCGAATATCGTCGCCAGTGCCAGGTAGACGAGCAGTATGAGGAGCAGAATATAAGAGGTCGCGCGGCTGTACGAAGACTCTCCCACCCCTCACCCGTCCAATTCCTCGCCCAGTACATCCGCAGGATCCAACTTGGCAAACAACGGCGCCGGCTTTTGCAACACCTGGCCGGCCGGCAGAATCGAGGCCTGCCAGACACCGCTGGCATCGGCGTGGTCGTAGCGGAGTACCAGGTGCGCGCCGCGCGCGTCCTCTACCGACGACGTGTTCAACCGGCCGAAAAGCGGCTGCGTATAGCCCAGATAGACGTGCAGCTGTTCACTGCTGTGCGGGAGGATCGGCGCCCACATCAGCTTCAACCAGTCTATGGCCTGCAGCGCGACGTACACAGCCGTGGCCGCCGCCTCAGGTTCGGCCTGAATTGTGCGCCACGGCTCCTTCTCGTTCAGATACTGGTTTACGCGTTGACTGAGGCGTCGCACCTCCTGAAGTGCGGCCTTCAGCCTGACGGCCTCATAGAGCGCTGCCACGCTCTCGAATCCCGCGCCTATCTCTGCCAGAACGGCTTCGTCGACTGGGTCCAACCGGCCGGGTTGCGGCACCGCGCCGTCAAACCGCCGGTAGGCAAATCCCAGCACCCTGTTCACCAGGTTGCCCCAATTCGCCACCAATTCATTGTTGACCAACTCGATGAAATCAGGCCACGTGAACTCGGAGTCCGCGCTCTCCGGCGACATCGCAGTCAACACATAGCGCCACGCGTCGGGCTGGTACGCCTCCAACACCGTATTCCAGCCGATGACGTTGCCGCGGCTGGTGCTGAACTGGGCGCCGCCGAAGTTGAGGTACTCATTCGCCGGTACGTCGTATGGCAAATTGAGACCTGCCGTCGCCAGCCCCTTCGCCGTCTCGGACAGGCTTGGTGGCGGCAGTTCCCTATCTCCCGATTCGTCGTTGTAGGCCATGATCATTCCCGGCCAGATCTGCGTGTGAAACGGGATATTGTCCTTGCCGATGAAGTAGTAATGGCGGGCATCCGGCGCCTGGTCGCGGTCCCACCATGCCTGCCACTCCCCACCGCCCAGCTCCGCCCACTCGATCGCCGCGCTCAGGTACCCCTGCACCGCATCGTACCAAACGTAAATGCACTTGTCTTCGTAGCCCTCCAACGGAATGTCGATGCCCCAGTCAATGTCACGTGTGATGGCGCGCCCGCGCAGCTCCTTCAGGTTCAACTGCCCCTGCGTAAAGTTGAGCACGTTGCTGCGCCAGTGCTCCTTTCCGCTGCTAATCCACGCCAGCAATGGTTCGTTGAGAGCGCCCAGGTCGAGAAAGAAGTGCTCGGTCTCCCGCACCTCCAGTTCTGTGCTGCCGCTCAACTTGGAGCGTGTATCGGTCAATTCGAGCGCGTCGTAAAGGCGGCCGCATTCGTCGCACTGGTCCCCGCGCGCGCCGGCATAGCCGCAGAATGGACATCTCCCCTCCACATACCGGTCGGCCAAGAACCGCCCCGCCTCCGGGTCGTACCACTGCTTCTGTACCTCCGTATAGATGAACTCGTTCGCCAGATGACGCCGGAATACCTGCTGTGTAATGTCCCAATGGTTCTGTGTATCGGTGTGCGTGTAAAGGTCGAATGTCAAGCCCATCGCCAGGCAGCCGTCCACGAACATCTCGTGGTACTTGTCCACCACCGCGGCCGGATCAATCCCCTCCTTCTCAGCCTGCAGCGTTATCGGCGTGCCATGCGTGTCCGAACCGCTGACCATCAACACGTCGTTCCCGGCCATGCGTTGGTAGCGGGCAAAGATGTCCGGCGGCAAGTAGGCGCCCGCGATCTGTCCGATGTGCTTTTCGCCGTTGGCATAGGGCCAGGCAACGCACACAAGGATCTTTCTGGCTTGATCTGACATCGGTAATCCTCTTCAGCTTTCAGTTCGCCATTCAGGTCCGGCTCCGTCTCCACATTATAGCAGCAGCCGTTTCAATACTACCAGTGCCTTGCGATCAGAGTGTGCAGTCCAAAATAGGGGTTCAACTCCCCGTACCTCCGGCAGAAATCGAGCCATTCCCGCCCCCTGCAATTCCTGACCACTAACCACTATCCTCTGCCCACTGCAGTTGGACGGTCGGGCCGTTCCGGCCCTCCCTTGTGCGGGGGGACACCCCCCGCAACGCCCCCCTGAAGCTATGCCACCGTGCGCGCGCGTCCCCAGCAAGTGTGTCAGCCACCGGGAAGTGACGCTTACCGTGCGTGCGCGTCCCCAGCAAGTGTGTCAGCGACCGGGATGTGACGCCACCGTACCTGCTCGTCACCAGCTCGTCGCCAGCCGATCCCCGTTCGACCGGCTCCCACCTTCCCCACCGGTTCCTCGCCACTGGCAACCGGCCACTGACAACTATCCACTATCCACTGCAGTGCCGCAATCCGGTCCCGCCGTCCCCAGCAAGAGACTCCGAAACGTGCTATACTGCAAGGTCGAGTCCGAACACACCTAGGCTGGACCCGATCGCGCTGCATACACACATATGCCCGCCCTCCATGCCCAGGCCACAAACCATGTCGACCCGCTCCCAACCGAAGGTCCCAATCCTGCCCCAAGCGAACTTCGCTCCGGGCTCTGCCGGTAACAACTAGAAATGCGCAGAACTGCCGTCCGCCGCGCCGCCCACCCACAGTGCAATGACACCCGCCATGCAGCCCATGTCGGCGCCGCCGGCACCCGGCTCTGTATCCTGTCACGAAAAGCATGCAGCTGTCGTTGTTTTGCGCACTTTCTGCACTCAAAACGACATATTTTGCGCGTTTTCACGACAAAAACGACAGGGAACCGACAGCGGTCGTATCCCGCTACGAGAGTCCATGCCGATATCCTGTCACGAGGAGACCGAAAAATTTTTCAAAGTTAGGCCCATCTGGCCAAAACAAGCAATTCGATACCCTATCGATACCCTGTCGATACCCGATTTCCCAAAACTTCGCAGCCACTTTGCGTCACACTTGGACGCTCTTGGGCCAGATTTGAACAGATTCAGCCGCATTCTTGACCGCATACGCGACTCCACCGACAAGGAGACAGGCGCCGCCACCGGCTTCGACCCTGATTTCGGCACGCACAGGCGCAATGACCCGCAACGAGGTCCTCAACTCGCCCAAAAGGCCGGGTGCCTCCATCCCTGCCACCGTCCAATCCGCGGCCGGAAACTGCGTTCAGCAACGGATGAAACAGGCGGGCATCTGCCGGTAGTGTGATGACGCCCAGGCGATGCTCGTCCGCCGCACCCGACGACCCGGCCAACGCCGGCGCGCAAACGCTTTCCGACATCCCTGGCCCCTGTTCTGGGATGCACCCGCGATTGGAGACGCAAACACGCGAACCCAGACACCTGGAATTCCCTCTCATTTTGGCACAGTGCCAACTCTTGCCATTTCAGATCTGTGGCGGATATAATGGAGCGGAGTCAGGCGTCCATCGCCAATCTACACGGGTATTGTGATACCGGAATGAAGGCATTTACAGTAATGTGGCGCACCATCAAAGCGCTTTACGAGGACCTGTTGCTGTGGGTCTGGCTCAGCGTTCTATGGTGGGTCGGAGTCTTTCTCGTCCTGCCCGCCGCGCCCGTTACCGCCGGCATCCACAACGCCGCCAACCGGGTCGCCAACTACCGCCGCGTAGACAGCGGTTTCTTCTGGGACGGCGCACGCGAGACGATTGGCAAGAGCTGGCTGCTGCTCGGCGTCAACATTTTGCTCGTCGCCGGCGTCGTAATGAACATTCGATTCTACGGAAGCAGCCCGGCCGACTGGGCGCGCATCATAAGCATTGTCTGGGTCTGGATTCTGTTGATCATACTCATGGCCGGACAGTACTTCTTCCCCCTCCTTTGGCAGCAGGACGAAATGAGCCTGAAAATGGTGCTGCGCAATTCCTTCATTCTTGCTCTGCGCCATCCTCTATACACCTTCCTGATGTTCCTGTTTCAGGTCCTCTTAATCGTTGTAAGTGTTGCTACCGTCCTTCCCATCTTCTTGCTCACGCCGGCGGCAGTCGTCCTCGCAATGAATTTCAGCCTCGTCGGCCTGCTGCAGGAACTGGACCTTGCGCCGGATCCGCCTCCGGGTGCCTAGCGGAGAAGGCAGTGGGCGAAGGCAAATTGCAGCGCCGCGAGGCGCAATCTACCCGCGCGAATTGGGATTTCTAAGCTTTCGATATGGCGATTCTTCAAGAATATCACAGACCCGAGACAGTTTCGCAGGCACTGGAACTTCTGGCAGACCCCCGTTCGCGGCGCCTCCCTCTTGCCGGCGGCACACATCTGGTCCCTGCGCTCGAAACGCGGCAGCGCCGCGATGTGGACGGTGTCGTCGACCTTGCCGGCCTCGATCTCTCCTTCATAGAGCGGGAAGGGCATCACCTGCGTATCGGCGCGATGACGACGATCACAGATCTGGCCCAACATCCTGCCTGCGTTTCTATAGCTGGCGGGATCTTGCCGCGAACGGCCCGTTTTGAAGGACCTCAAAACCTCTGCAACGCCGCCACCGTGGGCGGCCTCATCGCTCTGGCCCAGCCCGATAGCGAACTCTTCGCCGCGCTGCTGGCGCTCGACGCCGCGATCGTGACCCTCAACCGCGATGAAGTCGAAACGGTCCAATCATTTGAGGATTACATCTCAAGACAATCGCAACAGACGCTCAGGGCGGAACTCATTACCGAGATGAGATTGTCGCTGGCACAGTCCGTAAGCGGGCACGCGCGTATTGCCCGTACGCCTATGGATCGCTGTATCGTCGCAGCCATTGCAATTGAAGTCCCGAACGGAGGCTCATCTCAAGCGCCATCTGTTTCGCCAGGAGCGGTCCGTATCGGCCTCTGTGGAGTCGGCACGCGGCCACTCTTGTCGGGAAGCGAGCTCAGTCCTCCAGACGACTTCAAGGGCAGTGCCGAATACAGGCTGACGATGTCCGAGATCGTGCGCAAGCGGGCGTTAGCCTGTATGTCCGGCGATCAGTTGTAATTGGCCACACTTCCCTGCCCATTCCAGACCCAGGATTATGCAAAAACCAGTTTCCCTTACCATCAATGGAACCCTCCACCGCTTCGACTGCCGCCCGGGCGAACTGCTGCGTACGGCCCTCCGTCGTCTTCGCTTCTTCAGCCTTAAGCACGGCGACGAGACCGGTGAGAGCGGCTCGGACGCACTCCTCTTAACCAGGACGCCCGACCGCCCGACCAGCTACCGTCTCGTCAATAGCGGTGTCCTCCTTGCCTCTCAAGCCGATGGCGCATCAATAATCACCCTGGAAGGGCTGGAGATAGACGAAGCGGACCGTCTCAACTCACCGGTCTCCGCGTTGCAACAACAATTCATCGAATGCGGCGCAATCCAATGCGGCTACTGCACGCCCGCACAGATCCTGGCCGCCCAGGACCTTCTCGACACAGACCCGCGTCCCAGCGAAGCCGCCGTCCGTACTGCTATCGCCGGCGTTCTCTGCCGTTGTACTGGGTACGTGAAACCGGTCCAGGCGATTCTGCGAGCCGCGGCCCAGCTGAGAGGAGAGTCGACCCACCCGCCCCAAATAGACGTGCGCGACGCGCCGACGACCCGCGAATGGCCCGCGGACGGCGCCGAAAACGAGCCGCCGCCCAATGGGTGGCACGATGGCGGGCAGGATACGCTTACCCAGACCCAAAGCGTAACCGTCACGCTTGCTCCGCCCCAAACTCAGGTCGTCAACAAGCCCGAGCCCAAGGTCGATGCTTTCAAATTGGCCAAGGGGCGCCCCGTCTTTACCGACGATGTCGAAATGCCCGGTATGCTCTACGCCGGCCTCCTCACCAGCCCGGTCGCCCACGCCCGCATCCGCTCGATAGATGCCTCCGAAGCGCTGGCTATCCCTGGCGTCCACGCCGTTCAGACCTACGCCGACCTGCCGCGTGTCATCTATGCCAGCGGCGGACAAAGTTATCCTCAGCCGCCTCCCTACGACCAGGTAAGCCTCGATTCTAAGGTCCGATACGTGGGCGACCGCGTGGCGACCGTCGCAGCCGAGACGCCCGAACTCGTGCAGGAGGCATTGGAACGAATCCGCGTCGAATACGAGGAATTGCCCGCCGTCTTCTCACCTGAAGACGCGATGCAACCCGGCGCGCCCGTGATTCACGACGAAGACGACGCCCAAATGGTCCACGATCCCGCACGCAACATCGCCGTTAAGCTGCGCGTGGACCACAACGACGTGGATGAAGCCCTGGCCTCCGCCGCATTCGTCTTTGAAAGCGAGTACCGTGTGCATCAGGTGCAGCAGGCCAGCATCGAGCCCCATGTCGCTATCACCTATTGGGATGAAGACGACCGCCTCGTCATTCGCACGAGTACACAAGTGCCCTTCCACGTACGCCGTATGGTTGCCCCGCTGCTTGGCCTGCCGGTTCGACGCATTCGAGTTGTCAAACCGCGTATCGGCGGCGGATTCGGCGGCAAGCAGGAAATGTTAATCGAGGACCTGTGCGCCCATCTGACCATCGCTACCGGCAGACCGGTCAAGTTTGAATATACGCGCCAACTGGAGTTCAGTTCCGCGCGCACGCGCCACCCGCAGTTGTTGCGCTTTCGCAGCGGCATCGACGCCGATGGCAAATTGGTCGGTATGGACGTGCGAGTCGTGGCCGACACCGGCGCCTACGGGACCCACGGTCTCACAGTGCAAATGGTCACCGGCTTCCGCGCCCTCAGCACCTACTGGCTCCCCGCGGCCCGCTTCGACTGCGATGTCATCTACACGAATAAGCCGGTGCCCGGCGCGTTTCGAGGCTACGGCGCACCCCAGGCCCTCTTTGGGTTGGAACAACACATGGAGGAAATGGCGCTGGCCTCTGGCATTGACCCCGTGGAGTTCAAACGCAAGAACTGGGTCAAAGAAGGACAGGCGTTGCCAATGGCCGTTGCAATGGGCGAAGGCCGCGAGGGTTTCCCTCAAACCGTGCAGAGCAATGGGCTCGACGAGTGTGTCGAAGCCGGAGCAACCTCAATCGAATGGACTCGACGCAACGACCCAGAGTGGAAGGCCCCACCGGACCGACCCAACATCCGCCGCGGCATCGGTCTTGCAATATGTATGCACGGCACCGGCATCGCCGGGCTGGACATGGGCGCCGCCAGCATCAAACTCAACGACGACGGCTCATTCAACCTGCTCGTCGGAGCAACCGACCTCGGGACCGGCTCTGATACCGTCCTCGCACAGATTGCCGCTGAAGCCCTCGGCGTCCCCCTCCAGCAAGTCCTCATCTACAGCAGCGATACCGACTTTACGCCCTTTGACACGGGCGCCTACGCCAGCAGTACCACCTACATCTCCGGTGGCGCCGTGCTGAAGGCAGCCGAAGACGTGAGCCTCCAGATTCGAAGCCACGCCGCCGCGCATCTGCTCGTTGGCGCAAGCACCGAGCAGCTTTGGCTGGAGGACAAGCACATTCACGCCCCCGATGGCCGTTCTGTCTCCCTCGAAAAGCTTGCTCTTCACAGCATCCATCAGGAAGAACAGCATCAGATCATGGCCACCGCCAGCCACATGAGTTACGTCAGCCCTCCTCCTTTCGCCGCCCAGTATGCCGCGCTGGAGGTGGACACTGAAACCGGTCAAGTGACGGTCGAAAAGGCGGTGATGGCGGTCGACTGCGGCGTAGCCATCAACCCCGTGACCGCCAGCGGCCAGGTCGAAGGCGGCATGACCCAAGCGCTCGGCTACGCCCTGTGCGAGGAGATGCCCTATGACGAGAAGGGACGCCTGCAAGTCGGCAGATTCGGCGACTACCGCATTCTGGCCGCTGACGAAATGCCGCTACTGGATACCATCCTGATACAGACCTACGAGCCGACCGGACCATTTGGCGCCAAGGCCGTCGCCGAGATCCCGATGGATGGTATGGCGCCCGCCATTGCCAGTGCAATTTTCGACGCCACCGGAGTGCGAATCAGAGAGATTCCCTTCACCCCCGAACGCGTGTGGCGGGCTCTGCGAGACTCCTGAGGCCTCGGCTAACGTGGCGAAGGCTCAGACACTCTGCCTACTGCAGCATTCAAAAGGAAGACGATGATGATAGGACCAATGTTTGGCGCCTATCAGGAACTGGCTCGTGAGTTGAGTTGGTGTGAATTGAACGAATATAAGGTCGAGGAATCGTCTTGCAGTGGTTTTTCCAGCGGCTGTACCAGTCGTCTGTGCTGAAGCGCGTCTTCATTCCGGACGGCGTTTGGTCTCTGTGGCCAAAGGCGACTTTGGCAGACGCAGACCATGCTCACAGAGGTGTGGAGATCCCCAGTCTTCGAATGTTTGGGCAGCTTGCTCAAGTTGCAACTGGCTAATGGTACTTTGAGCCAACGCCGGCAAACATCAGCTTCTCCTACTGCGCCGTGTACCCGCCGTCCACCGGCCAAACGCTCGCTGTCACAAACGAAGCATCTTCGGAGGCCAGAAACGCAACCACCGCCGCGATCTCCTCCGGCTGGCCCATCCGGCCCATCGGGTGCAGCCGCCGCATCTCCGCGTGTATTTCCGGGTCGCCAGTCACGTTCGCCGTCAGCGGCGTATAGACAAAGGCCGGCGCAATTGCATTGATCCGGACCCCTTCACTGGCAAAGCGAACGCCCATCTCCTTGGTCATCTGCACCACCGCCCCTTTGCTGTGCGGGTAGGCGGTGTAGCCGTCCGAAAAGGGCAGCGATGTCGGGTAGGCGACCATCCCCATGATCGAAACCAGGTTCACGATCGATCCGCGGCCGGCGGGGCGCATCACCGCAAGGGCCGCGTGCGACATCAGGAAGACCCCCTTGGCATTGACCTCCATTACAGCGTCCCAGCGGGCTTCAAAATCGGCAGCGGGCGGCAATGTTCGCGGTGTAATGCCCGCCGAGTTGACCAGGCAGTCCAGCCCGCCGCATTGCGCAACCGCGTAGTCCACGCTTGCCTCTGCGTCCGCTCGCCGCGTCACGTCGCAAACGACGCAATGCAGCCTATCCTGCTCGAGTTCGGCGGCCAACAACGCCAACCCGTCTTCATCGATATCGCAGGCCAGCACGGTTGCCCCTTCGGCCAGAAAGCGACGCGCACTGGCCCGTCCGATACCGGATGCCGCCCCTGTGATGAGTACTACCTTGTCTGCCAAATCCATTGTCAAAGAAGAGTGGTCGTCTTCGTGCGAATTTTCAACGAAATGGCCGCGGAGGAGTCGCGAAAGTTGAGTCCTTGCGCCTCCTCACTTTTGTGCTCTCCGAACCTGTATAAATCTCCTGCCCATTCTGAGCTCGGTGGACAGAAATTCCTTCAATGTTGCAGTGGCTTGCCCAATTCATCCTCTATCAGCCCAGCGCCGCCTCTACACTCTGAATCACAGTCTCCAGTACCTTGATGCGCGCGAATCGTTTCGACTCGGCTGCAACAATCGTCCATGGCGCCAGCACCGTGTCGGTCTTTTGCACCATCTCCTCTATCGCCTCTTCGTACGCATCACGCTTCTTCCGGTTTCGCCAGTCCTCGTCGGTCAGCTTCCACTGGCGCAACGGA
>DAOUHX010000298.1:0-5556 GCA_034428395.1 Caldilineaceae bacterium
GAAAACGAAGAGTGAAGGCGCAAGCAGCAGCAACGGGTCGCGAAAGGGGTCGCCGCTCGGCTCCCAACCGATGATGCCCAGCGTGCCGCGCTGGCTCAACTGCTGATAGGCGTACCAGCTCAGGGCAATAAGCGCGCCGTCGCCAACCAGCAGCAGCGTTGTAATCGCAGCACGCGGACGGGAGCGGACGCGCAGATGCTGGACGATGCCGCCGCGCGCCGCGCGCAGCGCAGGAATGCCGCGCGCGAGGACCAGCAGCAACAGGGCCAGGCCGACGAGCCGCCAGTCTACCTCCAGCAGCGTCGCCGGAATGCCGGCGCGCGGCGTAAAGAGCAGGAAACCCGATGCCAGCCCCATCGCTCGCGCCATAACGTAGCCGGCGCCCAGGCCCAGCGGAATGCCGACGGCGAGCAGGAGCAGCGTTTCCAGCAGGATCAGAAACGCGACAAAGCGGCGGCCGGCCCCGCGCGACGCCAGAATCGCGACCTCTTCCTGCTGAAACTGAGCCGTCACATGCGATAGGATCCACAGAAAGAAGAGCAGCAGGCCGAGCGCCGGCAGGCTGAAGCCGACCAGCAGCGCCGACAGGCTCGCCCTTCGCTGCAAGTAACGGTTTAAGGGCCTCTCCGGCGAAACATCCATCTTCGTTCCTGGAAAGACCAGGTCGGCCCGGCTTGGCACGATGCGCAGACCGTTGGCAACGGCATCAGCCTGATGGAGTTGCAGCGCCCCTTCATCCGGGCTGAGATACCAGACCGCGATGCCGGTCTTGCGGCTGATTTCGGTCTCGACCGCACGCCGGTAGACGCTGTCGGTTACCAGCAGCAGCTTGCGCCACGAAATTGTCGTCGCCGACCAGTAAAAGTCGGACGGGTCTGCGGGCTCCCAGATACCCGCGATACGGATCGGAATCGACCGGCTGGAGCCGCCCTCAACCATCTGATAGGTCTCGCCCACCTGGAACCCCATCTCGGCAGCTTTTTCCGCGTACAGCCAGACAGGCACACCGCCCTCAGCGCTCTCAGTCCCGTAAGGCAGGCCCTCCACAATCGAGATTCGTTCCTCGATACCGGTGACGACCGCGAACTGAACGTTCTCGACGATTACGTTTTCTTTCAACTGGGTGTAGACGGTGTCCTCGGTCAAGGGTTGGATCGTCATTCCGGGGCTAGCGACATAGGTGAGGGTATCGGCAACGGATAGGCCGGTCTCCCGCTCAACAATCGTGCGAAAGTTGCCTTCAAGTCGGAGGGCACTGTCCAGCGACAGGGCGCGTCGCTTTGGTACGATGAAATAGAAGCGCATCGTGAGGGGCGGACGGTGGAATGTGGCCCCGATTTCGGCCAACTCGTCCTGGAGCAGCAGGTAGCTGACCCCCTGCGAGAAGATCGGAATGCTGGCAACCATGCCGATCGCCAGTATGATGCTGAGCAGAGACAGCAGAGTCAGGCCGGGCCGGCTGGAGAGACGGCGCAGCGCAAGCCCGAGAAAACGGAGATAGAAAGACATCTACCTACCCACAACGATATCGCCCTCGTTCAATCCTTCCAACACCTCGACCATGCCCTGGCTTTCGAGGCCTATGCGAATGTCGACACGCCTCTGGCGGTCTCCATCCTGGACAACCACGAAGGTGCGGCCGCCGAACCGGCGCACGGCCGCGTCCGGCAGAACCAGCGTATCCTCCTGCACCGCGGCAACAACTTCAATGTTGATAAACTCACCGGCAACAAGCTGCGGAGAGTCGCCCTCGATCGTGAGATGGATTGAGCCAGGAAACCCCGGCGTAAAGCGATCTCCCGAGGAAATGATTGGCAACTGGGCAACGCGCACGGGAAACGGCTTGTCCTGCGCCCAACGATGGACCGCGGTAACACGCTGGCCAACGGCCAGGTCCGAGGCGCGTGCGCTCTGGCTGGATACGATCAATTCGACCGGCTGCGGTACAACGATGACCATGAACGGTGAGAAAGCCGGTACCTCGGCGCGGCGCTCCGGCGGCTCCAGCGGGCCGCGCATGCTTGTCAGGCCAACGCCCACTGCCACCACCTGGCCCGCAAACGGAGCCCGAATGCGGCGCTCTTCAACCTGCCGCTCGAACGCATCGACAGCCAGCTGAGCGCGCTCAACCGCCTGTTCCAGAGAAGGGTCAACCCGGCTTTCGATCTCTCGCAGATTCAGCTGCGCGAGTTCGAGAGCGACCTCCTGCAACAAGATCTGGTCCGCGTCGCTCCCATTGCGCGCTTGTGCCAGCATCAGTTCGGCGGTCCGCACATCCAGTTGCGCTCTTTCCAGGCTAAAGCTCTGCTCGTTCTCGTACACCCAGAGTACGCTCTCCGCCTTCGAAAGGTCGAGACGGGCCTGCTCCAGCTGTTCAAGCAGGTCCGGCATGATCAGTTCGGCCAGAATCTCGCCCTCTTCGGCCGCCTCGCCCTCGAGCACATGTACGGCGGCCAGCTGGCCGTCAACCGCAAATGCAAGCGGCTCCCATTGCAAGGGCGCCACTTCCGCGATCAGCTGAAAGCGGTCTTCGACCGTGCCGCGCGCAACCTGGTAACTTTCCTGCACGGACAGCACGGGCGTCGGCCAGGGTGTCGGCGTGGGCACCGCTCGTACTGGAGAAAAGCAGCCGGCTATGGCAATCATCAGGAGCGGCAGCAGCCACCGCAGGCGGGGCTGCCCGCACGCGCGGGCCATGGGACTTAATTGGGTCTTGGCAGGCATTGTTGGCAACATCGAGAGTGGTCTACTTTGGGTTGTTTGCGGCGGCCGTCGGCAGGACAACGTTGCCCCGACAGCCACCGACAAGGCTAACGGTAAACCGACTCAATGTCAATTCAGTGGGATCGCGACGGAGCCGCGGATGCCTCAATTTGGCTTCCGGCAAGAACTCGCGGCATCCCTCGCAAGCCCAAACACGGCGAGTCCAACGATTCGCATGTCATGAAAGTGCGCCCTGTGTAGCCAGGTCCTTAGACGCTGAGCATAGGAGTGCAGAACGTTGTACCTCCCGCTCCCAGGGCAAACGCATCTAAATCGTTAAGCCAGTTTTGGCGGTATTCCGAACAAAATAACGTGACAATGAGTGGAAGTCTCTTCCAGCCTGGTGAATGACGACACAAACTCGCCGCAACAGAGTAAGTCAAGTATCGAAACCTGTCAGATTCTTAGGCTGCATGCCGTCATTCGTACAGTTTTCAATACCTGACCCCGACCCGGAAGTGGTTTCGGCAGCATTTCGATGCACTGACCCAATTTAGTTGCAATCGCCCTGTCCCACTCCTGTTCCCTATTGTTTTCTATCTGCCGCTGTGTTACCGTGATCTTGTTTTCCGCGTCACTTCATTGGCTGGTCCCGCCCTTCGCCGCTACGGCACCAGCATGGAAGCAATCGCGCGCCGGCTCGCCGGGATTTCCATGGCAGGAATGTGGTCCCATGCGCTACGGGCCCCGTTCAGGCCAAAGAGCGGGACGTTCAGAAAGGTTATACGCAAGAAGCAGGGCAAGGGCCCCGATAGAGGCTGGAGCCATATGGTGACAATTGACATACTGCGAAAGGCGGGGGCCTGGCTTGAAACAGTCTTGGCCGGCTCGCTAGCGCCATCCGTCCGCAGGCTTATGCACATCGAGCTCTCGATGTCGCTGGCCTATGGCGTGTTCTACGCCATGATCATCCCCTTCACGCAGGTCGTGCTGCGCCGACTGGGCGCCACTGTCGACATGCTGGCGCTGTATACGGCACTCCTCTTTGTCGGCTCCGTGTTCACGTCCTTCAGCATCGTGCTGATGCGCCGACGCCGCACAGTCAACATCATCATCTTTTGCTGGCTGCTGGGACGGTCGCTCTTCCTACTGACCGCCTTCATATCGGGAGCCGTGCCGTTAATGGCGATAGGCGTCCTCTTTTGGCTCGCGGAGGCGTTTGTCATCCCGGCCTACACGCGCGTCATCCAGAAGATATATCCCGAAAGCGGACGGGGCAAAGTGATGTCGACCGTGCGCATGGGGAGGGTCTCAGTCATCCTTCTCGTAACGCCCCTGGCCGGCTGGGCCCTGGACAAGGTGGGGTACCAGGTCCTCTTCCCCATCGGCGCGCTCTTCGGCATCCTGGCCACCTTTCTCTTCACCCGCATGGATATTGACGAAGGGGACCTGCCGCCCCGGCAGACCAAAACTTTCGCCGAACTATGGCAAATCGTACGTACGGACCGGAACTTCGCCACCTATCTGTTTTGCTACTCCCTGTTCGGGTTGGGCGGCATGATGTCGTGGCCGCTCTACCCGCTCGTGCAGGTGGACCGCCTGCAGCTCTCCTACTCGGAAATCGGCCTTCTGGGCCTGATCGAGTCGCTCTCATGGTTCTTCAGCTATCTGCTATGGGGACGAACAATCGACCGACGCGGCGGGCTGTTCGTCGTGCGCGCCATCTGCGCAATCTCAATCGTCACACCTCTCACCTACATGTCGGCCCAGAATCTGTGGATGCTTCTGCCCTCCGCCATCGCGCGCGGGCTCGGCATGGCCGGTTTCGAAATGGGACGGATCAGCGCCGGCATCCAGCTGGCCGATCCGGACCGGGTAACGGAGTATGCCGCCTTGCAGTCTACGGTTGTCGGCTTGCGCGGCCTGGTTGCGCCATTGATCACGATAGGACTGCTCCGTCTGGGCGCGCCCCACAGCGCCATCTTCCTCCTCAGCGTGCTCTTCCTCGCATTGGGCTGGCTCGCCTTCGGGCGCGTCCACGCGCCCGCACCGGGCGACGAGGGCTACTCCGAACGCCAGAAGCTGCGCTACCGCTGGCCCTTCCGGCGCCGTATCTCGCAGGTGTGATGCAGGTTCGTTGCCAGCCAGGTATAGATGGCGAAGGCAATGTCCCACTTTTCCAGTGGCCCGTCACAGAAAAACGGAAATTCTCCTGGATTCGGGTACAATGCACAGATGTTTGCTGCTTCCAAAGCGACGAACAATGCAGAAAACAGCACACAGAAAGGAAACCCATGAAGACATACCGCGCAGGCCTCGTAGGCTGCGGCCGCATCGGCACCCTTTGGGAGACTGACCCGCCTACACCCCTCACCCACGCCGGCGCGCTTGCAGTCTGCGCGCAGACCGAGCTCGCCGCCGGCGCCAGCCGCGGCAACGAACATCTGCAGCAGTTCGGACGCATGTGGGACGTCGACGCCCTCTATCTCGACTACCGTGAAATGTTCGCACGGGAAAAACTCGATGTCGTCTGCGTCGCCACCCACCCGGGACTCCACCGCGATATCGTCGAAGCCGCGGTCGACGCCGGCGCAAAGGGCATCCTCTGTGAAAAGCCCCTCGCGCTCAGCCTCGAGGACGGAGACGCCATCGTCGCCGCCTGCCGCGCTTCCGGCTGCGTGCTTTCGGTGAACCACTCCCGCCGCTGGAACCCGGTATTCATCAAAGCCAAGGAAATGCTCGACGACGGCGCCATCGGCGACCTGATCTCGATGTTCGGCATCTGCCAGGGCGTCAAACCCTACCCGGCCTGGACGGCCGATGAAGAAGGCCCCCTCATCCACGACGCCGTCC
>DAOUHX010000299.1:0-12614 GCA_034428395.1 Caldilineaceae bacterium
GTTGCGGGCAGGTCCACTGTCGGCGCGCGCCGTAACGAGCATCCAGTACTCGCCGGCTGCATCATTCCAGAAGATGAAGGGGTCGCGCCAGTCGTCCAGCTCGTACCCCAGGGCTGTGGGCGGGTTGAACCTGAAGTCGGGATCCTTGCGCCAGGTGCGCAGATCAGTACTCGTGGCCCGCATGACGACCTGCGCGGGCTTGCCGGTGCCGGCGAAAGCTGCATTGATGCCGGTAAAGTAGAGGTGGAAAATTCCGTCTTTTTCGATGACGGACCCTGTGCCGACGCTGATATCCTGCTCGTCAGGCGCTCCGTGCGAGACAGCCTCGCCCCAATCTTCGAAATTGACAAAGTCGCGCGTCACGAGATGAAACCAGGGCTTTCCCGGCCCATAGCCATCATCATCCCGGAAATCCTTGATGTAGAAGAGGTGGTAGTCGCCATCCCAGAAGTAGGGGATGAAATCGCCTGCTACGCCATCGTCGGGTCGGTAAAGAATAGACATGGTTTTCCCCCTATCCCCGCCTACTGCTTCAGGCTTATCCTGCCACGACCGATTTGCAACTTTACTTTGTTTTTCAGATGGAATGTAGCATAGGAAACCGATTTACTCAACTGTCGGTTTTACGCGGTGGGCAGGGGGCCGGTCTCAGTACGGAACTTGCCCCGCCCGATCGGCGATTTCTTCGTCAGACTGTGTCAAACCATCTGGCTCATCTTGTTGTCGATCTATCCGCCCGTCAGTCGGTGGTCTGCGCGGGACAATCGGCTGGACGATTTTGCGCTGCGCCGGCGTCAGGCGGGCCAGCAGACCGTTGGACGGAACGTAGCCCCAGCGGTGGGCGAAAACCGAGGCGAGATAGCGAAAGACCACCATGCGCCTCTGGCCCGGGTTGGTACGCTCGGCCGAACCGTGGCAGAGAAAGTCCTGGAACAGCAGCGCATCCCCCGTCCTCATGTGGACTTCGATCGCCCCTTCGAGGCGGGTGGCCGGCCCGGCGTCCGAGAAGCCGCCCTTGTCATGCGGATGTCGAATGTCCGACTTGTGGCTGCTGGGGATCAGCACTGTCGGCCCGTCGCCCGGCCCCACGTCCGTCAGCGCTACGAGCAGCGAAAGCTCGCTGCAGCACCACTCCTTGCGATCGCGGCCGCCCGGCTTGCACGAGTCGATCACGTGGCCGCCGGAGTGTACGCCGATGAACCCGCCCGGCCCGCGGATGTTGATAAACGACTCGTTGATGTAGGGTCCGTACGCTTTGCCGATGTAGTGACGCACCTGGTCGATCCAGGCCGGATGGTCGATCAGGCATTCGAAGATCTCGCCGCCTTCGATGATATTCTGCAGGTTCATGCCGTCGATGCCGCTGTAAGTATGTACGTCTATATTCCCGTGCCACTGGTCCACTTCGAGCGGGGGCAGCGCATCGATCCAATCGTTGATCGCCTCAACATGGTCGGGGTCGAGCGCCTGTTCGATCAGCGTGTAGCCGAGCAGGTCGAAGAAGTATTCTTCCATTGGTGTCGGAGTGGACATCTTCCCGTCCCTTTCGCGTCGGCAAGCCTTACCCTTTGATGCCCGAGATGACCACACCCTGGATGAAATGGCGCTGGGCGAAGAAAAAGACGATCAGCGGCGGGAGTGTGACCACCGTCGACACCGCCATGATATGGTTCCACTGGTGTTTGTAGCCGTGTATGATGCCCGACCGCCGCCACTGTTCCACGGCGATCGCCAGCGTCTGCTTGTCGGGCGTGTTGAGGTAGATCAGAGGGGCCAGAAAGTCGTTCCATTCCCCCATGAGCGTGAAGATTGAGACCGCGCCGAGCGCGGGCAGCGACATTGGCAGGATGATGTACCACCAGACGCGAATGAAGCCGCAGCCGTCGATGCGGGCGGCGTCATCATACTCGCGCGGAATCGTCATGAAGAACTGCCGCAGTAGGAAGATAAAGAAAGCCCCGCCCCCGAACCAGGCCGGCACGATCAGAGGTTTGAGCGTGTTCAGCCAACCCAGGTCGCGGAAGATTAGATATTGTGGGATGAGGATGACATGGTACGGGATCATCAACGTGGTCAGGACGAGAACGAAGAGGACATTGCGGCCGGGGAAGCGCAGCCTCGCGAAGCCGTATGCCGCCAGGCTGGCGGTAAGCAGGCGGCCCATCAGTACGCCGACGACGATGGTCACCGTATTAAGCCCGGTTACGATGAAGGGAAACTGTACGAGCGCGTCAGGATAGTTGATCCACTCAATCGAGCGCGGGATGAAGTTGGGCGGGTACTCGAAGACCTGGCCCTCCGGTTTGAGCGAACTGCTGACCAGCCAGATCAGGGGCGCAGTGTAGACCAGCGCCAGGGCTGTGATCGGAACATAGATCACGAGCAGGCGGAAGCTCAGCCGGCGGAGATGCTTCGCCTGCAGCCATCTCCCTAGGTGGAGTCTTTCGCCCAGCTGGAGCTTCGCTTCTTCGAAGGTCGGCGCGCCCATTGCTTGTCACCCCGAAACGAACGCCAAAGGTTATTCGGTGGACTTTACGGCTCCGTATGCTTCCGGGTCGTATTTGTCCGGCCAGATCGTGTCATCGTCGTACTTGGTCCCGGACAAGGTGGCGCCGACAAGAAGCGCTCGCTCCATGTTCGCCCCGCGCAGGTCGGCGTTGTCCAGATTGGCGCGGAAGAAGGTGGTGGCGACCAGGGTGGTCTGGCTGAGGTCGGCCCCCTCCAGGTCGGCGCCGTAAAGATATGCACCGCTGAGGTCGGCGCCGCTGAGGTTGGCCCCGCTCAGGTCGGCCCTGTCCAGTTTGGCGTCGACAAAGTCTCGTTCACCGTCGTTGTACCTGTCGACCAGGTCGCGCCCTCCTGCTTCTTCCTCTGTGGACTCGGTCGGCTCAGGCGCGGGCGCGGACTCGTCGTCCCCGCCGCAGCCGCCGAGGCACAGCCCCATGAACAGCGCGATTAAAATCCACAACGTCAGGCGTCCGCTAGTCATTGTTGCCTCCGTCATAAAAATCAGGACAGCGGGCAGTTGCTCATGGCCGTCACCCCTTGATGCCCGAGATGACCACCCCTTGAATGAAGTGGCGCTGCGCGAAAAAGAAGACAAGCAGTGGAGGAACTGTGACGACCGTTGCGACCGCCATGATGTGATTCCACTGGTGGTTGTAGCCGGTGTGAACCGATGATCGCCGCCACTGTTCGACCGCGATCGCCAGCGTCTGCTTTTCAGGCGTGTTGAGGTAGATCAGCGGCGCCAGGAAGTCGTTCCATTCGCCCATGAAGGTGAAGATGGAGACGGCGCCCAGCGCGGGCAGCGACATGGGCAGTATGATGTGCCACCAGACCTGGATGAAGCCGCAGCCGTCGATGCGTGCGGCGTCGTCGTACTCGCGCGGAATCGTCATAAAAAACTGACGCAGCAGGAAGATGAAGAAGGCGCCGCCGCCGAACCAAGCCGGTACGATCAACGGCTTCAGCGTGTTCAGCCAACCGAGGTCGCGGAAGATGAGGTATTGCGGGATGAGGATGACATGATAGGGGATCATCAGCGTCGTCAGCACCAGGATAAACAGCGCATCCCGCCCCGGGAAGCGCAGCCTTGCGAACCCGTAGGCGGCCAGGCTTGCCGTCAGCAGGCGGCCCACCATCACACCCACTACTATCGTCAACGTGTTGAGCCCGGTTACGATAAAGGGAAACTGGACGAGCGCATCGGGATAGTTGACCCACTCAAAGGCGCGCGGGATGAAGTTGGGCGGGTATTCGAAGACCTGCGACTCCGGTTTGACCGAACTGCCGACCAGCCAGATCAAGGGCGCGGTGTAGACCAGCGCCAGTGCCGCCATCGGCAGATAGACCACAAGCACGCGGACACCCAGCCGCCGCCAGCGCGTCGTTGCGAGGAGACGCTGTCCGAACAGGCGCACATTCGCCGGCGCCCCCATTCCCTCGATCATCGGCGCGCGCATCGTTTACGGCTCCTCGCTCTCGTAGTAGACAACGCGACGCGCAACCCGAAAACTCAGCAGAGTGAATACCAGGATGATGACGACCAGCACCCAGGCCAGCGCCGAAGCGTAGCCCATATTGAAATATTTCCAGCCGTTGCGATAAAGATAGAGGACATAGAATAGCGAAGCGTTCGCCGGCCCGCCCTGGGTGACCAGGAAGGGGCCGGTAAAGAGCTGAAACGAGGCAATAAGACCGATAAGAAATTGGAAGAAAATTACCGGCGTGGTCATCGGCAGAGTCACGTGCCAGAAGCGGCGCCAGGCGGTGGCGCCGTCAACTTTGGCCGCGTCGTACAGCGAGGTGGGCACGCCCTGCAGTGCGGCCAGGTACAGCACCATGCCGCCGCCCGCGGCCCACAGTTCCATGATCATGAATGTCGGCAGCACCCATTCGCGCGACGCGAACCACTGCGGCCCTTCAACTCCGACCTGCCGCAGCAGCCCGTTGACCAGCCCTATGTCGGGATTGAAAATCCAGGCGAAGAGGTAGGAGACGGCAAGCACCGGTACGATCGCCGGCACATAGAAGGCGGTGCGCCAAAAGGAGAGTCCGCCGACCTTCTGGTTGAGCATGAGCGCGAGCAGGTAGCCAACGACCACGGCGAGAGGCACGGCGCCGGCCGCGTATATTGTCGTGACACGAAGCGACTGCCAGAAGAGCCTGTCCTCAGACATTTCCTGGTAGTTTTTCAGCCCGATCAGCTTGGGCGGTTTGAGGATGTCGTATTCGCTGAACGAAAGGTAGAACGAGAACAGGATAGGGCCGCCGACAAATATCAAAAAGCCCAGGATCCAAGGAAGGATGGTGAAGTAACCAGCGAACACTTCTTGACGCCGCAGTTTGGATTGCCACCAGGGTCGATTTGACGGTACGACACCAGCGCTCATCGAACACTCCCCCTCGTTTCAATGCCGGCGACCGCCAGTCGGCTTGTATCCGCTTCCCTTGTGAACGCAGACCGGCGCGATCGGAAATGCGACACACGCGGAATCAACTGTCTTGCGCGCGGATGCGGTTCCGCCAGCGCGTACAGCGGCACATTGGCACGGTACGACGGCAGCGGCAACCCCCCTGAAGGCCTTCGCAGGCCGCTGAACGCACAACTGGATGTGATGTGAACGGCATGCCATGGAGACGCCGCCGCACTTACGCCGGAACAGCGTCTCCATGACAATGCAATTGGGGTTGCCCGTGCGGCGCCGTGGTTTAACCCGACCGCGCCTGCGCGAACAGTCATCTTGATTCTACCGACGCGGCCTGACAGTGGCCGCCCCGGTTCGGACGCAATCCTAGCTCCGGGCCTCGGCCAAATGGGCATCGAATTCGGCCTTGGCGTCGTCCATCGCCTCCTGCGTCGTCTTTTCACCAAGCAGGACTTCCTGCATCGCCTCGGCCATGCGATCTCGGAAGACGAACGGCTCGATGCCGTACCAGCCGCAGCGCCAGGCGAAGGGTGTGGTATTTTCCGGGATCGTTGACATGCCCTCAATGCGTGAGATGGCCATCAGGTCAACGTCCTTTGCCGGTCCTTCGGGCGCGGCCTCGATGTGGGCCACCGTCTCGTAGGGCGACTGTCCCGCCAGGTTGGTGTACTGCTGCTGCATTTCCCAGTCGGTAGCCATCATGATCACCAGCTGAATCGCTTCTTCGAGGTGATCGCTGGAGGCGTTGGCCGCATTGTGATTGGCGCCGATGCCGTGGCCTCTTCGCAGCGTCCACGGCAAGTGAATCACGTACTGCTCGAAGTCGAGCACGTTGTCGACAAAGGCGGAGGTGCCCAGTTTGGACATCGCCAGCTTGGAGCGATAGGTCCCGCCTTCGACTACCTCTTCCGAGGCCATGGTCGGCCCAACCTTGTCGGTTGTCGTCAAGCTGAGCAACCTGTCCATCATCTCGACAAATTGCGGCTCGTGGATCAGCGTCTCGGTCTCCTGGTAGGTCCAGATTCCTTCATCGAACAGCTCGCCGCCGTTCTGGTGGATCCAGGAGTGCGGTCCCCACCACATCGAACTGTAGACCTGGCCCCAGCCGTACTGCTCGATGGTGCCGTCGTCCTTGCGCTTGGTTCCGGCTGTGATGAAGTTGTGGAAGTCGTCCCAGTCCCACGTGTCGAAATGGTCCGAGCCCCAGACCGGCAGGTCGATCCCCGTCTCGTCCGCCATCTCCTTGTTGATCCAGATCAGCTGCGCTTCCTGCAGGAAGATGGAAAGGGCGTAGACGGTGCCTTCGTAGGCCGTTTCCACCCACGGGTCGACTGCGAACTTTTCAATGTCGAGGTCGGCCAGGTTGATGGCCTCGTCGAGGGGGGCCCAAAGGCCGCTGGGGAAGAAGGTCCCGTTGAAGAAGGTGTCGGCCAGGAAGGCGTCGGGAGCGGTCCCGCCAACAAGCTGCGTCAGGAGCTTGTCGTGATAGCCGCCGAACGGGCTGGGCTGCTCCTGCACCTTGATCCCGGTCTTTTCGGTGAAGATCGGGATCATCTGAGTCACGTCTCCGAAGTAGTCACCCCACCAGTGCGAAAAGGCGAGCTCGATCTCCATCTCTTCAGGCATCTCTTCCGCCGCCGTCTCCTCTGCAGGACCCGTTGCGGTCGGAGCGCAAGCCGTGGCCAGTATTCCTGCCGCCAGACCTGCCGAACCACGCAGAAAATCTCGTCGATTCATGTCTCTCTTTTTCGCCATCGCTTTCTTCTCCTTTGTGAGATTGAGGAGCTTCTACCTCGCCAAAATTGGGCGGGCAGGATTACTGTTGAGTGATTTCTCTCAGATTATCCCCCTTTCGAGCCCGTGATCAGCGCAACAAAGGACAAAGAACCTGTGCCATCTTAGTCCGCGTCTCTCGAGCAAGCTAGTGAATTCGATTTCGAGGAGCGGCAGCGACTGCACGTTCACCGCACGGCGATAGTTCAGCGACGGCAATGCCAGAGCCTTGAAACTTTCCGATCTGAAAATGATAATATAGTCTATAGCGGCTAAGTCATGTTGTCAATGCGCGAAAACTCAGCAAGTTTGGACCTCTCCCCTTGTCACGAAGCGCTTGTTCGGACACGAATCAAGCAACGCCGGGCACAAGGACAGGGCCGCAGAAAGCCTGCTGACACCGCAACAGGTCAAACGGGATGAAACGGATATCGCGGATCGAGGATGTTGTTCTGGACGTCGCCGTCTCGCCGGAATTCGCGCGCGATCGGATATGCTTTGCAGCCGCTCTTTCCGGCTTATACCGCTCGGACGATGGCGGGCAGACCTGGGTTTCGACCGTACCGGCAGAAGAGGCAGTCTCCGTCTTCACCGCCGGTCTTTCTCCCGAGTTCGGGCGTGACCACAGGCTCTTCGCCGGCTTGGAGGGAGGCGTGCTGCGCTCGTGGGATGGCGGGCAGAACTGGGCCGCGGCGGTGCTTCCCCTGCCACCGCCGCAGGTCTTGTGCCTCGTCGTCTCGCCAGCTTTTGCCAAGGACAGCACTGTGTTTGCAGGCACCGCGGAAGATGGGGTCTTCCGTTCCAACGACGGCGGAGTCTCGTGGACTTCGTCGAACTTCGGGCTGCTTGATCGAAATGTATTGTGCCTGGTGATATCGCCCCAATTCGAATGCGATGACACGCTTTTCGTCGGTGTTGATAGCGGCGTCTACAGGAGCACGAACGGGGGGCGGGCCTGGCGCGGGGTAGACTTCCCAGTCGAAGCGGGGCCCGTACTCGACCTGGCCATTTCACCTGACTTCGCCGTCGACGGCTTGCTCTACGCCGGAACGGACGCCAGTGGTCTGCTCGCTTCGGCTGATCGCGGCGATAGTTGGGCACAGGTCCAGGCCGACGTGCTGTCCAGGGCAACAGGCCGGGTTTCATCTGAGGGTGGGCGGCATCAGGCGATCAATGCGATTGCACTGTCGCCCGATTTTTCTCGCCAGCCGGACATTCTGGTCGCGGCGCAAGAGGGGCTCTACATCTCGCGCGACCAGGGCCGCTCCTGGTCTGTCCGCGCGCCGACCGCCGGGGTGTTGACCCTCGCGGCCCCCTACGGATTCTCAGGACGGTCGCCGCTCCTGGTCGGCTTGGCGGAAGGCGGCGTCCAGTGGGTCGATTGAGATCTCGTGTGTATCTCCCTATGGAATGCAAGAGATCACGCGCAGATCGACTGAACCGTTATCCGCGCAATCAGGGGGCAAGCGTCCCGTCTTCTCTTGCACAATATGCGGTGCAGTCAGAGGGGTGCTTTCAAAGTGAACCTGTACATGTGATTGTCTCTCCGGACGGACCGGAGAGACCGTTACCATAGAATAGATTCTTTCGAAACGAAGCGGGAGACCTTCTTGATGGGCGCCTCGTCCTGTTTGAGATGGTCTCTCTGATAGAGGGGGCAGAGTTCCCCCTGGGGATCGATGTCAACGACAGTGTTCCCTCTCAAGGTTAGCTTGAAGGGCTTATCCCCGATGACGCTGAAAAGGGTTTCTTCCCTCATTGGAAACTCGATCGTTACCACGTCGCCCGCGGTCAGGCCACTGACTTCGACATAGTCTTTCGACCAGGCAAAGTCTCGACGGCTCCCATTTACCTTACAGGACACTTTCCCGCGGTCTGTCCAACTCGGGACACGGGTCGCGATCGCGGCTGTCTCTTTGATCTTGAGTACAACCTTCCCTTCGTATGGCAGGTAGCTGTCGACGTCAAGCCAGGGAGAGGCGCGATTCAATAGCAGATTCACCTTAGCCAGCTCGCCCTGCTTAGTCACAATGCTGTCCCAGATCCAGAAATAGGTCCTGGAGGCGTTCCCGGTGCAGCAGGCGTGCCCCATCTTGAGGCCCCAATCGTTGGGCAAGGAAGAGATGGAAAACCCGCCTATCGCTCTTTCGATTTCGTCGCTCTCCCAGGGCTCCACTGGCCGCTCCTGGAACAGTTCGCGGTCGTACAGGTTGTCGAGGAAAACGCGCAGTTGACTATGCGTCATCTGGCCTTCAACGTACTGATTGCGCAGCCAGCGGTCGGCATCCTCCCAGTAATTGCCTGCCCCGGCCAGGGTCAGCTTGAGGGCCAGCCCGACCATATCCGCTACCTCGCACAGTTCGCAGGTGTTGTCGCGCACGTCCAGTGACTTGTACCCGTGCTCTGCCAGCTCCTCACCGGGCCAGTATCCCCCCCAGCCTTCCCGGTATGCAACGGATCCGCGCGCGTGTTCGGCGAAGAAACCGACCAATGAGTCGCCGACCGCCTTCCCGTATTCGTAGCAACGGACGACGAAGGCAAGGAGCTCCGTGTCATCGGTAAGCGTGGCGTATTCAAACATAGCCAGCAGGGAGGCCGTGGCGGTGTGGAAGTGCGACAGCAGCCAGCGCCCATCCTTTTCAAAGCCTCGCGTTATCTTCAATACACCTCTGATGATTTTGCCCGCAAGCTCAAGCGCCGGCTCATAGCCGGTTAGCCTGTAGTAGATACACAGACTGCGGGAACACTGAAAGTTGATCTCGTGGGCCCGGATCAGATCGGTGAACCATCCCCGACCGCCGGCAGGGTCTCTGAGCGTCTCCGCCGTGTCCCGCGCGGTGAACCACATCCTCACATCCAAGTCTGTATCGAGCGGTTCTCTGATCGTGAAATAGACAAAGTCCTGTTCCGCCACGCCCAATTCCGTCAACCGCGATATCTTCTTCTCTACCAGAGTACGCCAAAGTGGATTCCTGTCGCGCTGATACCACATGCAAAGCGTCAGAATGAGGCGACCTTCAGCCTCGACCAGGCCATATGGCTCCTCGAACGGCGGCCGACCGGGCGATCGGTCTTCGGGCTTGTCTGTCACATACGGCGGTGTATAGACCGCGCCGTCCTCTGCGGTCAGACGAAGAAGACTCTCCATAAAATGCTTGTCCGACTCAAGGTTTAAGGCGCTTCCACTCATTATGCGCAGGAGAGGCAGGGATTCCAGATGCTTCGCTTCACACACAGGAGCGCGGCTGGCGAACCCGATGGCGGGGGGCCGTCTGTCGAACTCGGCGGTCGTGGCCATCTGATAGTCCCTGTCCGGGTCTAGCATCTGCGTAATCGCGTGAATCGAGAGCTCTGCCTTTTCAGCCAGGTCCAGTGTGTCCGGAACATCAGCTTCATAGCGCTCACCTGCGTAATTGGGGACAGAGATTGCGGGCAGGTTCTCGTCTGGATAGCGCATGCGTCTCTCCTTTTGAAGAGCGGTTTCCTCAGGAAGGAAACCGCAGTTCTCTGAAGTAGCCCCATGTCTTGAGGTTGCGAATGTAGGGCGTGTAATGTCTTGCCAGCTTATCACCGTAGTCGCGCTGTTCGATGCCCAGCAAAAAGCCCTCCAGTTTCTTGCGCATTGCCGAAGCTCTTGAACTCTCGGTCGCGATCAGATTGTTCGTCTCGCCCGGATCGGTTCTTATGTCAAATATCATGTCGTTGCCGTCGGAGCACCAAATGTACTTCCAGTCCAGCGTGCGCAAGGCCTTTAGCGATTGCATCCAGGACCGGTAATCCATATCGTTCTCGACAAACCATTCTGCTTCCAGGAGGAGCGGCTGATGTTCGGCGATGATGTACTCTCTGACCGGCTCGTTGCTCCAGGTGGGAATCAGGCTTACGCCTTGCATTTCCCCTCTGATGGCGGTCTCTTCCAGCTCCAACAGGTCGAGTATGGTAGGGAACCAGTCGCAGATTTGCACAAGGTGGCTGACCCGCGTTGCCTCCGGCACAACGCCCGGACAGCGAACAATCAGCGGTGTGTGGAGCAGGTCGTCGAACAGCGCCAGCGGTTCGTGTCCCAAAAAGCCGTCCCGGTCCAAAAGGTCCCCGTGATCGCCGGTTATGATGAGAAGCGTATCGTCGAGAATCTCCTTGGCTGTCAGGTAATCAAAGAGCAGGCCCATCCTGTGATCAAGGCATGCCGTTTCACCATCATAGAGGCCCTTGAGGATTTCCCAGTCTCTCCTGTTCATGTAGCCGCCCGGCCGGTCTGGGACGAGTCCCATACATTGCAAATATACGTCCTGATTGACTTCAAGGGCTTCGTGGTCGGAAACGCCCTCTGGCAAGAATCTGCCGCGGAAAGGTTGCGGCGCCCAGACGGTCAGATGCGGGTCGGTGCACCGAATCATCATGAAGAAAGGTTTCTCGGGATCGTATCTGTTCTCAAACCACTCCTTTACCAGTCGGATTGCCCTCGTTGAGCCTGAGTCCTCCCCTTCAGCATACTTGAAAATGGGCCAGGCTTCTGAACCTGCGTTAATCTCTTCGCCGTGTCGGAAGATCGGAATGAACTCCTCGAACCCTCGGCAAAGATCTGTCTCATCGCGGCTGACCCAGCCTGAAGACGCCGCGGAAACTTCTGCCAGGGCCACAGTCTGGTATCCGGTGCGGCTGAGGAGTTCGGCCAGGGTGGGTATCTCACGCGATAAGAAGTTGAAGGAAGCGCCCGCACCGTGGCCAGACTGATATTTGCCGGTAAAAAGGGAGGCAAATGAAGGCACGGTCCAGGCTGCTGTTACGAAGTGATTTTCATAGACGATCCCCTCACTGGCTATAGTCTGAAGGTTTGGCGTCGTCTCCTTGTCGAAGCCGTACGGCGTCATATTGCGAACCGATTGCGTATCCATTACAAAGATCAGGATGTTGGGCCTGTTCTTGTTCGTCATAGCGTCAACTCCCCTCCTATGGGCGTGCCTTAACGCGGTTGAGTTCCGATTTCAGCCTGTCAATGCAACAGCTCGCCATGACGGATACGTGCGGGAAACCGCAATTGGTCTGTATGCATCGTTGATGCCGGGGCGGCCCGTCTCCCATTCAGGGGATGGTGAAACTATGCTGACCTGATGGGGCGGGTCGACTTGTCGGGGCGGCGCTCGCTGAACTCAACCTTTAACGCCGCTGATGACGACGCCCTGGATGAAGTAGCGCTGGGCGAAAAAGAATACAAATAGGGGCGGCAGGCAGACCAGAAAGGCGACGGCCATGATCTGGTTCCAGGGATGACTGATCGCATCAGACCCGTGGGGAATCCGCTGCCATTCTTGAAAGGCGACGGCAAGCGTTCGCTTGTCCGGCGTGTTCAGGTAGATTAGCGGCGCCAAAACGTCGTTCCACTCCCACATGAAGGTAAAGATGGCGGTCGTCCCCAACGCTGGCATCGACATGGGCAGGATTATGCGCCGGTAGATGCCGACGAAGCCGCAGCCATCAATGCGCGCCGCATCGTCATATTCGGTAGGAATCGTCTGAAAGAACTGGCGCAGCAGAAAGATGAAAAAGGCCCCGCCCCCGAACCAGGAGGGCACGATCAGCGGCTTGAACGAGTTCAACCACCCCAAGTCGCGAAAGAGCAGGTATTGAGGTATCAGCGTCACGTGGTAGGGGATCATCAAGGTTCCCAGCACCACGATAAAGAGTGCGTTGCGTCCTGGAAAGCGAAGGCGGGCGAAGGCATACGCGGCCATGCTGGACGTGAGCAACCGCCCCGCCATTACGCCAAAGACTACGATCAGTGTGTTGCGCGCGGAAGTCACGAAGGGAAACAGGCCGAACACGTCAGGATAGTTGGCCCACCTGATCTCGCGGGGGATGAAGCGCGGCGGGAACTCGAATACCTGTGTCTCCGGTTTCAGGGAGCTGCTG
>DAOUHX010000300.1:0-3656 GCA_034428395.1 Caldilineaceae bacterium
TCAGTTTTTCGTTTCCAGTTTTCAGTTGTTGGTAAGGAGCAACGAGCTGATTTCCAAGACCATGTCCACCAACGACGTGCCGCAGGGTTTTCTGAGCGGCCTCTGGCATATTCTGGGCGGCCACCGCAAACTGGTGGTCCTCTCGATCGTGAGCGGGCTGCTCTTCTCGGCGACGACCCTCGTCCCGCCGCTGCTGGTGCGCCGCCTGATCCTGTGGATCACCGACGGCGGCGGCTCGACCTCCGGCCTGCTGGCCATGACAGCGCTGCTCGGCGTTGTGTATCTGCTGCGCGGCGTCGGCCGCTACTTCTACGGCCAGTTTTCCCACCAGGCCGCCTACGGCATCACCACCAGCCTGATGGCGCGCGTCTACCGCCATCTGCAGCGGCTCTCGCACAGCTTCTACAACCGCCAGCGCACCGGCGCGCTGATCGTGCGCTCGGTCAACGACATCGAGACGTTGGAAGACTTCGTCGCCCACGGCGTGCCCGAACTGGTCATGGCGGTCGCCATCCCCATCGCCATGTGGTGCGTTCTGTTCTGGATTCACCCGCTGCTGGCCGTACTGGTCGTGCTGCCGCTGCCAATCGGCGGCTACGTCATCTACCGCTTCACCCGCCGGATCCGCCACGTATGGCGCCAGGTACGCGCCATCATCTCCGAGCTGGTCGCCCAGGTGCAGGACAGCTTCTCCGGCATTACCGAGATCAAATCGTTCGGCAGGGAGAAGTCGCAGGCGGACCAGGTCACACACTCTGCCGACGCCTACCGCGACAAGATTTGCGCCGCCACCAGGCTCTCGCTGTTGCCCTCGGCCATCGTGGAGTTCTCCGGAGGCGTCGGCGTCATCGTGGCCGTCTGGATCGGCGGCGGCCTCGCGCTGACCAACACGCTCAATGTCGCCGACCTCTTCGTCTTCATCGCCTACCTGGCCTACATCTACCAACCCTTCCTCAAGCTGGCCGACATCGGCGACACCCTGCACCGCGCCGGCGCCAGCCAGGAGCGCATCTTCGAGCTCCTCGCAGTGCAGCCGGAGATCAGCAGCCCGCCGGACGCGGTCACGCCCCGCATCGACCGCTGGGACGTGGCCTTCCACGATGTCTCCTTCGGCTATCAACAGGAAGAAGCCGTGTTGAACGGGATCGAATTCGAGATCGGCGCCGGCCAGATGGTGGCGCTGGTGGGAGCGACCGGCGCCGGCAAAACGACGGTCAGCCGCCTGATCCCCCGCTTCTACGACCCCCAGGACGGACAGGTCTGCCTTGGCGGCCACGACCTGCGCAGCCTCGACCTCGACTTCCTGCGCGCCAACGTCGCCTCGGTCATGCAGGATGTCTTCCTCTTCCACGGCACCGTCCGCCAGAACATCGCCTTCGGACGCCCGGACGCTACCGACGATGAACTCGTACAGGCGGCGCAGGCCTCCAACGCGCACGCCTTCATCGTCGACCTGCCCGACGGCTACGACACGATCATCGGCGAGCGCGGTGTGCTCCTTTCCGGCGGCCAGAAGCAACGCATCTCGATCGCCCGCGCCTTGCTCAAAGACGCGCCCGTCCTGATCCTCGACGAGGCGACCTCCTCGGTCGACACCGAGACCGAATGGCTGATCCAACAGGCGCTTAACCGCCTCACCCGCAACCGCACCACGCTTGTGATCGCGCACCGCCTCTCGACCGTCCGCCACGCCGACAAGATCGTCGTGCTCGACAAGGGCCGCATCGTCGAGACCGGCACCCACGCCGAGCTGATAGCGAGCAACGGCCGCTACGCCCAAATGGTCGAGAAACAGAGCCTGGCCCGCTCTTGGGAACTGACCCAAGAACCGGAGCTGGAGTGGTCAGTGGCCGGTGGATAGCGGACAGCAGCCGGTGCGGCGCTTATGGTAAACCTTGCCCCACAATGCAGCAATGACAACGACGAATCGGCGACCGCCGAAGGAGACTTCTGCATGAGTTCTGCACTGGAAAGCAAACTGGAGATGGCGCTGGCCAATCTGCAGCGCGTGCGCCTGGGTGTGGACAATACACCGTTGGAGCATCTGCCCCGTTTCAGCGCTGCCCTGGGCGGGCCGCAGGTATGGATCAAGCGGGACGACCTGACCGGTCTGGCCTTCGGCGGCAACAAGACCCGCATGCTCGAATACAGCATGGCGGCAGCGGTCGAACGCGGCGCGGATACGGTCGTCTTCGGCGCGGCTGTGCAGTCCAACTACTGCCGCCAGCTGGCAGGGGCCTGCGCCAAGCTGGGTATGACGCTGCATTTGGTCTTGCGCTCCGAGCGGGAGATAGACAGGATGGCCATCACAGGCAACAACCTGGTGCAGCGGCTGCTGGGCGCGCATGTGACGGTGCTGTCGGACAACGACCGCGACCGCCAGCAGGAGATGATCGCGGCCAAGGCCAAAGCGCTGCGCGCGGCCGGCCACAAAGTCTTCGTGCCGCGCCAGGACGATACGGTCGACCTGGATGTCATCGCCTATGCCGAGTCCGCCCTCGAACTGGTGCGCCAGTGCCGCCAGGAGGAAATCGACCCGCGTTATGTCTACGTCTGCGCGGCCGACACCACCCAGACCGGGCTAGTGCTCGGCCTCAAGGCGGTGGGCAGCCCGATGCTGGTGAAGGGCATCAATCCGTCATTCAAGAAGGACAACGAGGAGCGCATGGCCTGGACCGCGAACCAGGCCGCCGACCGGCTGGACCTGGACGTGACCCTGACCGCGGCCGACTTCGACAACGACGACTCCTTCGTCGGCGAGCGCTACGGCATCCCCTCGCCGGATGGGCTGGCCGCGCTGCGCCTGCTGGCCCAAACGGAGGGCATCCTCTCCGACCCGGTCTACACCAGCAAGGCGCTGGCCGGGCTGGTGGACCACATCCGCAGCGGCGCGCTGCCGCCGCACGAGCCGGTCGTCTTCCTTCACACCGGCGGCGCCCCGGCCATCTTCGGCTATACAGAGGAAATGGTGGCGGCGTTAGAGGAGTAAGAGTTCTTTTCGTTCTTCACTTCTCGCCGTTACGCCCCAATATCAGATCACGTCCTGCCACCAGCGCCTGCATCTTGCGGTCGGCAACCGAACGCGGCAGCATCCAGAAGCCGCAGTCGGGGTGGACCCACTTTACCCGCTCCGCGCCCAGCAGGTCGACCGCTTTCTGGATGCGCCGGGCAACATCGTCCGCGCTCTCGACCTCGTTGTCCTTGATGTCGATCACTCCGATCCCCAATGCCACACCCTCGCGCAGGTCGGTGAAGACCTCCAGCTCATCGTAGCCGCGGCGCGCAAACTCCAGCACCAAATGGTCCACGTGAAGCTTGTTGAGGAAACCGAGCAGATTGGCCCAGAAGCCCTTCTGGATGCTCTGGCCGCCGTAGTTGCCGAAGCAGAGATGGAGCGCCCGCTCCCCGCGCGCGCCGTCCAGCACATGGTTGATCGGCTCGTGCACCCAGGCCGCGTCCTCGGGGTGGCCGGTCAGGTTGGCCTCGTCCACCTGCAGGACCGGCGCGTCGATCGCCTCGACCTGGCCGCGCAGCACCTCGGCGATGCCCATCGTCAGGCTGGGAAGATCGCGATAATGGCGGTCCAGCAGCGTCTTGGCCAGCATATAGGGCGCGGTCACGGTGAACTTGAGCGGGGCCGCGGTCAGACCTTTCAC
>DAOUHX010000301.1:0-10948 GCA_034428395.1 Caldilineaceae bacterium
GGCCGCGTAACAGGTTCATTTCCGAAATCGGCGAGGAAACGGCGTGCAGCAGGTACTCACCGCAGAACAGGGCCGAATTCTACAGGACGAACGCCGCCTGCTCGCCGACCTGCAGGTCGCCCTCACGCGTCTCGATGCGCCCGACGCCGACCTGGCGCTGATCCGCAACGCCCTCGCCCAGCTGGAGGAGCTCTTCCTCGTCGTCGTCGTCGGCGAGTTCAACGCCGGCAAAAGCGCCGTCATCAACGCCCTCCTCGGCAGCGACTATCTACCCGAAGGCGTCGTGCCCACCACCAGCGAGCTGGTCCTCATCCGCCACAGCGACGCGGTCGCGCACCTGAGCGCGGACGGCGGCATGGCCGTGCGCGGCCTGCCTGTGCCCTGGCTGCAGGAGGTCAACCTCGTCGATACGCCGGGCACCAACGCCGTTATCCGCCAGCATCAGGAGCTGACCGAACACTTCGTCCCCCGCAGCGACCTCGTCCTCTTCGTCACCAGCGCCGACCGCCCCTTCAGCGAATCGGAACGCGCCTTCCTGCAGCAGATCCGCGACTGGGGCAAGAAGGTCGTGATCGTGGTCAACAAGATCGAGCTCCTGACCACCCAGACCGAGCAGCAGCAGGTGCTCGACTTTGTGCAGCATAACGCGCACGAGCTGCTCGGCGTCGCCCCGGCCACCTTCGCCGTCAGCGCCCGCCTTGCGCTCGAAGCCAAAAGGACCGAGCAAAACGGGCCCGGCGCCGAAAACTGGCAGCGCAGCCGGTTCGGCGCACTCGAACAGTACATCCTCGACTTCCTCGACGCTGGCGAGCGCGTCCGGCTGCAGCTCTCCAACCCGATCGGCATCGCCGCCGCCCTCATCGCCGGCTACCAAGATGTCATCACACAACGCCAGGACCTGCTCAAAGGCGACTTCCACGCGCTCGACGCCATCGACGAGCAGCTGAACGCCTACCAGAACGACATGCGCCGCGACTTCCGCTACCAGAGCGACCGCGTCGACAACGTCCTCCACGAGATGGCCGAGCGCGGCGACCGCTTCTTCGACGAGAACCTGCGCATCACCCGCGTCGTCGAGCTCGTGAACAGCGAACGGCTGCGCGGCGAGTTCGAACGCCGCGTCCTCGCCGACACCAGCCGCGCCATCGAACGCCATGTCAACGAGCTGATCGACTGGCTCATCGACCGCGACTACCGCCAGTGGCAGGCGGTGATGGAGTTCATCGAACGCCGCTCCCTCCAGCACACCGACCAGATGATCGGCCGCGTGCGCGGTGAGTTCGATTTCAATCGCCAGAATCTGCTCAAAAGCATTGGGCGCAGCGCACAGGAGGTTGTCGACTCCTACGACCGCGAGGCCGAGGCGCTGAAACTGGCGCAGGAAGTGCAGCGGGCCATCATCCAGACCGCCGCGGTCGAGGCCGGCGCCATCGGCCTCGGCGCGATCCTCGTCGTCATCCTCAACACCACCTTCCTCGACGTGACCGGTATACTCGGCGCCAGCGCGCTGGCCGCGCTCGGCCTCTACGTTCTCCCCTACCGGCGCCAGAAGGTCAAGGCGCAGCTGCGCACCCGCATCGGCGACCTGCGGCGGCGGCTCGACGCGGCTATCACGCAGCAGTTCGAGTCCGAGCTGTCCGCCAGCGTTCAGCGCATCCGCGAAGCGATAGCGCCCTACACCCGCTTTGTGCGCGTCGAGCGCGAAAAGCTGGAGACGCTCGCCGCCGATCTGAAAGGCGCCGAAAACGAGTGCCAGGAGCTGCGCCGCAGCGTCGAGGCGCTCGCCCCCAGCCAGTAGCCGCTGCCCCCCGCCGCCATGACGCACTCGATCTCCCTCCTGCCCCTTGACGCGACGCTGCACGCCAGCGCGTTGCAGCGGGTCTACGAACTGTCGCCGGCCTATTGGGCGATGTATCACATGGCGCAAGCGCCTGCCGGCCAGGCCGCGCGCGACCTCGCCGCCATCGACGACGAGCCGGGCCGCATGGGGCTCGGCATCGCGGCCGCCAACGAGCCGGGCAACGCCGCAGCCGGCGCGCAACTGGTCGGCATGATCGACTTCCGCCTCCAATGGCCCGACCCCGACATGGCCTACATCGGTATCCTGCTGGTTGCGGAGCCGTTCCAGCGGCAGCGTGTCGGCAGCGAAGCCTGGGCCCTGCTCGAACCCTGGCTGGCGGACGAGGCCAATCTGCGCGCGGTGAAACTGGGCGTCGAGCAGTTCAACCCGGGCGCGCTCAGGTTTTTCCAGTCACTCGGCTTTTCCCTGACCGGAGAGGCGCAGCGCATCCGCTCGGGCAAGCGCCTGGTACGCCTGCTGGCGATGGAGAAGGAAATAACAAGAAGTAGCTAGCGCAGTGACCGGTCGTCGGCCAAAGCCCGCCTTCAGATCAGGAGCAGCAGCAGACCGACCAGCCCGATCAACCCCGTGATGTGCTCCATCTGCAAAATGAACCATAGCGCCAAGCCGTGTACCGCGATGCGCGCAGCCCACACGCCCCAACCGTGCGGAACAGCAGCCAGCACCGAGACCAGCAGGACCAGCAGATAGGGGACCAGCGCCTCCCACGCAGCGCCGCCGCGCAGCAACGCCCAGCCCGCCCACGCCAGCGAGAGCGCCCGCAGCCCCAGCGCCGCGGCCCCGAGGGGATAGGCCGCGGCCAGGTGCGCCAGCCACGTCCACCCCGCCAGGTAGGGCGCGCCGATCAACCAGCAGGCCCCGACCGCAATCAGCCACTCAACCGTCCCGGCAAGCAGCGGCGCAACCGACACCTGGCAGACCAGCCCCCAGCCGCGGTCCTGCGGCAAGAGCGTCCTATGAGTAGCCACGGATCTGGTCCAGTGCCTCGTCGCCCAACGACTTGGCCGCGCTCGCCATGTACGCCAGCTGCTCCGACACCAGCGACGAAAAGGCGAAGAAGAGATTGAACGCGCGCAGCGGCGTCGTCACATAGAAGCTGGCGTCGGTCGCCATGTCGAAAATCTGCGAAGGCCAGTAGAGCGCGATCAGAAACGACATCCCCGACCACTCCTTGGCCAGCTTGCCGTACTCGATCGTAAAGACCGAGCCGTGCTTGGCTCCGGTGAACTTCAGACTGGTGCGGCTGAAAATCGAACCGAACAGCCAGATGTAGAAGCCCACGCCCGCCATGTAGGGGTTCGTCTTGGCGCGGTAGGCCATCCCGCTCGAAACCATCTGGATCCCCGTCGTCAGCATCCAGATCAGCAGCGTCATCATAACGCCCCAGTTCGAGACCGGGTTGCCGAACACATAGAAGAGCGTGTCACCCCGAATCCTACCCTGCACCCATCCCATGCTCCCCAGCAGGTCGGCCACGAACATTGCCGCCACCAGCGCCAGAATCGGCCTGGAGGAAAGCAGGGCCACGCGTCCAATCGAGGTCCTGGCAATATCGTTCTTCACGGCTCGCTCCTTACTTGAAATAAGTCCCTTTATGTCGCAGTCTTGACCGGCATCCATCATGCAGAAGGGTATGCTCTTGACATATTAGTACAAATGTTCTATAATGTCAAGAGGCAATTACGTTCAATTCCGAAGACGCTGCCAAGAAAGGGACTATCGGGTGGCGGTTCGTACTATTTTCCAAGCATAAAGAAGGCAATTGACACGAATACCTGCGCGTGCTATCTTCTCCCGCAGTGCTCCATCTCCTGCCGGCGAGATCTTCGAATTATTCTTAACGTAGCTGCGATACCGAAGTGGCTTACCGTTAGTTATGGTAGAGATGTCCAGATGTTGCGGAAAGGGCACCCTTCCATTTCGGAACCCCTCATGTGCTTTTCGAAACTTCCCATACTCGCGACCCCAATTGGAACTAAGCGCTCTGAGTCGCCGGTTCACGAATCGATTTCTTCGTGGCCGGACGACCTGGATCAAGCAAGCGATTCAGAACAGGAGGGTTGCGGGTTGGTGACACTCATAGCCACGTAGGCTATTGGGCGCCATTGATCTGATTAGGACTTCAATAGTCCAGCAAGAACCATCTAGGCCGTTAGAACGTCCTACAGGTAAAGGGCGATTCGCAATAGTGGGCGAACCCCTAGCACTATTGCCGTGATTCCGAGGCTTTTCCGAGGTGCTTAACTGCTGAGGACCAAAGGATGATTTTGTATGTTCAGGGAGACTTGTTCCAGTCTCCTGCACAAGTTCTGGTCAATACCGTGAATACGGTTGGCGCTATGGGAAAAGGCGTTGCTATGGAGTTTAAACGCCACTTTCCGGAGATGTATCCTAAGTACCGTGACCTGTGCGAAGAGGGGGATTTCAACGTAGGCAGCCTGTGGCTGTATAAAACACCAAATAAATGGGTGCTGAACTTTCCGACCAAGAGACACTGGCGACACCCTTCAAGAGTGGAATATGTTGAGAGTGGTTTGAGAAAATTCGTCGAGACTTACTTGACTATGGGAATCCACAGCATAGCATTTCCACCGCTTGGTTGCGGGAACGGACAATTGGATTTCCGTTCACAGGTGCAGCCTTTGATGGAGAAGTACCTCAATCCTCTGCCGATTGAGGTATTCGTTTATCCAGAGCGCGAGAATGCCTTCGTGGAACACTTGCAACCCGGTGAAATGAGTGATTGGCTGCGCACAGAGCCACAGAGTCTGCCGTTCAGCGAAGTATGGGTAGATATTGAGCAAGTCTTAGAAAAGAAAGGCGAATATAGAACGGTAGCAAAGAACAATCCTTTCTCAGCACGTATTTCGCGTGAACCGCTTGGAATACACGTCATAGCGGCTGAACGAAAGTACCTAGTGCAATACGATACGTTGTCATCGCTTTGGCAGCAGTTGAGGTCATATGGATTTTCGATGCGTCACATTGCCCCGGGAATAAATCGACAAGTTTCGTATGTGCTCTCCGTTTTCGCTGAACTCGACTATGTAACGCCGGTCAATTTGGCGGACGACTTTAGTAAGTTCGAGTCCGCTTCAATGATTGGCTTGCAAATCTTGCCGGCTGCCTTCAAGCAAAGGAGTGATTACGCAAACTCCATCCAACAGTTGAGGTTATTCTAGAGCAGTTCGGTGGCGAATAGAACACGTGAAGAGCGATAGTGATCGGATTAGAACCTTTCTCAAGGACTTGTCCCACGAGGATTGGGTCGAGCGGAGTGAACGCCGCTGGTGGCCAAATTATTTATGCCATTACACCGACATTCAGAATGCCGCCCGTATTCTCTCATCGGGATTCCTGCTTACGTAGACAGCACTTAGAAGATTCGGGGGGGATTCCGGTGAGTAGCGGTAGCGATGAGGTACTTGCTGGTACTCCACCGTGGATCAAGAACTGTGTGCGATTATACTTTCGCCCTAAGACTCCCACTCAATTCCACGCCGAAGGGGTGAAATCCTTCCTCACACTTTCAGCGTCCAAGTTTCCCGATGCGCACTGTCCCGTACCCGTATTCTTTCTGTTTGATTCTGCTGAGATTCTGTGTCGTAAAGACAGCTTGTTCTCTGACCGAGGACTTGCGTCTAATGACTGCCAAATCATGTCAACGGCACGAGAGCTGGCCAGTATGGAGTGGAAAAAGATCTATCACCTAGGTGCATTCGATTCCAGTAGACCTGAGGAATCAGATATTGCTTCCCGTCGCATGGCCGAGGTCATTGTTCCAGGCAACTTGGATATGAAGAGTCTGAAATGGATATATTGTCGTTCTGAAGCAGAGAAAGATACCTTGTTGCACCTACTAACCCATGGACAACGGCCTCGGTATGAAAGCAGAATTCTAGCTACGGCTCGGAATGCACTATTCTACAGACAGCACACCTACCTTGAGACAGTGCGTTTGGACAGCAACGCAGCACACCTTTCATTTTTCCCCGATACGCGCTCCATTGGACCGTTCAAAGTACAGGTGAACATTCGATCCGACAACGGCATACGCCAATACGCAGATAACTCATTCACCTTTCAAAGGGGCGGGTTCCAGTGGAACTTGAATACGGGGTTCGAGGATTACGTCCTAGAACTTCATTTAGACGAGCACCTTGTCTATCAGAATCGCTACATAGAATTGGACGACATTCCTTTCTAGGATAGATTGCAATGGAAAATTCCCGAGGTTCGTTCAATTCAGTTTTGCATGTATCACCTTACTTTGCTTCTCTGTTTGCCACAGAGCAACGGTGATCCGCCCCAGTAAATGTCTGCATCGCTCAGGCCCCCCACATTAGCTTCAATCGAACACATTCCCAACCTACCCCCACACCCCACCAATTGACACCTTCCCCAAACCCGTGTTATCTTCGCCGCCAACAGGTCCCTCGTCTTTGACGTCACCCTCTCCGGCCCCGCCGGCCGGTAACAGAGCAAGCTTTAGCTCTTAGCGAACTTCACGCATATGCGGCGACACACCGAAAGCCCAAAACTCGAAACTAAGAGCCAGACACTGGAAACGCCAAAAAATGCAGACCGCTAACGGAAACAACGCCCCCGTCCAACGCAAAGCCCTGACTGAAGAACAGATCAACCGCTTTTGGATCGACGGCTACCTCAGTATTGGCAAGATCCTGCAGGACGACGAAATCGAGCTGCTGCGCCGCGAATACGACCGCGAATTCGACCGCGCCCGCAGCGGTCAGACCAGGTTCCGCAACCTCTCGATCGACGATACCGACGACCTCGACGCCAAGAACGAGGCCGGCACCCAGATGCTCCAGATCATGCAGATGTCCGAACGCAACATCCACTACCGCCATCTGCTCTACGACGAACGCATCCTCGATATGGTCGAAGACCTGATCGGACCCAATATCCAGCTCTTCCACGACCAGGCCCTCTTCAAACCGGCCCACCACGGCGGGCCCGTCCACTGGCACCAGGACAACGCCTACTGGCAGTGCAGCCCACCCAACCTCGTCAGCTGCTGGCTCACGCTCGACGACGTCGACATCCACAACGGCGCCATGCAGTTCATCCCCGGTTCCCACTTCCGTTCTCAGGAGCACGAACGCGCCGCCGACACCAGCGCCCTCCTCGACATGGGCGACAAGGTCGATCAGTCGCAGGCTGCCGTCATCGCGCTGCCAGCCGGCGGCGTAACCCTGCACCACTGCCAGACCCTCCACTACACCGCGCCCAACGTCACCGACAACCAGCGCCGCGCCTTCGCCATCCACTTCATGAATCCCGGCACCAAGTCGCTGCGCGAAAACGTCTACTTCGACGTATCCTTCGCCCGCCCGGTCCTGCGCATGCGCGTATGAACTGCAACAGTTCGTCCATATTTGCCGGTTTCGGGTAAACTTCGCTCGCAGACGGCGACTCACTAAAAACTGAAAACTCGAAACTGAAAACCAAGAAAACTGGAATCTCCAAAAATGCAGAGCGCTAACGGAGACAAGCGCCCCGCGCAACGCAAGGCGCTGACCGAAGAACAGATCAACCGCTTCTGGATCGACGGCTACCTGTCGATCGGCAAGATCCTCGATGATGACGAGATCGGACTGCTGCGCCGCGAGTATGACCGCGAGCTCGAACGCGCCCGCAGCGGCCAAACCAGGTTCCGCAACCTCGCGATCGACGATACCGACGACCTCGACACCAAAAACCGGGCCGAGACGCAGATGCTCCAGGTCGGGCAGATGTGCGAACGCAACATCCACTACCGCCGCCTGCTCTACGACGACCGCATCCTCAACCCGGTCGAGGACCTGATCGGACCCAACATCCAGCTCTTCCACGACCAAGCCCTCTTCAAACCGGCCCACCACGGCGGCCCCGTACACTGGCACCAGGACAACGCCTACTGGCGCTGCTCTCCCCCTAACCTCGTCAGCTGCTGGCTTACACTCGACGACGTCGACATCCACAACGGCGCCATGCAGTTCATCCCCGGCTCCCACTTCAACTCCGTCGAACACGAACGCGCCGCCGACACCAACGCCCTCCTCGACATGGTCGACAAGGTTGATCATTCGCAGGCCGCCGTCGCCCCGCTGCCCGCCGGCGGCGTCACCCTGCACCACTGCCAGACCCTGCACTACACCGCGCCCAACGTCACCGACCGCCAGCGCCGCGCCTTCGTCATACACCTCATGATGCCCGGCACCAAGTCGCTGCGCGAAAACATCTACATGGACGTATCGTTCGAACGCCCGGCCCTGCGCATGCGTGTCTGATCTGCAGGTGGTACTTGGTTGTCAGCAATTTGTGAACAGCGCCCGCAAATCTGAGTCGACAAAAAGCCAGACTGAAACTCGCCTGACTCTCGTCAACAAAGACCTCCTCCTGAACACGTGCCGTGAATCATGTCCATCACATGAGTCAAAGTTCAAACAACCAGCAACTGAAAACCAAAAACTAGAAACTGAAATCTACTCCAGGGGAAAAGCAAAGAATATGACCACAGCGACAACCGCACAGACGCCAACCACCGTCGACGGCTTCAACATCGATGAACTGATCTCCGCCGAGGTGCGCGCCGAGTACTGGGCGCGCGGTTACTGGGTCAGCCCCAAGCTGTTCGATGACGTAGAGATCGCCGAAATGAGGGAAGCACAGGAACGGATGTGGCGCGGCGAACTCGATTCGGAAGTCCTGCCCCAGTACGGCGCCACCAAGGCCGAGTCGGGTTCGCCCGCCGTCCGCCAGCAGTGCGACGCCTTCTGGATCAGCGACGCCATCCGTAAAGTCACGACCAGCCCGCTGCTGGGCGCGATCGGCGCCCGCCTGATGGACGTCGACACCGTTCGCCTCTGGCACGACCAGGCCGTCTACAAGCCGGGCGTCGGCCCCGACGGCGGCGGCGAGACCGCTGGCAACATCGGCTGGCACCAGGACTACGGCCACTGGAAGGCCTCCAGCACCTCCAACATGTGCACCGCCTGGATCGCCCTGCAGGACACCGACCTCCGCAACGGCGGCATGCGCACCATCGTCGGCTCGCACAAATGGGGCCTGCTCGAAGACAGCAACACCTTCGGCCACAAGGACCTCGATGGCCTCCAGGCCCGCTTCGCCAGCCAGGAGATCAGCGGCGAATGGATCGACGAGCCCTGCATCATGCAGGCCGGCCAGGTCAGCTTCCACCACGCGCTCACGTTGCACGGCTCCGGCCCCAACCTCACCTGGGAGCCGCGCATGTGCCTCATCTCCCACATGATGCCCGGCGACACGACCTACGCCCCCGGCCGCCAGTTCCATCCCAACCTCGTCTACCTGGGCCCCAACGCGCAGGCGGGACAGCCCTTCGCCGGTCCCTACTGGCCCCAGATGTGGCCGCCAACCGGCTGAACTGCCCCGCGAGAAGAACAAAAAAGGGGAGAGCGGTATTCTCTCTCCCCACTGTGCACCAACCGCTAATCTCTATCCACTCTCCCCAATCTCCCCGGTCGCCCGCAGCAGCGTTTCCTGCGCCAGCAGCTCGTGCGCCGGCGGCCGCGCCGCCGTCTGCCGCCCCTGGATCGTCTCCACAAAATCGGCAAGCTCCAGCTCATACAGCGCCTGGCGCGTCTGCGTCTCCACCGCTACCATCGTCTCGCCCGCGTCGTAGCCGCCCTGCGCTTCGAACAGGCACAGCCGGATATGCGTCGCCGGCTCCAGCGGCTCCATGATCGCGCTGCCGCGGCTGCCGTAGACTTCAAACCGCCGCGCCGGCGGCGGCGTTTCCATCGCCGACGTGTCCACCAGCGCCATCGCCCGTTCGTACTCAAAAACGACCAATGTGTTGTCGGCAAACGCAGGCACCTCGCCGCTCTCGTTGCGCAGAAACGACGTCACCCTCTGCGGCCGGCCCAGCAGCCACACGACCTGGTCCAGCATGTGGCAGCCCAGCTCGTAGAAGACGCCGCCGCGATGGCGGCTGATCGCCCGGCGGTCCGCTTCGCTGACCACCGTGCCAATGCGCGTCCGCAGCGCGTAAATGTCGCCCAGAAAACCCGATTTCACCCACGTTTCGATCTGCCGGAATCCGGCGTGATAGCGGAACATATAGCCCATCTGAACCGTCAGCCCCTGCTCCTCCGCCAGGCCAATCGTGCGCTGCCACTGCGGCCAGTCGTCTCCCGCCGGCTTGTCATACCAGACATGCTTGCCCGCACGCACGCAGGCCTCGGTCTGGTCGAGGCTCTCATGAGTGGTCCCCTCCGACGCGATCGCCGCAATGCTGTCGTCCGCCAGCATCTCGCCCTCGCTGCCGAACCAGTGCACAGCCCGGAAAGGGCCGTCCGCCGCGGCCGCCGCAGCCCGCCGTTCCGCGTCCGGCTCGAAGACGCCCGCCACCTCCACGTCCGGACTGTCCAGCAAGGCGCGCAGTTTGCCCGCCGCATGGGCGTGCCCTGTCCCGTACTGGGCTACGCGTATCACGCTCATGGCTGGCTCCTCAGTACGTCCGGCAGTTCGATCTCCTGCGGCCGTCCGCTGTGAATCGACTCGATAATATTCTCCACCACCAGCGTCGCCAGAATGCCCGTCCGCGCCGGCGTGTATGTCTCGGTATCGTTGCGGATCGCATCCACCAACAGTGGCATGCGGTCGATGAATGGCGGCGTGAAGGTCTCCGTACTCAGTTCGCCGCTGACCGGGTCGGGACCGGTGATCGTCGCCCGGCGGAAATGTTTGTCCAACACCGCGCTCTGCTCGCCGTCGTTGAACACAAAAAACCACTTGGTAAGCGCCTCGCTGAAACCGGCGTCGCTCATCAGATAGTTCGCCACCGACCCATTGGCGAAACGGATCGTCGCCGATGCCGTGTCGATGATCTCGTCCGAAGCCAGCCCGCCCGGATGCGTCACCTGCCCCCCCGTCCCAGAGACCCACACCGGCGGCGAACTGTGCATCCAGCAGAGCGTGTCGGCCAGGTGGACGCCGACGTCAAACAGCAGGCCGCCGCCGAGCACCGGGTCCCACTGCCAGCGGGTGAGGTCGGCTGGAGCCATCATGCACTGGGCATTGCTCACCTTGGCCGGTTTCAGG
>DAOUHX010000302.1:0-1711 GCA_034428395.1 Caldilineaceae bacterium
TCAGTTTTGAGTTTCTAGTTTTTGGTGGGGAGTCGCCGCCGTTAGATGGAGTATCTCTTGGCGTCTATGCTTTCATTTTCGTGCCGCGCGGGTCGTATAGGGGCTCTTTTGCGACCGTTGCGGGAAGACGTTCGCCGAAGTAAAGGATATCCACGCCGGTTCCCTCTTCAGCGTGGGCGGATGGCAGGTAGCCGTATGCGACGCCGCGGCCGATGGTGTGGCCGTAGTTGGCGCTGGTCACATAGCCCAACACGCGGTCGCCGTCCATGATCGGTTCCTTGCCCATGACGACGGCCTCCGGGTCGTTCAGGGTCATGCAGCAAAGTCGGCGGGACACGCCCTCTGCGCGGATTTTCTCCAGGGCATCGCGGCCGATGAAGCCGTGCTTACTCATACGGACTGCGAAACCGATGCCCGCTTCGTAGGGATTGTACTCGGTGTGGATGTCCTGGCCCCAGAGGCGGTAGCCCTTTTCGAGCCGCAATGAGTCGAATGCGCCGCCGCCGGCCGCGATCAGGCCGAGGGGCCGGCCGGCTTCCCAGAGGATGTCCCAGAGGCGCAGGCCCTGGTCGAAGGGGACGTAGAGCTCCCAGCCGAGCTCGCCGACGTAGGAGATGCGCAGGGCAAGGACGGGGAGCTCGGCAACGGTGATGCGCTGCGCGGTCAGGTAGGGGAAGGCGTCGTCGCTGACGTCGTCTTCGCAGACGCGGCTGAGGAGGTCGCGGGCGCGCGGTCCCCAGAGGCCGATGCAGCAGTGGCCGGACGAGATGTCGGTGAGGCGGGCGGAGCCGTCATGCGGCAGGTGTGCCTCGATCCAGTCCAGGTCGTGTAGGCCCATGGCACCGCCGGTGACGATCATGAAGCGGTCCTCGGCCAGGCGGGTGACGGTCAGGTCGCACTTGATGCCGCCGTTGGGCGCCAGCATGGCGGTGTAGGTGACGGCACCGGCAGGACCGTCCATCTGATTGGCGGCCAGACGCCGGAGCGCGGGGAGCGCGCCGGGGCCGGTCAGCTCGAATATGGCGAAGGGGGTCAGGTCGAAGAGGGCAACCCGTTCGCGCGCGGCGGCGTGTTCAGCGGCGACGGCGGGGGACCATTCCTGGGCAGCCCAACCGTCGCGCTTGGCGCCGATCACGTTGAGTGAGTCGAGCAAAGGCAGGTTGGCATCGTACCACTGGGGACGCTCCCAGCCGGCGTTTTCGAAGAAGTGTGCGCCAAGTTCCCGCTGGCGCGGATGGAATGGGGTCAGCCGCAGGTTGCGGGGGTGGGTCATCTGCTGGCGGGGGTGGATGATGTCGTAGACTTCGCGGTACTGCTGGGCGGCGCGGGCGCGGACGTAGGGGCGGCTAAGTGCGTGCGGGTGGAAGCGTCGGATGTCGCACTCGTGCAGGTCGACGCCGGGGTCGCCGCTTGCTATCCATTGGGCGACGGCCTGGCCGACGCCGCCGGCGTGTGTGATCCAGACGGCCTGGGCCGACCAGAAGCCAGGCAGTTGGGGGGACTCGCCCAGCACGGGGAAGCCGTCGTTGGTGAAGGAGAAGATGCCGTTCAGTTTGCTTGTCAGCGTCGCGTTTCTGAGGCTGGGCATCAGATCGCCGGCCGCGGTCATGGCTGGCTGGAAGTGTTGCGGGGGAAAGGGCATTTCAGCCGGCGGCATGCCCGCGACGGCATCGTCGGGGAGGTCGTCGGCGTCGAGAAGAAGGGGTTCGTG
>DAOUHX010000303.1:0-1735 GCA_034428395.1 Caldilineaceae bacterium
CGACGAAATGGCGGGGATCGGCGGCGGGCGTCCGTTGGGCTTTGGCGTCGACCGCGTGCGCAGCCTGCCGGACGGCGTGGCCCAGGTGTTGACCGACTACCTGAGCGAGCTGCCGGAAAACCGGGAGGCGGTGGCCGGCGAGCAGTTGGCGCTGCCGATCGGCGACCTGTGCCCGGACTGCGGCGAGGCCTCGTTCCTCAATATCGAGGGCTGCCGCAAATGCCATGTGTGCGGCTATAGCGAGTGTTGAGCGGCAGTAGCCAGTGATCGTTCACTGGTTTTTGTAGCTGCAGGCAAAGAAGAGTTGGCGCTTGCTTACCTGATGACAGAGGCCGCCGGTCGAAGCCGTTCAGCACGACTTCGACCGGCGGCCTTATCGATTCCTCCCGCTTCAGTCGAACAAGATCCATGCCCCACCGAGACCGGCGGCTTCCCCTTGTCGCCGGGGCCGCGGACGCCCTTGGATCACCTCGCTGTCCCTTCGAACGCTGTACGACTACCTCCCTTACCGCGTTTCCGGACGCGCCTCAACTGCATGGTCCAGGCGACGTCCGCCGCGCCATGCGCCGGCAACGACAGGAGAAACAACATGGCGGGCGCCGCGCAACCCAATTTCGACCGGATTCCGAGCAAATGAGCCGAAACCGTGCTAAGCTGTCATTGTCGTGCCAATCCAGCCAATCGATTCCAGCTAGGGTCGGCGCAAAAAAATGAAATCGCCCCGACCTGATCGGACCTGACCGGACTTCGCCGGACTTCGGCCGCACAAAACAATTGCTTGAGATACCTTGCAGCCTTGACTGATGTCACATCACAAAAACCCAGCCGCCGACCCGGCAGCACACTCAAATGGACCGCCGAAACGCACGGTGCGTGAAAAATAGGTGAAATTCAGTGCAAAAGCGCTCCCACCATGCTACGCTGTCTACAACATGCCAAACTGCCCAACCGGGCCGGCCCAGTTGGCGCCAAAAAGCAAGTGCCCGGAATATCTGCTACTCTGTAACTGTCATGCGATTCCAACTGCCAATTTCCGCCCGGACAACGCCCGAAAAACCGCCAATTGCGGCGCGGAATACCCCCTTCCAAGAAAAAAATATGGGTCGACTTTGGTCGACTTTGGACGACATTGGTCGACTTTTGTCGACTCTTGTCCCCCTTTCACGCCAAAACGGGAGGATTTCGCTCCCAGGAGACAATGGAGCCGGGCGACCGCCGTGCCAGCCTCACCAGCAGACGGTTTATGGGCCCAACGGCCGCACGAACCAGGATAGTTCTGAGAGGTTGAGAACGTCGAATCGCTCGGACTCTCAAGGGGAACTGCAGGGGAAATGGAAACGACCCGATTGGAACCAGGAACTTTCACATTCGGCTCTCGCAGGAGAAACGACTCAAATCCCAGGATGCAACTCTTGCCAGAAGCCGGGATAACAAAAGCGACCTGATATTAGACATGAGGCGCGCTCTTGTTTATACTTGTCGCGTCTATCCGGTGGACACTCTTTTTGTTGCCCTCGCAGCTGGTCACAAACGGGCGGTCTGACGGCAACTTGCACCGGTAACCCAGACCCAGGCGGACATTCGATATTCGACTGACAAGAGGCCCAAAGCGCCCCTTCTTCCGGAAATCTTCACTTCATCTACGTCCAAACCATCTTTGCGAAGGAGGCCCGTATCGTCGTAGGACTGCAGCTTTTTTGGTTCACCACGGTCCCGGTATGGAAGTAGACTGCGC
>DAOUHX010000304.1:0-7334 GCA_034428395.1 Caldilineaceae bacterium
GGGGGGCCGGGTGCACGGCGTCGAGGGGCTGCGTATCGTCGACGCGTCGCTGATGCCGGACAGTGTGCGCGCCAATATCAACGCGACGGTCATGATGATGGCGGAGAAGATCGCTGCCGAGATGGTTGGTGACAACTGAGTGGATGAGCAATCGGTGCACTTTGACACCTTGATCGTGGGGGCCGGCTCGGCGGGGAACGTGCTGGCCAGTCGCTTAACGGAAGACCCTGCCCGCCGGGTGCTGCTGCTGGAGGCAGGACCGGACTACCCGACTATAGAGAGCCTGCCGGATGACCTTCGGCTGGGCTATGGCACGGACTCCGGCATTGCGGCGATGAGCCACGATTGGGGGTACAGCGGTCAGGCGACGCCTCTGTACAGCGAGATGGTCGTGCCGCGCGGCCGGGTGGTCGGCGGTTCGAGCGCGGTCAACTCGCAGATTTATCTGCGCGGTGTGCCGGAGGACTTTGAGGCGTGGGCGGCCATGGGCAATGACCGTTGGAGCTTCGACCAGGTCCTGCCCTATTACTGCATGGTAGAAGACGATCACGATTTCGGCGGCGCAGGGTATCATGGCGATGACGGCCCGATCGGGGTGCGGCGCTACGCGAGGGAGGAGTGGGCGCCGGTGCATCAGGCCTGGGTTGACGCGTGCCTCGGCGCTGGGTTCCCCGATTGTCCGGACGCGAACCGGCCGCACACGACCGGCACCGGCCCCTATCCCTTAAACAACATCGACGGCGTGCGCCAGAGCACGGCGGTGACATATCTGGCCGCTGCACGCGGGCGTCCAAACCTGCAAATCGAGGCAAACTGTACGACCCGGCGCGTGCTCGTTGAGCGCGGGCGCGCGGTCGGCGTAGAGGTTGAACGCGACGGGCGGTCGGAGCAGCGCTACGCGGATGAGGTCGTTCTCAGTGCGGGAGCAATCGCATCGCCGCAGATCATGATGCTTTCAGGCCTTGGGCCGGAGGCGCACCTGCGGGAGACCGGCGTGGAGGTGCGAGGACATCTGCCCGGCGTAGGCCGCAATCTACGTGACCATCCGACGGCCAGCCTGCGCTGGCACTTGAAATTTCGTCCGGCGACAAACCGTCACTGGCTGCAGACGGGTCTTCGTTACACGGCTGACGGCTCGGAGATGCCCAATGACATGATCGTCTACCTTTTCGCGTCGCCGGATTTGCCGGACGATCCGGACGAGTTTCTGAATTTACTGCCGGTAGTCAACCTGGCGGTTGGGCAGGGGGTGCTGCGTTTACGCAGTGACGACATCCACGACAGGCCGCTGCTCAATTACCGTTATTTCGAAGAGGCTCTCGACCGCAAGCGTCAGCGCGAAGGGCTGCGGCTATGCATGGACCTGGTAGAGGGGCACGCCCCATTTCGCGAGTTGCTTGGTCCGATGATGCGGAGCCCGGGCAGCGATCTGCACGACGATGATGCGCTGGACCACTGGATGCTTGGGTACGCCGAAACCTGCCATCACTCATCCGGCACCTGCAAAATGGGGCCGGACACCGACCCGCTGGCCGTCGCCGACCAGTCGGGGCGCGTTCACGGCGTTGACGGGCTTCGCATCGTGGATGCCTCGTTGATGCCTGACTGCGTGCGCGCCAACATCAACGCAACGACGATGATGATGGCGGAGAAGATCGCGGACGAAATGCGAGCCGAAAGCCCGACGTAGGAGCCCCCGAAAGCAGAGAGCCCAAGAGAATGGAGCCGCACCCATGACCAACCGTATTCTGATTACGGACATTGCCTGGCCGGACATTGAAATCGAGAAGGAGGTGCTTGCGGCGGTCGACGGCGAGCCGGTCATTGCCGGGAGCGGCACGCCGGAGGAGATCATCGCGCTGGCGCCGCAGGCGGATGCGATACTCACCTGCTGGAAGGATGTCCCGGCGGAGGCGCTCGACATCGCGCCCAACTGCCGCATTGTCAGCCGCTATGGAATCGGGCTGGACAACATCCCGGTCGACCACGCGACCGGGCATGGCATGCTGGTCACCAACGTGCCCGACTTTTGCCTGGAGGAGGTGTCGGACCACGTGATGGCGCTGCTGCTGGCGACGGCGCGGCAGCTGCTGCCGCTGGTGCGCACACTCGAGCGCAGCGACTGGAGCAGGGATACCCCGCGTCCGATCCCACGCGTGCGCGGCCAGACGCTAGGCGTGATCGGCTTCGGCAACATTGGGCGCGCGCTCGTGCCCAAGGCGCTGGGATTCGGGTTGCGGGTGATCGCGTACACGCCGCGGCTGCGCGCCGAAGACGCACCTGCGGGCGTTGAAGTGACGAACGACCTGGGCGCACTGCTGGCCGCCTCCGACTACGTGACGATCCATTGCCCCCTGACCGACGAGACCGCGCACATGATCGACGCCGAGGCCCTAGAGCAGATGAAGCCCTCCGCGCTACTGATCAACACCAGCCGCGGCGGTGTGATTGACGAGGGCGCGCTCATCCGTGCATTGCAGACAGGCGAGATCGCGGGCGCGGCCCTGGATGTAACGGACCCCGAACCGCCTGCGGCCGACAATCCCCTGTTGGACCTGGAAAACGTGATCGTAACCCCCCACGCAGCCTTCTACTCGGTCGCGGCCACGGCGGACCTGGCGCGCAAGGCGGCCGAGAACGTGGTTACAGTTCTGCAGGGGAATGTTCCCAAGACGTTGATTAACGTGGGGGTCCTGGACCAGGAGAACTGCCGGCTGTAGTGCTGTGGACTGGGTCAGCGACCGGAGGTGTAGGCGCGCCTGCGGAGTGACGGCTGTCCTGGAATTCAGCCTTGTGCGACAGCACTACCGTTGTCCAAGCCCAAAGTTTCCAGCTCGGGAAACTGGAGTACGGCGAGGAAGGAATCGTTGAAGTCCCCCCGTCCCGAGAGTTCGTGATATTCCACGATCTGCGGCAGTGAGCGGGCGACCTGCCGTTCTCGGAAGGAAAGCAGGGCGATTTTGGCGCCTTCGCCGGCGGCGTTGCCCACCGCCTTGATGCGTTCGACCGGTACCGGCGGCACGAGCCCAATGATGCGTGCACTCTGCGGGTTGATATAGCTGCCGAAAGAGCCGGCGAGGAAGATTTCGACCAGTTCTTCAGCCCCCACGCCCAACTCCTGCATTACAACGTCGATGCCGCCGGCGATCGAGCCCTTGGCGAACTGGAGTTCGCGCACATCTCGCTGTGTCAGGACGATCGACTTGCCACCGCCCGACTCCTCCGCCCAAGCGAGGACGAATGAGCGGCGGCCTTCTTCGTCGGCGATAATGCGACTGGCCAGATCGGGCACGACGAGCTCGTTTGCCTGGTTGGCGGTGACAAATCGCCCCGAGGGCAGCATCAGCCCGCAGAGCCGCAGCTGGGCGACGGCGTCCAGCAGACCAGAGCCGCAGAGGCCGACCGGCGGCACGTCGCCTATTACCTGCAGCTCGACGCCGTCGGGGGTGATGGTTACGGCCTCGATGGCGCCCTCGCTGGCGCGCATGCCGTCCTGGATCTGTGCGCCTTCGAAGGCGGGACCGGCCGGCGCGGCGGTGGCCACTGTCCGTTCGGCGGAACCCAAGATGATCTCGCCGTTTGTGCCGACGTCGACCAGCAGACGGACACCCTCGTTCTGTGCCAGGCCGGTGGCGAGAAGTCCAGCCACCAGATCGGCGCCGACGTAGGCGCCGAGATAGGGAAGGCAGTGCACCTGCGCCTGGGGCAGGATCTCCAGGCCGACTTCCTGCGCGGACGCCTGCACCATCTCCTCAACCACGGGGATGAAGGGTTCCAGGCCGATCGCCTCGGGGTCGGCGCCCAGGAAGAGGTGCTGCATTGTGGCGTTGCCGGCGGTTACGACCTCGTAGACCTCGTGCGGCGCCACACCGCCCTCGTGCAGAAGCTGGGCTATGAGGCCGTTGAGCGTTCGGAGGATGACCTCGTTCAGCTGGGACAGCCCGTCGTCATTCATCATGGTGTGGCTGATTCGGGAGATGACGTCGGCCCCGTGAACGGCCTGGCCGTTGAGGGTTGAGCGGACGGCGACCGGCGCGCCCGAGCTCAGGTCGAGCAACATACCCACGACTGTCGTCGTCCCGATGTCGAACGCCAATCCAAAGGCGCGCCCGCTGGTATCGCCCTCCTCGACGCTGACCAGCTCATGGCCGACGATGACGGCGGTAACCTGCCACTGGCCCTTGCGCAGCACGACCGGCAAGCGGCGCAGCGTGGTCAGCGAGGCTTCGACTTCGAACCCCTCCGGTGCGAGCGCGTCGCGCAGCCGGCTGAAATCGCTTCGTTGGTCCTCGAGCGAGGGCGGCGTCAGTGTCAGCGGGATTTTGTGGACGTTGGCGTTGAGGATTACGTGGCGGTCGAAGCCCATGAGGGCGGCCTTGGGATTGCCCATCAGGCGCGGCACCTCGCAGACGACATCCTCTTGCGCCTCGCTGCGGCAGGAGAGCCGCCAGCCATCGGCCAGCTCCTCTTCGGAGAAGATCCTGCGGTCGGCTGCGGTTGCACCGTTGTGGCCGCGCAGAATGCGGACCTTGCATTTTCCGCATGTCCCCTTGGCGCCGCAGGTGCTGTCGATCGGCAGCCCGATCCAGTTGGCGGCGTTGAAGATGGTCATCCCAGGCGGAACCCGGGTCACTTTGTCGTGGGGTCGAAACTCGATGGAGACTTTGGAGGTTCCGGGCGGTGCGGTCGAAGTCATGGCAGCCAGCGCAGTGCGCTACTGGTAGGAACGAGGCGCGGGCTAGGCGGCGGCCTGCTCGCGTTTCCGCTCCGTTCGAAATGCCTTGATCAAGTTTCCGGCGTAGGCGTCATGCCCCATCAGGAGGTCGGCAGCGTAGATTGTGTGGCGGATCTCGGTCTCGAGCGGATTGGTGATGGCCGAGGTCAGCCCGGCCGCGATCGCCATCGATAGAAAAGCCGCGTTCACGGTCGGTCTCCAGGGCAGCCCGAACGAGATGTTGCTCGCGCCGCAGGTCATGTTGACGCCCAGATTCTCGCGGATCAGGCGAATGGTCTCAAGGGTGATCAGGGCGGCGTTGTCGTCAGCGCTGACAGTCAGCGCCAGCGGGTCGATCACGACGTCTTCGGCGGGAATGCCATGGTCGGCGGCGCGTTTAACGATCTGCGTGGCAATGCGCAGGCGCTCGTGCGGGTCGTCGGAGATGCCGGTATCGTCGTTGGCAACGCCGACCACGGCCGCGCCATATTTTTCGACCAAGGGCAGCACGGTTTCGAGCCGCTCGTCTTCGTAGGTGACCGAATTCACCAAGGCCTTGCCCTCGTAGACGCTGAGGCCGGCTTCCAGCGCCTCCACGACCGACGAATCGATAGAGATCGGGACGTCCACGATTTCCTGAACGGCCTGAATGGCCTGGCTGAGGATTGCCGGCTCGACGCCATCGACCGGTACACCGGCGTTTACGTCGAGCACGTGCGCGTCGGCATCGACCTGCCGCCGGGCGTCGCGGCAGACCATGCTCATGTTGCGGTCGATCATCTGTGCTGTAAGGATTTTGCGGCCGGTGGGGTTGATGCGTTCGCCTATGATTACAAAGGGATGGTCCGGTCCGATTACAACAGTCTTTCTGGCGGAGGAAATCACTGTATTCATAGCGAGCTACTCGTCTCCGTGACCTTTGACCATCAGTTCTTCGACAGCCTGCACGGCCGACGCCAGCGCCGATGCGCCCTCGCTGTCATCGCCTCCCATGCTGACATCGTACCCCATTTCGGTCATCAGCTCTTTGGCCAGGCGGACTGCCGCGCTGGCGTCGGGCGCGAATCCGTCGGCGCCAACGCTGTCGGCGTATTCCTGTGTCACAGGTGCACCGCCTACCATGACCTTCAACGAATCGCGCAGCCCGGCATCGGACAGCGCGGTAAGGTTCGACTTGAAGAATGGCATCGTCGTCGTCAGGAAAGCGGAGAAGCCAACAAGCTGCGGCTGGTGCTCCTGGACGGCCTCGACGACCTCTTCGGGCTTAACGTTGACGCCGAGGTCGACGATGTCGAAGCCCTCGCCTTCGAGCATGATATTGCACAGGTTCTTGCCGATGTCGTGGACGTCGCCCTTGACGGTCAGCATGACGACCTTGCCAATCGGCTCGGCGCCTTTGTCGACCAGGAGCGGACGCAACAGACCCATCGCCCCTTGCATCGCACGTGCGGCGACGAGCATTTCAGGCACGAAATACTCTCCGATCTCGAACAGGCGTCCGACCTCCTGCAGCGAGGGAATCAAAGCACCAAAGAGGATATCGAGCGGGTCCATGCCCAGATCGATTCCCTCTTGGGTGAGCTCGATCACTTCGGGCGCCTCACCCACCAATGTATGCTCGTATAGGCCCTTTTTGATCTCTTCTTCTCGGCTCATGGAATACGGCTCCTATTGGCTGGGGTTGTCGAGGCAGGTTTCCACAATAGACTTGAGATTGGCGACCGGCGCCTGGAGGGGGACGGCGCATTCGGGTGCGATGATGTCGACGCCTGCGTCGATGGCTGCCTGGGCCTCGGCGCGCGCCTCGTCCGGACCGCGGGCGTAGAGCGTGATGGGATTGTTGACATTTCCGGTCAGCTTCATTCTGCCCGCGTTCTTTTCGACCATCAAGTCGGGAGCATTGGCCGACTCGAAGTGGTAGCAGGCGAAGCCGGCCTCGCCGAAATACTCTACCCGATCGAGCGTGCGTCCGCAGCAGTGGAGGATGACCGGGGCCTCTACCTGCGGCACGAGCTCCTTGTGCAGCGGCAGCAGGAAATCCCGGTACATGGTATTGCGGACGAGGTCACCCGTGGCGTGGTCGGCCCAGACGATGGCGTCGGCGCCGGCCTCAACTTGGGCGGCGGCGTAGGCTAGGGGTACGGGCGAAAGGGTATCGAGCGATTTGCGCACCCGGTCCGGGTCCATGATGGTATCGAAGAGGAACTCCTGCGTGTTGTAACAGTGGTAGGAGAGCGTCCAAGGGCCCATCACTTTACCCAGGACCATGACTTCGTCGCCGAAGTGCTGCTTGAGCAGTCGGATGGCATCGATCGAGCACTTGACGTATTTGTCCTCGAGGAAGGAGTCGGGGAAGCCGTCGGGCAGCTCGATCTCGACATCGCGGTCGGCCCAGGGCGAGTCGGTTGGATTGGGCATCATGTCGGTGTCGGACCAGTCGACCATGCAGCCGAGCGCGGTGGCTTCCTGCGCGATGCTGAAGATCGGCATGACGCTGTCGAATCCCATGACTTCATGTGCGCCGGCGGCGAGGGTTGCCATGGGCTCCGGCTCGATGTTGGCGTGAGGGAAGCGGGCGCCGGTAATGTCCATCAGCTCGTAGGTAATGACGGACACGATG
>DAOUHX010000305.1:0-2859 GCA_034428395.1 Caldilineaceae bacterium
CGCCGCGGTAGACGGTCTGCTGGAGGCCGGCGTGGAGGAGGTGCTCGTCTGGGACGGCCACGGTGCCGGCGGCATCGACTTCGAGGAGCTGCATCCCGAGGCGCTCCTGCTGCATGGCCGGCCTTCCCCACCCTGGAGCCGCATGCGGGAGGTTATCCGGCGCTACGATGCCTTTGTTATCGTCGGCCAACATGCCATGGCCGGCATCGTCACAAGCAACCAGAACCACACCCAGGACAGCCGCACGGTGGATGCCTACCGGCTCAACGGCAAGCTGATTGGCGAGATTGGGCAGCTTGCCCTCTTCATGGGCGGCCTGGGTCTGCCGCTGCTTTTTCTCAGCGGTGAACGGGACGCCTGCCGCGAGGCTAAGGAGCTTGTGCCGGAGATTACCACAGTGGCGGTGAAGGAGGGGCTGGGGCGCGGCTCCGCCATCTCGCTCTCCGCGCAGGCGGCGCGGATGCGGATCCGCGAGGGGACCGCCGCAGCCATCGCACGGCATCGCCAGAAGCCGATTGCGGCTCTGGCCTGGCCCGGCCCCTATCTGCTGGAGAAACGCTTTTTCCACACCGACAGAGCCGACGCGGAGATGAGCAAGGCTGGCGCCGAACGGGTGGACGCGCAGAGTGTGCGCTTCCGCAGCGATAGCATTCTCGACATCATCTATCGGTGAAGGGCAGTAGTCCCTTCCAGAAACTTCGCAGACGTCTCTGCTGTTTTGTCCATGCCGGATATGGGCAGAGGCAAGACAGAAGGATGCCCTCAATCGCCGGCCTGATTATTGTAACAGGCTCCAGGTGCTCGCATAGGGAATCAGACCCAGTGTGCGTGCAACCGACAAAGAGGCGCCGTTGGACCACGACGTACTGTAGAGCGGAACGCGGCCAGACGCGCGCACCGCCAGTGCCCATGCAGCAGTGACGTGCGGGCCGAGTCCACGTCCACGGAACGCCGCTGCCGTCTCCAGCCCTGCTTCCGCCGCCGCGCCGGAACGCCGTGCGCAGAAGCATACGCTCACAGCGTCTCCATCCTCCACCAGCGCCACAACAGGCGACCGCCCCTCAATCTCGGCAGCCGTCCAACCGGGAAAATATCGCGCGAGCAACTGCACAGGTCCCACGAGTACCGTGGCAGGGGGCGGGGCGATTTCTTCGGGGAAGGTGAAGGCCGGCCCAGCGTAGAGTTCGCCTCCAGCCAGCGACCTGTAACGCTCCGCGTGCACAGGATCCCCCTGGAGGTCTGTAGCCGGCGGCTCCGCGCGGGCGAGACGGCCAAGCTCATCTGCTAGCTCCTGCGGCAGGTCAGCCCGCACAGCCCAGGCGCAGTTCGAGGTTCCTCGAATGAGCGCGAACATTGGTCCCGGAGTCGACGCCGGCTCCCGTGTCGAGCGGATACGTCCGTTTCCATCGAACAGGAACATAGTCTGCAGATGCAGGGCTGGCGTACTCACAGTATGAAGTGAATCTTCAATACAGTCCGGGCCCCATCTCCGCGGGAAGGGTCAACTGGCCGTCTGAGACCTGGAAATAGGCCGGGTGCGCGGCCTGTTCCTGCGGCCGCGCCAGGGGCATGAACTGACGGTAGTTGCCCTCGAAACAGTCGACATTCAGATGCAATTGCGCGCAGAAGTTGACGCTGTGGACGAGCGCCAAGCCGGGGTTGGTCAGGTCCTGCAGCGTGAGGTAGAGCCGGTGATGGCGGCCCCAGCAGTAGGCCAGCAGCGAGTGGGTATGCCCTTTACAGGTCTTGACTGCGAGCCCGGACCAGCCGAGGCGGCGGATCGATTCGAGGTTGTCCAGATCGTCCAGGCTTTCGTCGACGACGACGGGCACGCGCGCGGCCACCGTGTGGAGCGTAGTAGTATAGCTGGCCAGGTCGCGCGGCGTGGGCTGCTCGATATAGTCCAGCGCCGCCAGCGCCTGCGGCCGCTCCGCAGCCACTCTGTCCAGCATTTCGAGCATCATATCCGGCTCGCGACAGCCCTCGTTGGGGTCTACTGAGAGGCGGGGCCCGCCGCGCACACCCGCGGCATCCAGGGCCATCGAAGCCGCAAGATGTACTTCTATCAGGCGTTCGGCGTCCTCGGCCGGCGACTGCCCGCGCAGCTTGAGCTTGAAGCAGCGCAGCCGGTCGCGCTCGATCCAGGTCGTCAGGTCGGCGGGGAGGTCGGCCGCCTGGGGCGCGGCGTCGGCCGGGGTGAGCGCGTCGGTGAAGCCGACCACGTGTTGGACGGTCAGCGCGCGCCGCCTGGGAGCGAGGTAGTCCGCCGGATAGCGGCCGGCAAAGTCAGCGCCGAGATCGGCGCCCAGGTCCCGGTTCAGATAGTCTGCCGTGTATGCCGCGTACAGGGAGGGCGGCGGCGTCTGTGAGCGCAGACCCGCGCCCCACGCGTCGTGAAGCGCAGCGTCGAAGGGCGCCATACAGTTGAGCACGGCCAGCCTCGGCATCGGCGTCCGCTGCAGGAGAGGCTCTTCGACTGCCAGCCGGCCAGCCAGCCCGACCGCAGCCCGCTCCAACCTGATGCCCTTTTCGATTGGGTCTTCAAGCGTATCATCCTCCAGCCAGGCGGCGATGGCCCTGCACAGCCGGCGCATCAGCCGGTCCTTCTCCTCATGGGTCAGTTCCGGCGCGGGGAAGGCCCACACGTCCGAGAGCAGGATCGCGCCTACCCCCTGCACAGCAGCGCCGGCGCGCGTGCGCGCCTGCACGGTGACGGTGACGTAGGTGATCACCTCGATCACGCCTTTGCTGAGGTGCAAGGGGACGCTCAGGCGTTCATCGTCGAAGGCGACCTCTACCGTTTCCACGCGGATGTCGGTTGTTTTCATCTCTTTCGTTCCAGTTCTGCGATTGTGGTGA
>DAOUHX010000306.1:0-2487 GCA_034428395.1 Caldilineaceae bacterium
AGCGGCAGGAACGAAAATGATGCTGGTGTTGGCGTCGGTTGTTTCGACTGCTTCATGTACGGTATCGAAGACGGGCGTATTGCCGACGGCCCATTGCCCACCGCGACCGGGCACGGCTCCGGCGACGACATTTGTACCGTATTGAATCATCTGCTGGGCGTGAAAGGCCCCCTGGCTTCCAGTTATTCCTTGCACAAGCAGGCGGGTGCCGTTGTCGACGAGGATACTCATTTGCCCTCTCCTTTGGCGGCGGCGACGGCCATCTGTACGGCTTCGGAGAGCCGATTGGCGGAGGGAAGCTTGGAGTCCGCCAGAATCTGCCGTCCTTCTTCCTCGTTCACGCCGACCATTCGGACGACGATGGGCACTTTCACGTTTAGGCTGTTGATGGCCTCTACGATCCCATTGGCAACTTCATCGCAACGGGTAATGCCGCCAAAGATATTGATGAGAACAGCCTTGACGCGCGTGTCGCGCAGAATGATGCGGAGGGCGGCAAGTACTTTGTCAGCGCCGGCCCCACCGCCGATGTCAAGAAAATTTGCAGGATTGCCACCGTACAGTTTGATGATGTCCATCGTAGCCATGGCCAGGCCGGCACCGTTCACCATGCAGCCGATTTCGCCGTCCAGGTCGATGTAACTCAACCCGGCTTCGCGCGCTTCAGTCTCGGTTGGGCTGTCCTCGTCGGGGTCGCGCATGGAGGCCAGTTCCGTCTGCCGGGGCAGAGCGCTGTCGTCGAGCAGGATTTTGCCGTCGACCGCCTCCAGTTGGTTGTCGCCATTGACGATGAGTGGATTGATCTCCGCCAGGCTGGCGTCGCTATCGACAAAAGCCCGATAGAGGTTTTGGGCAATCCTGGTGAAGGCCGGAACGTGCTCCCGCGACAAGCCAATGCCGAAGGCAAGCTGGCGGGCCTGGTACCCCTGCATGCCCAAGAGGGGATGGACGTGAACGGTGACGATCTTTTCGGGGGATTGCGCGGCGACCTCTTCGATCTCGACGCCGCCTTCGCTGCTGGCCATAATCGCGACCTTGCGCGCGCTGCGGTCGAGGACGGCTCCAAGATAGATTTCGGCGCGTATGTCAGCTGCTTCGTCGACCAGCACCTTTTGCACCGTCAGACCTTTGATCTGCATGCCGAGGATGCCAGCGGCCACCCCTTCTGCCTCATCGGGCGTCTGCGCCAGTTTGATGCCTCCGGCCTTGCCGCGCCCGCCGACCAGGACCTGGCTCTTGATGACAACCGGTTTGCCAATCCGTTCGGCGACAGCCCTTGCCTCGGCGGGTGTGGTGGCGATGTCGCCATCCGGGATTGGCACGCCGTAGTTGGCAAAAATGTGTTTCGACTGATACTCGTGTAATTTCAAGAGATGACTCCTCGTAAGACTGCGGAAAAAGACGTTGGGACACGGAATGAATTAGGAACGAGACTTCCAACGGCAGGCGGACGCGATCGTTGCCGGAGGCGTAGGCCACTGTCTGATTCAGCCTTTCAGTCCGGTCAGAGCGATGCCCTCTATGATTTGACGCTGAAAAATCAGAAAAACAATCAGGAGCGGGATACTGGCCAGGCTGGCCGCGGTCATGATGCGCTCCCAATGGGTGGTGGACTCGCCGCGAAAGAAGCTCAAGCCGACGGGCAGCGTATAGAACTCGCGACTGTTGGCGAGAATCAGCGGCCACAGGTAGGCGTTCCAGTTGCCGATGAAGTTGAAAATCGCGAGGGCGGCGATGGCCGGTTTGACCAGGGGCGCGGCGACGCGCCACCATATGCCGAATTCGTTCATACCGTCAATACGGGCGGCGTCGAGCAGTTCATTCGGAACACCGTCGAAGAATTGCCGCATGAGAAAGATGCCGGCCGCGGTGATGACGCCCGGAAAGGCGATTCCCCAATACTGGGCGTAACCGACGTGCCAATTCCAATCTACGCTCATCGTGTACCAGGGGATGATCAGCATTTCAGTCGGGACCATAAGCGTGCCGAGCATCCCGACAAAGATAATGTTTTTGCCTGGAAAGTCGAACTTATTGAGCGTATAGCCGACCAGCGTATCGAAAAAGACAACACTCGTCGTGCTGATGACGGCGACGATAATGCTATTCAAGTACCAGCGTTCGAAGCTGGATGTGTTGAGTACCTCTACGTAGTTTTGCAGGGTAGGGCTTTCGGGGAAGAAGGAAAAGTTGACCAGTTCCGGGGCCGGTTTCACGCTCGTCAAGACCATCCAGAAGAAGGGCGTGACCATGCAGATGCCGCCAATGATGAGAAGGAAGTAGGCGATTCCAGCTGTCCAGCTGTAGTGGCGACGTCCTTTCCCCTGAGCTGAAGTGATTTCTTCAGCGAGCGGCAGGGCGCTTTCGTTGCCAATTTCAGCTGAAGAAGACATGGGCAGCCTTTCCTTCGTGCCTTTCCCTAATACTCAACGCGCCGCGACAGAAATCGCAGCTGGATGATGGTAATCAGCAGGATAAGCAGGAACA
>DAOUHX010000307.1:0-4205 GCA_034428395.1 Caldilineaceae bacterium
TGGCGCGTATCTGGTCGCCGGCATCGTAAACGGCGTTGTAAAAGTGGTCGTTCTGCACGCCGGGCAGGCCGAAGATCGTATCGATGCCGTGGGAGAGAAGGCCCTGAACGAGCGCTTCGCCTCCGGTACATTCGGTCTTCATAGACAGCCCTTATGGACGTGTGGCCAGGGCTCGTCGACATTTCGTTCGAGCCGGATAAGGAAAGCGGCAAGTCGCAGACAGGTCCTTAAACTCTGTGCGAGTGTCTAATAACCGGAGTTTGGAGTAAATGGGCACTTTATCGAGCTAGTAGAATAGAAGTTCGCCAACAAAAATTCTCCAGCATAAAAGGTACTCAGAGTTGAGCATACTCAATCTGAGATGAGTATACTCAAACTGTTCTGTCATGTAAATGACTTCTGTCAATGGCTACTTGCAAGCGTGAATGCCAATCTGTTAGGGGTGAGTCGCAGGCGAGGACCGGTCCCACGGAAACGCGCAACTCGGCCGGTTCGCATATCGCGCCATCCCAATCCGCAGCCTGCTCCCACATCCCGGCCCCAGCCGCACCGTAAAGCTGTCGCAGTCCAGCGCCACCGTCTCCCCGCCCTCTACGGCCAGGCTCGAAAACTGGTGCTCCGCGTACGCTCCCGCCTGCACAACCACGACGCGCCCCGCCACCTGGTCCGTGTTCACCAATGTCAGCGTCATACCATCCGTGTCCATGCTCTCCACCAAGGCACCCACGCCCTCCGGCATGCCCGCCCGCCGCCGCTCCGGGTCGAAGTAGCGCACTCGGCAATGCAGCGGAAAGCCCAGCCGTTCCGTCGGCAGACCGCCCAGCATCAGCTCGGTCAACCGGCTCACCATCGCCGGATTGAATCCGTTCATGTCGTCCGACATGCGCGTATCCGCCGAGGTACTGTCGGCCCGCACCTTCCCGATCCGCTCCCGCACCTCAGCCAGTTCCTGCTGCAGGGCATTGACAGGATACTCCGGGTTCTGCCCCTCCAGAAAACGGACCCACTCGTTCGACTCGACGCGGGGCAGATCCGCCCTGTCCATCGACCAGTAGTAGACCTCCAGCGCGCCCACGTTGAACGGGTCCGGCCTGAAATCGTACCAGCCGTCGTCACCGTGCATGGGCGGATAGAGCGTCTGTCCATCGCTGTCCTTGGCATTCGCGTTCACAGCGTCGATGACGCCGCGCCATGTGTCCACGTAGCTCTGACTTCCTGTCATCAACAGGCCGTTGCCAAAGCCGTAATGGGCGCGATTCGTGAAAAAGGGCCGGTGCGCCAGGGCGCCCGTCTGCGGCACGACCACGGTGAAGCCCCAGCCATAGACGCCGCCATACCACTTTCCGTCGCACGCGCCGCCGATCGTCCCGTCTAACCCGATATTGGTGGGGATGATCCCGCCGTTGGCTGCAGTGCGCTCGCACCAGGCGTCGACGTAGTCGACAGCCCACTGCCTGTACCGCTCTTCACCCGACAGCATGTAGGCGTTCAATGCCAGCGTCGTGGTTTGAAGATTGAGCGGGTGGTCGCCGGCAACGTCGTTGTAATCTTCGAAGTGGGCAACCATCTCGGCGTAGGTCCGCTCACCGTGCCCGGGCTTGAAACGGCCCTCGATTTCAATCGAATCCCCCGCCCAGTCCAGCCCCGTCGACTTGCGCATCAACGGCCCGCGGCTGCCGTTGAACATACTGCGGATCACCCGGTGCTCCGCATCGTAGTTGTGGGCCTGGGGATCGGTGCCCATGTAGAATCCGGCGAAGCGCTCCATCCGCCGCCGCATCGCAAGATCGTACGGGTCCGACAGCGGCTGCAAAAAGAAAACCGAGAAACCCTCGCCGTTGTGCATCCAGTCGAACATCACCGGAAACTCTTTGTAGTACATCCCGTCGCGGGCGAACGGCACCTCCACCGTCTTCGCCTCTGTGTACTGCCGCAGATGACCCTCCCACCCGCTCTTGTACAGACCTAGGACGACATCGGGGCCGCCAAGCGCGTGCAGCACCGTCCACCCGGCCAGGTTTTCGGCCGCGTCATCCGGCCCGTCGTCGCCGCCCCAGCGAGGAACGCAGAGCAGGTAGCCCCGCTCGTCGAAGTAGCGGTCGTAAAACTCCTGCACAGCCTCGGTCTGGTTGCGGATCAGCTGCCATTGCAGTAGGGCCCAATGCGGAGGCGGCGTGGGCCTGTCAAGGGTGACGATGGGTGTCCCGCTGTTCTGTTCAGACATGGTTCGCTCTGACTTTCTCCGTTGCATTCAGATCTGTGGAATAAGGTGGACCGCTGCCGCCAGGAACTGCTCGATCTCCTCAGCGGTATTGAATCTCGCGACGCCGATGCGCACGCCGCAGATCTCTGGGCGGTATTTGACAACGATGCGGTAGACTTCCAAGAGTCGCTCTACAAACTGCTGGCAGCGCTGCGGCGTTCCTCCGTCCAGCTGGATCGTGGTGACGCTGGATGACAGTTCCCACTCTTCGGGACTGGCGACGCGGATGCCCGGCACAAGCCTCAGGCCCGCGCGCAGCCGGGCCGTCAGCAAGCGGCATCGCTCTTCGATCGTATCCAGGCCGATGCGCCGCGCAGTCTCCACGCACGCTCCGGCGCCGATTCGCAGCGCGTAGTTGGCCGTTCCCAGCTCACACAGCGCCGACGCCGTCATCGGGACGCCTCCAGCGCGACCCGCATCACCCACGGGAACAGGCAAATGAAAGGGGTTGAAGTCCCTCCTGCCTTCACCGGGGATGACGAGAAACCCAATCCCAGGAGGACCCAGAAGCCACTTGTGGACCGAGCCGCTGTAGAAATCGGCCCCTATCGCTCCCGCGTCCACCGGAAAGATGCCCAGCGACTGCGCCCCGTCCACCAGCGTCCTTACCCCGCGCGCACGCGCGAAACGCGCGGCCTCGGCCACGGGCAGCCGGCGCCCGTCGATGTTTGAGACATGGCTCATGACCAGCATTCGATGGGCCGGCGTCAGCAGACGGTCCAGCTGCTCAAGAAAGACGCCCGACCCGAAGTAACCAGGCTCGCCAGACTCGGTCGAAGGAATGACCGTTGTTTCTACACCGCACGTCTGCGCCAGTCCCGCCGCCGCTCGCATCGTGCTGACGTGCTCTACGTCGCTTACCGCCAGTCTGTCGCCCGCTTGCCAGTCGACGCCCATGATCGCCAGTCTGGAGGCTGTCGTCGTGTTGTAGGTCCAGGCCACATCTCCTGCCGAAACACCCAGCAGGTCCGCCAACGTATGCCGGGCACGCTCTGCCCGATCGTAAAAGCGAACGCCTGCATCCTTGCCGCGTATCGCAATGATCTCTTCGTTCTCTACACGCAGGGCGTCCGCCATGCAGTCTTGGACCGACCGGGGCACCGGTCCGAATGTGCAACTGTTCAGATAGTTGTAGCGGCGTGTAAGGGGAATGTCTTCGCGGAGGTCCTCGAGTGAACAGATTTCCGCCCCGCCCAGGCTTGTGTCCATGTAAGAACTCGTCTGCTCAGGATGAGGGAAGGCGGTTGCGCATCGAGTATGGAGCAGCGGGACGACCGCGAAGTAGCCATCGAGAGGTCACTTGGTCGGGTCCAACGCCTCTTGCAGTCCGTCGCCCATCAGGGTGAACGCGTACATGGTCAGGGCAATCATCAGACCGGGGAAGAATGCCAGATACCAGTGAGATTGGACCGCCGACAGATAGTCGTTGAGCATTCGGCCCCAGCTGGGCAGCGGCGGGTTGATCCCGATCCCCAGGAAGCTCAGCCCGGCCTCACCCAGGATCGCGCCGGGAATCCCCAGCGTCACGCTCACAATGATCGGCGACAGCGAGTTCGGCAGCAGATGCCGCATGATGATGCGCCGCTCGGGCACGCCGATGCAGGTCGCCGCCAGCACATAGTCCTGCTCGCGCAGCGAGAGGAACTGCCCCCGCACCAGACGCGCGATACCCATCCACCCGGTCACCGCGAAGACGATCAGAACATTCCGAAAGCCGGTCCCCAGCACCGTGATGATCAGAATCCCCAGCAGCAGGTTGGGGACCGAATTGACAATCTCGATGATGCGAATGAGCACGTAGTCGACCGCGCCTCCGTACCACGCCGCCGCCGCCCCGTACGGCAGCCCGATCGCCAGCGCAACGAAATTGCTGATAAAGCCGACCGCCAGCGAAATGCGCGCGCCGTAGATGATGCGCGTCAGTACGTCGCGGCCGAACGGG
>DAOUHX010000308.1:0-11306 GCA_034428395.1 Caldilineaceae bacterium
AGATTCGATGGGGCTGCCCGCTGTCCAGGCAACTGCAGAGGTGCTCCAGCTGGTGCGTAAACTGGTAAGTGGGTGGGAAATTGATCTCCTCTATGCCGTCGGCGCTGTGATGCTCCAGCGTCACCGGCAGGCTCTCGTTGTTCCAGGCCTTGTCAGCGCGCAGCAGCCCATCATACCCGCTGATCTCCACATATTGCGAAGCCCACGAATCGAACCCCACCGAAATTTGCGCGCTGCGACCGCCGGGGAAGATGAGCGAAATATAGGCCGCGTCCTCGACTTCGCCGCCCGGGACCTTGGCGGCAAAGACCCGTTCGGGTTCCTCGTCAAAAATGAACCGTGCGTGGTGGATGTTGTAGCAAGCCAGGTCGTAAATCGCGCCGCCTCCTTTGCTGCGGTTGAAACGCCAGTTGCTCTCAGGATCTAGCCGCCTCTCCGCCGGCACGTTGGTGCAGAAGGTGCTGCGGATATTCTGCAGTGGGCCTATGCCCCCCTGCTTGATGATCTCCTGCGCCATCAGATGCATCGGATGATGGCGAAACTTGAACGCTTCGGCTATCAGCACGCCGTTCGCCTCTGCAGCCGCCGCGAGCGCCTCCGCCTCCGGGGCGCTCTGTGTAAACGGCTTCTCACACAGAATCGCACGCACGCGGCGCGACTCCGCCAGCTGAATTCCGACCTGAGCGTGATACGCGCCCCAAACACAGATCACGGCGATGTCGTACTTGTCGGCAGCCAGCATCTCCTCGATCGAAGTATACACATTGGGCACCTGGAACTGCTGCCTGAATCGTTCAAGGGCCTCCGGCGAAAGATCGCAGACCGCCACTAGCTCGGCCTTGTCTGTATTCGCACATGCCCTGGCATGACCCCGAGATATGCCGCCCGTCCCCACCAGCGCAACCCGATATCTCTCTTGCGATTCAGATTCCATGCTCTGCCTTCCTTTCAGAACGGCTATGAAAACCAACGCGCCGGGCTCTTCGCGGCCATCCCTCTGCTCAGGTTGTATAGTACCCTGCGCCCGCCAAATATGCTAACATTGCCGTCGAACTGTGACCCGCTCGATGTGCAGGCACAGCACCGTTTCAGGCCTATCGCGTGAACCCAACATTCGATTAAGGAAAGGTTGATTCCATGAAGGTTTTCGCTGGCGGAGTCGCAACCGAAACCAACACATTCTCACCAATGCCGACCGGCATGAGAGACTATCTGGTTGTTCGTCCAGGCGATGAGGTCGAGAAAGGCACGATGACAGCCTTCGACCAATTCGAGTCCTGCACAATTGCTCGCGGCTGGGACTATGTCTTCGGCCTTTACGCCTGGGCACAGCCCGCAGGCGTAACAACCCGCGTCACCTACGAAAGCCTTCGAGATGAACTCCTTGAACGTCTGCAGGAGGCACTGCCCGTAGACATCGTCCTGCTTGGCCTGCACGGCGCCATGGTGGCCGACGGCTATGACGACTGCGAGACCGACATCATAGAGCGCGTCCGGCAGATCGTCGGCCCGGAGGCTAAGATCGGTGTCGAGCTCGACCTTCACTGCGACGTGACCCAGTCGATGATCGACACGGCCGATGCAATTGTGCTCTACAAAGAATACCCGCACACCGATGTCGCAAATCGCGCCGCCGATCTCTTCAAGATCGTCGCCGACGCCGCCGAAGGGAAGACCAAGCCGACGATGGCCCTCTTTGACTGCCGCATGATCGGTCTCTATCTCACGCCAAACCAGCCGCTTCGCGGCCTGGTCGATGATCTGCTGGCAATGGAAGGCAACGACGGGCTCCTTTCGGTTTCCCTTGTCCACTGCTTCCCCTGGGGCGACGTGTCCACCTGCGGTGCGCAGTCGCTGGCCATCACCGACGGCGACCCGGTGCAGGCCGCGCGCGTCGCCGAAGAAGTCGGCCTCAGATTCTTCGCTATGCGCCATGAGCTTGACCAGGTGCCCTGGTCAATCGACGAAGCCCTCGACCAGGCCCTGGCCGCTGACAGCGGGCCGGTTGTGATCGCCGACCGCGCCGACAACGCCGGCGGCGGCGCCCCCAGCGACTCCACCTTCATGCTCAGGGCGATGCTGGAGCGCGGTATCGAGAACGCCGGCGTCGCGATGATCTGGGACCCGATCGCTGTTCAGACCGCCATCTCGGGCGGCGTCGGCGCCAATCTGGACATTCGCCTCGGCGGCAAGATGGGCCGGATGTCCGGCAATCCACTGGACCTGCGCGTGAAAGTCGCCGGCGTCGTCGAAGGCATGTTCCAGGAGTGGCCGCAGCAGGGCGATCCCATGCGCATTCCCTGCGGCGATTCCGTCTGCCTGCACTGCAACGGCATCGACATCATCGTCAGCAGCCGGCGCGTACAACCCTTCAGCCCGGACGTCTACACAAACTTCGGCATCGACGTCGCCAGCAAGAAAATCCTGGTCGTCAAATCTTCGCAGCACTTCTTTGCGGGCTATGCGCCGATCGCCTCTGAGATCATCTACATGGCCGCGCCCGGTGCAGTCGCCCCCCGTTACACCGAGATTCCGTTCCAGCGCGTTGATCTTCACAAATACCCATGGGTCGACGACCCTTTCGCCTGACCTGAACTGCCCGTCCAATGAGACCCGGAAGTTCCGCCCAGCGGCCGCGCAGTCGTAGTGCCCATGAGTCCAGGCCGCCACTTCTCTGAGAATTCGCAGTCTGTCGGGGGATACATAGGAGAAGCCAACACGAACAGCCGATTTCGACCAAAGAAGCGAAATTGCCTACGAAAGCCAGCCCCACGAGCTATCGTAGAACCATGACCGGCGTGACCAGCGCCGGCACCGGCATGATATACAGCGTGACCTGCATCACGTCACCCAAACCCTGGCAACAACAGTCAGGCCTATCCGCAGCACGAAAGGCCAAAACGACCGATCCAATGACGAAAAGTGATGAAGACAGCCAAATACCCGAGCAAATGGTTCTCAAGTGTGCTACGCTGGTATCGACAGCAAAAACCGGCCAAGGCAACGAGAGACGAGACTCTGTAAGTCAGGAATGAAAAACGCAAAAACACTTTCAAGAGCGATTCGCTCTCCGTATATCCGCTGGCAGGAGACCGCCGAGCCTGCCGTCTCCTATCGTCGTAAAAATGGATGTGACCCGACTTGACCGGACTTCATCGGACCTGACCGGACGCAACGCGGCCCTTCGTGTGAATTCGTGTCCTTCGTGGATCGCAACGCTATAACGAGCGCCGTCTGTCAGGACACTTGGCTACTCTGCCACGCCAATGCGAACAAGGGACTTAACCCTACAACCGCCATTCGCGCCCGCGGCCCTTCGTGTGAATTCGTGTCCTTCGTGGATCGCAACGCTATAGCAAGCGCCGTCTGTCAGGACACTTGGCTACTCTGCCACGCCAATGCGAACAAGGGACTTAACCCTACAACCGCCATTCGCGCCCGCGGCCCTGCCGCAACTCGGCACTTTGCGACCCATTAAATCCGACTGCGCATCCTGCGCACCTCCCCCCAACCATACAGAGCGCACCGCCGCGCTCTCTGCCCAGCCTTGCGGCATCCCTACACCTGCTCGCAAATCCGCCAAAGGCCTTTTTTCCGTACGTCTCAGATCGTCTCAGATCGTCTCAGATCGTCTCAGATCGTCTGGGATCGTCTGAGATCGTCCGAGCGCACCGCCGCCCACCGCCCGCCATATCCGCAGAATTGCCGAAATGTTCGCCCGATTCTGCCTGCCAAACCGGCAAAAAGCGCGTCATTTCGCGTCAATACGCGTCACTTCGCGCCAAAACGCCCATGAGAAAAAAGCCTCTCCTCGACATTTGGGAGTCGTTGACACTCCCAAAAACTGGTCAACAATTCTTGGCATCTACAGCATGTCTTCGTTCAGTGCTAACTTCAATTCCCCTGTTTCTTTGCGCGCAGACCGCCGCGCGAGCCGTAGCCGTCACCTGTGTCCATCACAAGAATCAGATGAACTGTAGTTCAGGCAAATGTCAACGAGCACTAGAAACTCAAAACTCAAGACTCAAAACCAACAAGACACCCCTTCCCGAAAGAAAAAAATAACTCGACTTTTTGGGACATTTGGGGACATTTGGGGACATATGTCCCACTTTCACGCCAATAACGAAAGAACCTCGGTCCCGTGAGAAGAAGGATCCGGACGACCGCAATGTCAGATAAACACATGCGAACGAGGGCACAAACAGCCGGAAGAACCAGGACCGATCTGGCAGGTCGAGAATATAGAAACTCTCGGTCTCATTCGGGATCTAGTTTGAATGGGGAAAACAGGGCGGCTCGGCACAACGAGCCAAGAGTTGGCATTGTGGTCTGCCGCATAGGCCCTGGACAGAGCCAAGCCAGTCGTCAAGTAACGGTGACAAGAGGGCAGCAGGATTGGCCCCCCATTCGGCTTCGTCCTCAAGTTGCAATGTCTCGAAAACAGGCTCCCCTTCAACCACATTGAATGACCTGCGTCATGGGCTACTTCAAGCAAGACTTCCACGACAGGATCGTTTGGGCGCAACTGGGGTGTCGAGACGCCAAATGTGCAGTCACCCTTACAGTGCCAATTGAGGACGCGGCATATGCTGACACTATCAGCAACATCTGCGGCCCTCGCGTTTCTTTGGGCAGGGACAGCCGCACACGCCGGGAAAAGTGCGAACCTAAACGAACTTCGGTCATTCGTCTGAGCCCGAGAGGAACTGAAAGTGACTACAGTACGTCTACCTAGTGATAGGTCCTTTTCTCTGGAGCGCATTGGCAATTCCGGCAACAAGCCTGCCCACCAGTTCCTTGAAGAATTCAGGGGGAGGAAAAACCTATGAAGAACAGATTTCTTGTAATGGTGTGCGCCTTGGCGCTCGCTTTTCTGCCGACTATCTCCTTGGCCGCTTCCGCCGCGGAGGAGACGTTGCCCGATCCGGATCCGACTCTTTCCGTTTTGGGCTTCGGCACTGCCTCCGCCGTACCCGACAGCGTGCAAGTAAAAGTACAGCTGGGCCAGGGGCAGTCCTTCGGCCCTGGTGCGCCCCAATTTGAGATTCCTGATGCTGCCGGATTGGAGCGAGTGCGAAGCTACTTGATCGAGAACGGGGTTGCCGAGAGCTCGATTCAAGTGGACTTCTTCAGCCGCAGCTTTCCACTTGGCATGTTGATGCCTGGAAGCTCGATCTCATTCGCATACCCTGTCCCGGAGGGCCTGCGCGACTTTCTGCAAACAATGGTGGTCGAGTTGGCGGCAGAACGGGGGCCCGCAATTCAAGACGTGCAATTTGCCTATCTGGTCGATGACTGCGGCGTGATCGAGGAAGCGGCAATGAAGACCGCGCTCGAAAACGCAAGGAAGCGCGCAGAGACGCTCGCCGACCTGCTGCAGATGAGTGTCGGGCGTGTCATTTCTGTCGCCGAAGAAAACTCGGCAAACATTGCGGTCGGCGCCTCCGGCGGCTGCATTGCCCTGACGGGCCTTCGGTCCTTCGGCATCGATTCAGTGATGGGCATGATGAGCCCACTAACCAATTCAGTGGAGAAAGTAGAAGTCGGAGTCCTTCTAAGAGCGACATTTGCACTCGAACCGTGAGACGGATCAAAGGCGTCGAATTGAAAGGTCAACTCCATGGCACAGGCGGTCGTAATGCCCAAGCCCGGCAACAATGTCGAGAGTTGTGTCCTCGTCAGCTGGAAGAAGCGGATCGGGGACGAGGTGGAGGCCGGAGATACACTGTGTGAAATCGAGACCGAAAAGGCGGTGATGGCGGTCGACAGCGCCTTCTCGGGGTCAATGCTGGCCCAGTTCTTCGAAGTAGGCTCCGAAATCCCCGTCTTTACCCACATCGCCGCTATCGGCGAACCGGGCGAAAACGTCGATGCTCTGAGGCCAGCCGGCGCGCCCAATCAGACCTCGTACCAGCCGTCGTCGCCGACGGAGTCCCAAACGCGAGAGAGTTCGAACGACCCAACGGCACTGTCGCAGGTAGAACACCCTGAGCCAGCCATCTCCCCGCGGGCCAGAAAACTGGCCGACCGGAACCTTGTGGACGTTTCTACGCTTTCTGGCAGCGGGCCACAGGGCCGCATCATTGAGCGCGACGTGCTCGAAGCCGTCGAACGGCAACCGCTGATGACGCCTCTGGCCAAGCGGATGATGGCGCAGGGCGGCTACGATGCACCGTCCCAGGGCACCGGCCCTCGCGGCCGTGTCCTTGCCGCCGACCTGGCCCCCGGCGCGCCTGAACCATCCCCGCAGCAGGAAGCGGAAAGCTACGAGACCATTCCCGTTCAAGGTGTACGCCGCGTGATCGCCCAACGCCTTTTGGCTTCGCTGCAGACGACCGCGCAGTTTACCCTGACCCGGTCCGCCGACGCGGAGGCATTGCTGAAGTATCGAGAACGTTTGAAGGCGAGCGAAGAGATGCTGGGTTTGCGGCAGGTCACCCTGGGCGACCTGATTCATTTCACTGTATCGAGAGTGCTGAAAGGTCATCTGGAATTGAACGCCCTCTTCAAGGATGGTGTCGTCCACCAGTACAAAAGCGTCAACCTGGCGTTTGCTGTCGACTCGCCCCGAGGTCTGATGGCGCCCGTAATATATGCCGCGGACAGCATGAGCCTCAGTCAGATCTCGACGGAATGCAAGCGACTCACGGCCGCATGTCACGAAGGTACGATTGCGCCGGCCGAGATGGATAACGGGACTTTCACCGTCTCCAATCTCGGCAGCTTGGAGATCGAGAGCTTTACCCCTATCCTGAATCCGCCGCAGGCGGCCATTCTGGGCGTAGGCGGCATCTCTTTGAAACCGGTCGACGAGGATGGCGAGGTACAGTTCAGAAAGCAGTTGAGCCTATCGCTTACCATCGATCACCAGGCCGTTGACGGCGCGCCCGCGGCCAGGTTCCTGCAGGACTTGGCGCAAGGGCTGGCACAAATAGACCTGCTGCTGGCTGTGTGAGCGGCAACCGCCGCCCGTCCGGCGGCCTCTGAGTTCGAGATCGGCTATGACCAAGCTCATCCCCATAGACCCGGCCGAGGCGCGCCGAAATTCGGTCGTCGTCGGAAGGGAGATCCCGGTCAACGCCTACAGGTCAAGTCCCGCGCGCGAGGCACAGACCTTCGGTCGCGACGGCCTGGTCCGCATCTATCGGGACATGGTCTACATCCGTGAGTTTGAGACCATGCTCGACCGCATCAAGCGAGAAGGGGCCTATCAAGGGATCACCTACGACCATCTCGGTCCCGCCCACCTCTCGATCGGACAGGAGGCGGCTGCTGTAGGTCAGAGTTATCACCTGCAGGCGCACGACTTCATTTTCGGTTCGCACCGCAGCCACGGCGAAATCCTGGCCAAGAGCCTCTCCGCCATCGCCAAGCTCCCCGAAGGCAATTTGATCGGCGTGATGGAGAAATACATGGACGGCCGCACGCTGCGCGTCGTCGAGTCATTCAGCCGCGGGGACGCCAAAGAGTTGGCCATCGACTACATCTTGTACGGCACCCTGGCCGAGATCTTTGGCCGCGAGACGGGCTTCAACAAGGGGATGGGCGGGTCAATGCACGCCTTCTTTTCCCCTTTCGGCGTGATGCCGAACAACGCAATCGTCGGCGGCTCCGCGGACATCGCCGTGGGGTCGGCCCTGTTTAAGCGCGTCAACCTCAAGCAGGGCCTCGTAGTCGCCAATATCGGCGATGCCGCGATGGGCTGCGGCCCGGTCTGGGAAGCCTTCATCTTCGCCTCCATGGATCAGTACCGCACGCTCTGGAATAGAGAACTGGGGGGCAACCCGCCCATCATCTTCAACTTCATGAACAACTTCTACGGCATGGGCGGTCAGCCACAGGGCGAAACGATGGCGTTCGGCGTCCTGGCGCGGGTCGGCATGGGTGTCAATCCCGAGGCCATGCACGCGGAGCGGATCGACGGTTACAATCCGTTGGCCGTTGCCGACGCAGTTTCACGTAAACGGGGGATCCTGGAGGCAGGTCGTGGTCCGGTGATGCTCGATACAGTTACCTATCGCTTCTCGGGCCACTCGCCCTCCGACGCATCCGCCTATCGCGACCGTTCGGAGATCGATCTGTGGCGTCAACAGGACGGTCTCTTCAGATACGGAGAATACCTGATTGAGAACAGGCACGCCGACCGGTCCCTGCTGGACGGTTTCCAGGCCGGCATCACCGAACGCCTGACGCGCGTTCTGGCCGCCGCCGTTTCGGAAGAGGTCTCTCCCCGCATCTGTACGAGGAACGACGGAGTCGGGGACTTAATGTTCTCCAACGAAACGTGCGACAGGATGGAAACGGGCAAGCCGGAGGTGCAGATTCGTCTTGAGGAGAGTCGACTGAGTCAGACCCGGGCAAAGCAGCGCTTCGGCCTGGACGAACAGGGCGGCCGCCTCTCAGGGCTGCGGGCCGTGACCTACGCCGAAGCTCTTTTCGAGGCCATGATTCATCGCTTTTACGAAGACCCGACAATGATCGCCTACGGTGAGGAAAACCGCGACTGGGGCGGCGCGTTCGGCGTCTATCGCGGTCTGACTGAGTGCCTGCCCTATCACCGCCTCTTCAACGCACCGATTTCCGAGGGCGCGATCGTGGGAACCGCGGTTGGCTACGCCCTTAGCGGCGGAAGGGTTGTTGCAGAGCTGATGTACTGCGATTTCATGGGGCGCGCCGGAGACGAGATTTTCAACCAGATGGCCAAATGGCAGGCCATGTCGGCTGGCGTGCTGCAAATGCCGCTGGTCCTGCGTGTTTCGGTCGGCGCCAAGTACGGCGCGCAGCACTCGCAAGATTGGAGCGCAATGGTTGCGCACGTGCCTGGCCTCAAAGTAATGTTCCCGGCCACCCCCTTTGACGCCAAGGGAATGCTCAATCTGGCCCTGCGCGGCACCGATCCGGTCGTCTTTTTCGAAAGTCAGCGGCTGTACACAGAAACGGAAACCTTGGAACCCGGCGGAGTGCCCGTTGACTACTACGAAGTGGAACTGGGAGAGCCGGCTGTACGGCGTGCCGGAAACGATCTGACATTGATCACCGTCGGCGCTACACTCTACCGTGCTCTGGAAGCCGCTGCCGTGTTGGCGCAAGAGCACGGTCTTGAGGCCGAAGTAATCGACCTCCGCTTCCTGAATCCACTCAACTACGAAAAGATCATCGCTTCCGTGCGCAAGACGGGTCGCGCCGTGCTGGCCTCCGACGCCTGCGAGCGCGGCTCGTTCCTGCACACGGTCGCCTCAAACATCAGTCAATTGGCCTTCGACGACCTGGACGCACCGGTCACCGTTGTCGGCGCTCGCAACTGGATCACGCCCCCCGCGGAGATGGAGGCGGCCTTCTTCCCCCAGAAGGAGTGGATCATTGACACCGTCCACGAACGCATTCTTCCTCTCCCCGGGCACAGTGTGTCAACGGATCAATCAATGCGTGAGACAGTACGTCGCAACCGAGAGGGGACGTAAGAACGCCGGGAGTCGGTCTAGGAAAAGTGCAACCTGATCGCGTCCTCGCCGCGAATGACTTCCATCTGCCCGGCGCCCAATTCAACCTCGCAGTAGGGATTCTCGTAATGTTTGAATCCCGTAATCGGCTGTTCATTGCCGTCAACGACCAGAGGTCCGGTCCAGCCGAAAGCCAGCGTCTCTCCCCTTAGAGTCGCGCAACGCACCGACTGTTGCCCGAACTCTACTTCCAGGGCCGACATCTTTCGCCGAAATTCGGCAAAGCTTCCGTCCTCATCTCTCCGCCCGAGGTGGCACAACCAGATATTCTCCCGCCCAAAGGAACACAGTTCTCGATATGCCTGCTGTCCCTGTTCTGTCAGGCTAAACCCATTTGCCGCCGCCAACGCCAAATAGCCGTCCCCTTTGCAGGCAAAGGCCCACCCCCCTTCTAGGCCGTATTCGTCAAATGCATGGGTCGGAAAGTGACCGTGGGTGAGTGCCTGCCAACCGTCTCCTTGGTCGAATCTGTGAACAGCGATGAGTACGTCCCGCCACTGGACGACGCGGGGGAGAACAGCATTGCCCCGCCAGCAGTTCGGCCCATGCGCCTCCTCTTCACTCAAACATGCCGGCTGATTGACATAGACGACCGCATCCGGCCCCAGAGTCGCCTGCCAGACGTGCTCCCACCTCCCCGGCTCGCCCGGCCGGAAGTCCTGTGCTGAACTGAGCATACCGTCCGCGGTCCTGTAGGTGACCTTGCTCACCTCCCATGGAATCGCTCCCTGCTCTCCCGCTCCATTCTTCGCCGCGGTGGACCGCTCGCGGCTGATCAACGAGCCCTGCAGGTCCCCGGCGATGGCTGCGATGATCGGAGGCAGGAAATAGACATCTGAGCACGCCAGGCTGACGCTGCCCATCATGTGCTCATTGAAGACGCCCATACCCCACAGCAGGCGGGAGATGCCGGAAGTAGCCGCAAGTCGCGCGCTGCGAATCGATAGGCTGTCAGCCCGCCCCTGCGTCGAACCGTAGACGCCGCGATAGGAGTTCAGCGCCATGCCAAAGAATATCTTGTCCAGGATGACTGCGGCCAACTCCCGGACCTCGTCGTTCTCTGCCAAGTCAACCAGGTGGACCAGCGCCACGACATTGGCTTCGATTTTTTCACACGAGTCCCACTCCAGGAAGCCGTAACTTCCCCGGCTCCGGCACCACGCGATCGCGCCGCGCTCCCCTTCCTCCCTATACTTTTCGCCGGACTGTCCGTCGGCGAAGCTTCGTTCAGGAAAGAGTTGGCCGGCAATAATCTGTGCAGCGAAGAGCAGAATCTGCTGACTTTCGCCCCATTGCCCAGTCTCGTTGCCCCTACGACCTTCCAGCCAGAAGGGGAATCCGCACACACTCTCTTCCAGCGTCATCTTCAACGCCTTAGGGAACGAGCTGTTGTCACCAAAGCGCGCCAGCATTCCCACCAGGCCCACCACGTTGCAGCCGCCCTCCGCGCTGCCCAGCATCAGGTCGGCAACTGTTTCCTGAAGCACCTCCTCCCTGACCTGTCCCCATCGCTCAAGCGCCATCCTCGCAATCTCGGAGAACAGATTGCCCTGCCGCCTGGTTGCGTCAAGCAGGGCCTCCACACGGCGCTGAGGATAGGTGCCCTGCTCTGCAGGTTGGTCCGAGAAAGCGTTTTTGACGACGTGTAGGCGCAGCTTTCGCCGGATCCGCATACCCCCCAAAGTGTACTCCTCAGGGCCCGGCATTACCTGGAGTTCGCAAGCACCCTCAGGTGCCCGCAGCGCCGTTCCCAAATCAATCGTCGTCGTGCCCTCGCTGTCGGGAAAGGGCGAGCGGGCCATC
>DAOUHX010000309.1:0-2011 GCA_034428395.1 Caldilineaceae bacterium
CTCTTCCGTAAACCTCTCATTCATCTCATGGTAAATTGGGCGGTTATGCCCGGTGAGCCTGACCTCCCGGGGGACTTCGTCGGGTGCCGCCATCTCGCCGTCCGATGTCGCCGCGGGCATCTGTACACACCCGGCTACGACAGCTCCGGCAGCAGCGGTCGCGCCAATGCGCAGAAAATCGCGTCGATTCAACATTCCATTTCCCATGATCCTGCCTCCTTATCATGGTACAGATTGTCTGCAGACACTACGCTCTGAATTGTATGCAACGAGGAATGGAACAGACAGCTCTCACACTGAGACAAGCGTAGTTCGTCGCCTGGCACCCTCCTTTCGACCCGATTCTGATGGGACCGCGTGCGGGAAAAGGGGTTTACGCGCCACCCGGCCCATCTCGGCGTCAGCGTCCGGGGCAGTATGCACGACCGCGTGTTTCGTGAGACTTTGTCTGAGGTCGGAGTCCGGCTACTGCCGTATTCGCCGGCTTCCAATAGCGGCTACCGTACCACGAGAGTTGGAGTTCGTCAACCAACAAAAAAACATCCTTTTGAAGCCATTCGCAGGTTCCCGCGAAGAACCTTAGTCCCGTATCCGCTGCCAGCGCAACACCTGCTTGCCGTGGTCCGAAAGGCTCTCCCACAGCTCGCGCGGCAGATGGCCCTTGGTGTACTCGTGCTGCCACCCGCTGAACAGCCACGGTTTGCACATCCCCATGCACAGCTCATCCCGCGCCCCGTCCGACCGGTTCGGCGTGCCGCGGTGAAACGCGCGCCCGTCCTGCACCCAGAGCGAGCCCTTCTTCAGATTCAGACGCGTGGGATAGTAGGTACCGATCCTGTTTTCGCCGGCGCCAAAAACGTTGTCCAGGTCGTCCAGCAGGTCTTCGTCCCCTATATACTGCGTGCCAGGAAGCACCTCGAAACTGCCGTTCTCCTCGTTCGTGTCAACCAGCGGAAACTTCACGCCGACCGCGAGCGCAGGCGTCTTGATTCCGGGATAGAGCGCGACCTGGCCGTCGCGGTGCCAGGTCTGGTAGTCGGTCCCCGGCAGCGGAATGTTCGAATCAAAGTGCGACCAGACGTAGTCCGGCCCCAGCGCCCGCTCCATAAAGGCGACCAACGCCGGGTGCTCGAAGATCTCCGGATCCACGAACGGGCGCGTGAACGGCACCCGCACGTTGTAGCGCCGGAAGCCTCGAAATGGATGATCCCCTTGCCTCTCGATATCCCGGTCTCGAACCGGTATCCACGCCTCACGAATACGATCAATCTTCTCGTGAGCGATCAGATCCTCGAATACCACGAAGCCGTTGATGCGCCACTCCTGCATCTTCTGGTCGATGTCGTAGCCGGCCGTCAGGCCCATCGCAGCCCTCCTTTGCTTGTGCGGCTTACTATTGCTCCACCCGGAAAGGCGCATTCAGCCTTGCATCGCCCTTCCGCCCGTTCCAATCACCCATTAGTCCCAGTCGACCGGCCTGCGCCGGTGCAGCATCCTCTGGCCCCGGTCCGAAAGCGCGTGATAGGTCGAACAGGGCATTTCGACGGTCTGCGCGATGCTGAACCAGGAGCGGCAGTAGCAGACGACCAGCTCCGGGCGCACCGTGTCCGTTCGGTTGGGCGTGCCCCGGTGCAGCATACGCACGTCCTGCACCCACATCGAGCCCTTCTTCAGGTTCAGCCGCTGCGCCGACGGAAAACTGCCGCGCAGCAGCACCTCGTTGTACCGCCCCTCCATGCTCGGGTCGGCCAGGTACTGTGTGCTGGGCAGCACCTCGATGCTGCCGTTCTCCTCCGACGTGTCGGCCAGCGGAAACTTCACGCCCACCACCGGACAGTTCTCCAGGCCGACGTGCGGAATGAACCTGGCCAGCCCCGTATCACGGTGCCAGGGCTGCATCTCGCTGCCGGGATAGGGATTGTTCGAGTGGTAGCAGGAGATCACGTACTCGTCGGTCCCCCAGTAGCGGTCGAGGAATTCGAGCATCACCGGATGCTCGTAGATCTCCGGG
>DAOUHX010000310.1:0-5166 GCA_034428395.1 Caldilineaceae bacterium
GAGGTCGGCGGCTACAAGGGCGAGGTCCTCGGCCTCGACCAGTATGTCGCCCATCCGGTCGTCTTCCACGGCAACAAGACGCTGACCGACGAACTGGGCGTCACCGATATGCTGCCGCAGTTCGGCCAGGACGACTACGACACGTGGCAGTTTGACGACCTTGTCGCCTTCTGCGAAACGGTGGCCGAAGCCAGCGCCGGCATGGAAGACCAGATCTGGACCCTCGGTGGTCCGTTGATTGGCAGCTGGGGCTACGGCAGCAAGCACTGGGTCTACGGCAACGGCGGCCAGCAGTTCGACACATGGTGGTACGAGGGCGACGAGACCAAGTGCCTGCTGGACTCGGAGGAGTCGCTCGAGGCCATCACCAAGGTCATCGACCTCACGCACCAGGGCCATACCTACCTCGAATCGATTGCCGGCCCGATCGAGGGCGGCACCTACCGTGCCGGGCGGGCCGTCTTTGCGATGGGCCCGGTGGGACTCACCCTGTGGACCTCTGACTCGCTCGACTTCGAGAAGGTCTACATCCACACGCCGTGGTTCCAGCAGCGCGCGATTCACACTACAGGCGATTTCCTGACCGTGAACAAGTCTTCCGAGGTGCTGGACTCGGCGATGGCCTACGCCATTACCCAGATCACCGATGAAGACGTGGGGACGCAGTTCATCCGCACGATGGGTCTGGCGCCGTCCTACAATGGTCTTCATTACTACGAAGGCCTGGAGGAGGGCAGCGAAGCCAAGGAAGTCGTGGGGATTCATCTCTCGCGCTGGGAGGGTTTCTCGGCCTACCCCGAGCAGGCCGAGGCGTCGATCCACTATCCGGGCCATGACGGCTTCAAGGTGCCGGCCTTCCTGCGCGATACGCTGAGGGCTGCCTTCCAGGCCGCTATCATCGGCGAGAGAGAGGCCGCCGACGCGGTCACCGAGGCCGTAGCCGACATCAACGCCGAACTGGAAGCCAAGAGCTAGACGACATCGAGTAGAGAGTGATGAGGAGTGAGGAGAGGGAATGCCTCACTCCTCGTTTCTGGAGCATAGGACAGCCATGGCAACGGCAGCGACACCGCAGAAACTCCATTGGTGGCAGACGCTCAAGGGACGGGAAGCCCTTGCCGGTTACATCGGCATCTCTCCCTGGCTGCTGGGGTTTCTGATGTGGGGCGTCGGGCCGATGATGCTTTCGGCCTATTATTCGCTGACGGAGTACAGCATCCTGTCGGATCCGGTCTTTCGCGGGCTGGACAACTTCGAGAGGATGTTCACGCGCGACAAGCTTTTTGCGCAGGCGCTGCGTGTCACGGCGGTTTACGCGATCGTAACGGTGCCGCTGGGCGTGATTGTGGGCTACGGGCTGGCGCTACTTCTGAACCAGAAGGCGAGGGGCCTTTCCTACTGGCGCACCGGATTCTATCTGCCGGCGGTTGTCCCGGGCGTAGCCACGGCCTATCTATTCGCCTACGTCTTCGCGAACGAGTACGGGCTTGCAGACAGCGTGCTGCAGACGATCGGAATCGAGGATCCGCCGAACTGGTTCGGTTCGACGAAGTGGGCGCTGCCGTCGCTGATGGTGCTGAGCCTGTGGGGCGCGGGGGGTGGCCTGATTCTCTATCTGGCGTCGCTGCAAGGTGTGCCGACGGCGCTCTACGACGCGGCCAAGGTGGACGGCGCCAACGCGTGGGGGCAGTTCTGGAACGTCACCATCCCGATGACCTCGCCGGTGATCTTGTTCACCTTTATCATGGGCATCATCAACTCGTTCCAGATCTTCACGAGTGCGTTTATCATCACTCAGGGCGGCCCGGTCAATTCGACACTGTTCTATGTCCTATACCTGTACCGCAAGGGCTGGCAGCAGCTTGAGATGGGATACGCGGCGGGGCTGGCGTGGATTCTGTTCATAATTATCTTTGCCCTGACGGTTCTGGTGCTGCGAACCTCGTCGCGGTTTGTCCACTATGAGGGCGAATAGGCGCTGGCGGCAGCGCAGGCCGGGCCACCAGGCGGTTGCGATGACAGGCCACGCGCTGGACAAGTGAGGTTGGGAAGCTGTGCAACGTTCGACGGTTTTCGATCTGAATTCACATCAAGTCAGCCGTATTTTCTGGCGGTCTGTTCTTTACATTGTGCTGGCGGTCGGGCTGGCGGCTTTCCTGCTGCCGATGGTATGGCTGGTGAGCGGTTCGCTGAAGCCGGACGGCCAGGTGTTTACGATCCCGCCCACGTTCATCCCGCGCCCGGTGCTGTGGGCCAACTATCCGACGGCGCTGGCGAAATTCCCGTTCTGGATTTCGCTCAAGAACACGATGACGATCGTGATAGGCGTGCTGGTCGGCCGCGTGCTGACCGCCTCGCTGGTGGCCTACAGTTTCGCCCGCCTGCGTTTTCCCGGCCGCAACGCGATGTTCGTGATCGTGCTGAGCACGATGATGATCCCGTATCACGTCGTTCTGATCCCGCAGTATCTGATCTTCCGCGACCTGGGCTGGCTGGATACGCCGCTGCCGATCATCGTGCCCAACTGGTTCGGCGGGGGCGCGTTCTTCATTTTCATGATGCGGCAGTTCTTTCTGAGCCTGAACAGTGAGATCGACGAGGCCGCACGCATTGATGGCTGCGGCTTCTTCGGCACGTTCTGGCGGGTGATCCTGCCGCAGTCTCTGCCGGCGCTGGGGGCGCTGTCGATCTTCACCTTCATGGGCGAGTGGAACGATTTCTTCGCGCCGCTGATCTACCTCAACACCGAGGAGAAGATGACGCTGGCGGTGGCGATCCGGACGTGGCAGTTCGACACGAATCTGACCTACCAGGCGGCAACCTGGCCGGAGCTGATGGTGATGTCGACGATCCTGACGATCCCGCCGGTGCTCGTGTTTTTCTTCCTGCAGCGCTACTTCATCCAGGGCGTGGTCGTCACCGGCGTGAAGGGTTGAGTGGCGGGTCTGGTCGCCACGCCTACCTTCAGAATGTTTTCGCAGGCCTCGCTCAACTTTTCCCTTATCAGTTCAACAGTGCTCATGGCTACCCGCGACTGCGCCCGTTAGCGGTACCTGATGTCCGCACGCGCCGGTCAAGAGAGTTTGATTCCAAGCCGCTACCTGGTCTGACTGCCAGCACAGTTTATCGTTGGAGGTAAAGAATGGAAAAGCAGGGAATCACAGTTACGGACGATCAGCTCCAGCATTTCCGCACATTCGGCTATGTCGTCTTCCGGCAACTATTCGACGCCGACGAGATCGAGTTCTACGCCCAGGCGCTCGTACGCGCGCTGCGGCGCGTGCGCGGCGGCGCCGACTTCGACGGCGAGGAGCGGCAGGAGGTGATGCCGATCATCGAGGAGGACCCGGAGTCCTTCTACCCGCTGCTGGACGACGCGCGGCTGCTGGACGTAGTCGACGGGTTGTTGGGCAAGGGCAGCCTCTACACCGGCGGCAACGACGGCAACCTGTACGTGGGCGACACGCGCTGGCACGCCGACGGTGGCGGGCTGCACTCCTTTGCGACGATGAAGACCGCTTTCTACTGCGATCCTGTCGCCGAAGGCGGGGGCTGCCTCAGTGTCATCCCCGGCAGCCATCACCCCGAGTATTCGCGGCAGCTGCACCAGTCGGTCGCGGACGGCATCTTCGACATCCAATCTCCCGACGTGCCGGGGCGGATGGCACTGGAGTCGTCGCCGGGGGATGTGGTCGCGTTCGACCACCGCCTGTGGCACTCCTCCTGGGGCGGCGCGGTAGGCCGCAGGATGTTCACATTCAACTGGGCAGCTTATCCCAGGCTGGGCTGGGAGGAGACCTGGCTCTACGGCTATCTGATGCGGGTCAACCAACGCTACGGCAAGCGCACCTTCACCGACCGGCTGATGGAGACGGCCGGGCCGCGGCGCAAGGAGAAGATCGCGAAGCTGTACGAGATGGGGCTGTGAGAGCGACGGCAAGTCAAAGGGTCGACTGACGAAGGAGCCTGCCTTCAGCGGCGGGCCCCAAGGTCGGATACCTTTAAGGAAACAGGAAGAAGAGGCAATGCGTGCTGACAGAAGCGCAGTTCGGTCAGTACGCTTGAGGCCGCCGGCTGGAGAGGGCCTTTGCCGAGCATACGTTTACCGGATGTGCCCCGGCCCACGGACGGCGACAGTCGCTTCCCACGCCTCCTTCCTGGCTATGTCGACGGCGCAACAGCGCCTCGAAGGGTCGCGCTCATCCCATCTCTTTACTCTTGTGCGTTCAACGGGCCACCGCCCGTTCTGCAAAGGGGCGTAATGGCATCCAATTGCGGTTCGAATCCGGGATCGCTCAAACCGGCAAGTCTCGGAGTCCGGTTGCTCAGGTCCCGCTTGCGCGGGCCGGAAGAAGCAGGGAGCTCGCTCCCATTCCGGAGTGCATCATGGAAATAATGAAATTTCTTTGCGATTGACACCGTCTTTTCCTTGGGTTACAATCTGACTGCAGGCAACGGCAGAAGCAAGACGGGCGGTCCCTGGCCTGCGAGAGACGTCGAAGGCTTTTGGCCAGGCGAGCAAAGTTCAGACGGATCAAATCGTCGGTCAGCTCGGATTGACCGGTCGCCGCCGTAGACGAAAACCGGTTTGCCAAGTCGTTGAAATACGGGACCCATAGCTCGATGTTTATGCAGTGCCTCCTGACCCTTACCTGCACGCAGTCGGTTCGTAGCATAAGCGACACAACTGCAATGAACGGAACATTTCAGCAGGTTTCCTCCTCTACTTTTCTCTTCTAAGCTACTGGCCTGCACCACAGTTTTTGTTCGGTTTCGAGCTGGTCGCGGTCGTGCTGGTTCGCAAAGTTTCGCAGCATCACATCTTCCGCTTTAAGAACAGGCAGTGTCGTATCGGTTCCGTGGTTTCCCAGATGGAGTACTTTGGGAAGGAGGTGACCAGACACTCATGAAGGAATGCACCTGTACCCATGGTTTCCGTGCTATGGACCTGGAAGACGCGCTGCGCGAAATCTCCGCGCTGGGGTTCAGATATGTGGAGCTGAACTGCCACGAGCATCTCGGCTCCAAGATACGTGACGACATCCCTGTGTCGCGTACAAAGAAGCTGCTCGACGAATTTGATCTGGTGCCGGCGGCCCTCATGGGCGACAGCGATTTCGCGGTCAGTGATTCTAAGCTGGATGCCATGCTCGCTTCGGTGGGCAA
>DAOUHX010000311.1:0-76750 GCA_034428395.1 Caldilineaceae bacterium
GCACTTTGCGCGGCTGCTGGTGGGCGAAGACCCCCGCCGGATTGCGCACATTCGCCACAAGCTTCGCCGCAAGGACGCCGGCTCCTTCTATAACACCGCGCTGTCCGGCCTGGAGCAGGCGCTGTGGGATATTACGGCGCGGTCGCTGAAGTCCCCCCTGCACCGCCTGTTCGGCGGAGCGGTCAGAGAGCGGATCCGCCTCTATGCAAACATCAACCGCCATGTTCAGGATCGCACGCCGCAGGGGTTTGCGCGCGCCGCCAAACAGGCCGCGGACGAGGGCTTTACCGCGGTCAAAATGGCCCCCTTCGACGAGCTGCGGCCCCCCTTCCGTTACCGCACCGGCCCCAAGGCTGACTGGCGTCCCGGCGTCGAACGCGTGCGCGCCGTCCGCAAAGCGATTGGCGACGACGTCGAGCTGGCGGTCGACTGCCACAGCCGCATGGATGTTTCACTGGCGGTCATCGTCGGGCAGGAGCTTGCAGACGTCAACCTGTTCTGGTACGAGGAACCAGTCACCTATGCAGATAGCGAGGGCCTGGCGGAGGTGGCGGCACAGGTCCCCCAGGCGATCGCGTCGGCTGAGAGCGTCTTCGGCATCGAAGCGTTCCGCCCTTTCACCGCCGGGCGCTGTGTCGACGTAATCATGCCCGACGTCAAGCATTGTGGCGGCATCCTGGAGCTGAATGAGATTGCCGCGGCCGCGCGCATGAGGCAGGTACCTGTTGCCCCGCACAACCCGGCCGGTCCACTCGCGACCGCTGCTACGGCCCAGGCGGCCTCTACCTGGCCCAATTTCTACATCCTGGAGTACGCCTGGGGAGAGGTCGACTGGCGCGCTGATCTGCTGACCCCGCCGGAACGCATCGAGGACGGGCACCTACTGCTTTCGCAGGAGCCGGGGCTGGGACATCGCCTCAACCAAAAGCTGGTCGACGCGCATCGCGTCTCGGTAGCCAGCAGCGCAGACTCATCGAAAGTCCGGTTCGAATAGTTTACGTCAGGCCTCTCAGGGACGGACATGCGTTTCCGAGGGTCCGCCCTCGACCGCCAGCCAGTCAAACTCCAGCCACTGCTGCCCCCCTTTCGCAACCAGTCCCCAGCGGAATTGGCCCCAGGGCGCGATCTGAAGGTACTGGTTGTCCAGCCATAGGACCAGCCCAAGCGGGCCGGCCGGCGCGTGGGGCGTTTCAGCCTGCAAGCGGCCGTCCACAAAGAACTGAACCCGCTCGCGCTGCCAGTCGATCGTGTATATGTGCCATTCGTGCATTGCCGCCGGCAGTACGGCCTCGGCGATGCCCGCGGCGCGCTGTAGTGATGTCCAGAGGCAGCGGCGCAGCCGGGGCAGGCGCATCAGCGGCGCGGAAAGAGCGAGGAAGGGGGACGAAAGGAGGAAACGGTGCGTGCGTGCGTCAACTGCGGCCGCCTTCCATCCCCAGCCCGGCTGGTCAACAGCAAGGCGCATGTCGGACTCCGGTCCCGCGTAGAAGAACCATACGGCTTGCGGCAGCGCGGGCGCGCGCAGCCCGGTGATGCGGAAGGGATCGTTCCAGAAGCCGAAGCCAGCGGTCCCGGTCAACTTGCCGCTCGCGTATGAGAAGCGGGCGCGCACGTGCAGGCGCAGGGGGGGTCTCCAGGGGAAATCGGCCCGCGCCAGGCCGCGATAGTCATCGATCTGCGCGTTGGTATAGCTGCGCGCGGTCGCCCCGTCGTTGCCCAGGTAGAGGCCGTCACGGCCGACGTCAATGCGTCCGGCGCCGCTTGTTGTCTGCCGCCACTGTGGTCGGAGCTTGCCGGCGAATCGTGTGTGAATTGCGGGCGCGTTCATCCGCGGTCCTGCTTTTCGGCCACGATTACCAGGGGACGTACGGCTCCTTCCCCGATCAGATGCTCGTTGCTTTGCATTTGCGTCGCGTAAAACGCGTCGTCGAGTTGCTCCTGGGCGCCGGGAGGTGAAGGAAAGAGCAGTTGAAAGAAGAGGCGCAGCAATGGGCGCCGGCTCGTCAGAACGACCTCGACAACGACGAGTCTTCCGCCGGGCCGCAGACAGCGCGCAAACTCGCGGTGGGCCCGAATGTCAAGAATGAAGGACGCGGGAAAGGTGGTGACGATTGTGTCGAAGGCGCGGTCGGCAAAGGGAAGCTGTTGGGCCGTCCCTTGCAGGCGGGGCACACTATGTGCTTGTTGCCCGAGCTTGCGCGTGCTGACGCGCTGCATCGCGGCGGACGGTTCGAGTCCGAAGACGCGACGCCGGCCACTGTGCAATTCGGAGAGCAGGGCGCCGGTTCCAAACCCGACCTCCAGCACGCGCTCCCCCACCACAAAAGGCAGCGCCGCCCGGCGCCAGCTGTCCCACCGGCCGAGGCTGACCGCCCAGCTCACGCCATCGTATGCCCACGCCAGCTGGTTGTATAGCAGGCTGTAGAGCGCGAGGTAGAGAAATCGCATGAAGCGGCGGAATCCCCGTACGCCGCGGCGCAGCCGCCGGCTCAGGCGAACAGTGCGGTCATGCTCTGCTCCTGCACCATCGCCGCCATCTCTTCGTCGCTCGGCCCGCTGCCGTCGAAGCGGCTGGCTGCGTCCAGTATCTTGGGCAGCAGCCGGATGTCGCCTGCGGTGTTGAGAAACAGGTCATCCTGGGCCATGATCCAGTGGACGGCACGGTCGATGTCCGCCTGTTCCTCCAGCGGCTGGTACCATGTGCGATAGCTCCTTGGCGTCGTGCCCCAAGTGCCCCGCAGCAGAGACTTGATCGTCTGGACCGCGATCCCCCGCTCGCGGGACAGACCGACTACGCGCTCGAAATCGGTCGCGTACTTCCCGTTTCCCTTCATCTGGATGTTCCAGGGAAGGAGGATCGAGTCGAAGTCGAACGCCTGCAGGCTGCGCTGGTGGAAGGCGGCGATGTTGAGCCCGTGTCCTGTTACGCCGATATACTTGACCAACCCCTGGTCGCGTGCCTCCTTGGCCGCCTCCAACGCGCCATTCTCTCCCATGGCAGTGTCCCAGTCGTCCGGGTGGCCCAGATTGTGGAGCTGGATAAGGTCGATGCTGTCAACCTGCATCCGCTCGAGCGAACGCTGGATCTGGGCTTTAGCGGCAGCGTATTCGCGTTCACCCGTCTTCGTTGCCAGAAAGAAGCGGTCTCGGTATTTCTGCAGCGGCGGACCGAGCCGGTCCTCGGCCTCCCCGTAGGCGGCCGCGGTGTCGATATGGTTGATGCCGTATTCGAGCAGCAGCTCCATGGTCTCGTCAGCTTCGGCCTGTGTGACCGCGGCAAACGCGACCGCGCCGAATAGGATAACAGTGCTGTTGTGTCCGGTGCGTCCAAAGAGACGTTTCGGAATCATGGTTCATTCTCCTCGCGAAAGCGTTGGATTTCAGTCAGTTTGGCGCGCCGCCATTTTCCAGCCGACGGCGGACAAAGGTCAGGGCGCGCCGAAAGTCAGGGTGCCAGCTGCAGTCAGGGGCTGTCTCCAAGTCATGCCAGAAAAACCGGAACAGGTGGCCGCCGTCATCCTGGGTAAAGAACGACCACTCCTCTGCAAGCGGGGAGGCAACGCGGCACAGGTAGAAGTGCCAGGTCTGACCGATTTCCGGAAAGGCCAGCCGGCCCAGCGCGCGCTCTACGCTCGCCTGCCCGATGCCGGACTCCTCTGCCAGCTCGCGCAGGGCGGCACACTCGGGCGCTTCACCCTCCTCCAGCGTGCCCTTGACCAGTTGCGTTCCGGCCAGGGGATGGCGGAAGGCCAGTATTTCGAGTGAGTCTCTCCGGCGAATGACGATGGGGACGACTTTCTGTACCGGACTCTTCATCAGCTGCCGTCCCCACCGCTTGATTGCGCCGGCAGTGCGGCGTTCTGGCTGACCAGAGTAGATGCAGCGGCCTGCGCCGCGGCGTAAACGGCTGGCAGCGGCGTGCCGGCGGCCGCGGCCAATCGCCGGCAGTCTTCGAACTCGGCCTTGGCCCCCACAATCTCTCCCCCGACCCGCTTCAGTTTCACACGCACGGACCCGTAAGGCGTGGCCACGGTCTCGAAGGCGCGTTCGGCAATATGGCGCCGGACCGGGTAGACCCTGACGCCCAGGGTTGTCGTCTGCCGCAGCAGGATTGCGGCCAGAGCCAGTTCGCTGCTCTGCTCGGACAGAACGCTTATCTTGGTTGCGGGGCGTCCCTTCTTCATCGCGATAGCCGTTGTCCAGACATCGAGCGCACCGGCTTCGAGCAGTAGGCGCTGAACCGGCTCGTACAGTTCGGGGCTCATGTCGTCTATGTTTGTCTCGATGATGACAAGCGCGCCCGAGGGCGTCCCGTTCGACCCGGCCGCGTCTTCGTCAATCTCGTCACCGAGCCAGAGCCGCGCCACGTTGGGCCAGTCGAACTGTTTCCGGCCGGCACCGTAGCCGATTTTGCGGAGACGCATGGCGGGCCGCCGAAACTCGGCCAGCTCCGCCAGCAGTGCAGCGCCGGTGGGCGTCACCAGTTCGCCCGCGCCGGGCGCGGGGACCGCCGGTGCATCGACCGCGGCCAGCAGCGCCAGGGTCGCCGGGGCCGGCAGAGGGATCTGTCCATGCTGCGATTTCGCCCAGCCGGGTCCGAGCGGCAGCGCCGACGCGCACAGTCGCTCGACATTGAGCTCGTGCAGCCCGGCGCACACGCCGACGATGTCGATAATCGCATCCAGTGCGCCGACTTCGTGGAAGTGGACCCGATCGGGCGTCGAGTCGTGGATGGTTGCCTCGGCCTCGGCCAGGCGGGTAAAGACGGCACAGGCGCGCCGTTTGACCATCTCGGGCAGCTCGCCGTTGTCGATGATCTCGTGCACGTCAGCCAGATGACGGTGCGTGTCGTCCTCATTGACATCCACGCGAACGAACGTTGCCCGCACGCTGCCGCGCATGACGTTTTCGGCGCCTATCTCCCAGCTGTCATGGGGAATCCGAAGTCCGGCAACCGTCGCCCGCAGCGATTCAAGCGGCCAGCCGGCGTCAACGAGACAGCCCAGGAAAATGTCTCCGGATATGCCGGAAGGGGTGTCGAGAAAGGCGAGAGGCATGAATCGGACAGGAGAGCCATGCGCGACCCCTCGAACGGGGTCGCGGCAGGAGGCTTCAGGACATGAGCTCAGCGACCGGTATGAGGCCGCCGCCGGCAGCCCCGTCAGCTATCGCGTTCAGGCCGCCGCTGCGGAAGCCGGCCAGGTCGAGCGTGACGTAGCGGTAACCGGCCGCCTGTATGCCGGCGACGATCGTCTCGTGATCGGCGATTAAGGTCCCAAACTCCTCCGGCGGCAGTTCGATACGGGCGATCTCTCCGTGATGGCGCACACGAAACTGCCGTATTCCACGCGCGACCAGCACATCCTCGGCCGCCTCGATCCGGCGAAGGAGCTGCGGATCGATCGCGGTGCCGTGCGGTACGCGTGAAGAAAGACAGGCCATTGCCGGTTTGTCCCAGACCGGCAAGCCAAGGTGACGCGCGATCGCGCGCACCTCCGGCTTGGTGATCCCGGCCTCCAGGAGGGGAGAGCGGACACCGCGCTCGCGCGCCGCGGCCGCGCCCGGCCGGAAGTCGCCCGTGTCGCTGGCGTTGGTACCGTCACAGACGATGCCCCACGCCTCCTTTTGTAGGATTGCGTGCAGCCGGTCGTGCAGCTCCGCCTTGCAGAAGTAGCAGCGGTTGTCGGGGTTGGCAGCGTAGTTGGGGTCAAGATACTCTTCGGTCTCCACCAGGCGGTAGGGGACGCCGATCTCTTCTGCCAGGGCGACGGCGTCGCGCATCTCGCGCGCCGGGTAGCTGGGAGAGACGCCGATGCAGGCCAGCGCGCCGCGTCCGTCCGCGGCTTCCTCCGACCTGCCGCCCAGCTGCTCATACGCGACCGCCATGACAAGCGCGCTGTCAACACCGCCGGAATAGGCTACGATCACGGAGCCGAACGAAGCCAGGGCTGCCCGCATGCTCTCCAGCTTCGCCGCCGTCTCGGCAGTGAGCGGATGCTTGACCTCGACGGTAGCATCAATCTGCTGTGTTCGTTCCAGAGAAGAGAACCCCGGCATTGTCGTCTCCGTCATGGTATCACCGCAACCCGGCTAACCCACTTGTGCCGGTTCAAAGTCCTTTCTGCCATCTCTTTCAATACCTTCACGGTCCGCCGGTCCGCTGCAGTTGATCTTGCGATTGATCAACGCTGCCAGATGTCCCGCGCCAAAACCATTGTCGATGTTGACGACGGCCATTCCCGACGCGCAACCGTTCAGCATCGCCAGCAACGCGGCCACCCCGCCGAAACTGGCACCGTAGCCGACACTTGTTGGCACTGCGATCACCGGCGCCGGCGTCAGCCCTGCCACGACAGATGCGAGCGCCCCTTCCATGCCGGCGACGACGATGACAACGTTTGCCTGCTGCAACACCGGAATGTGGGGCACCAGGCGGTGGAGACCGGACACGCCCACGTCGGTGATTCTGCGCGCCTCGTGCCCCATCAGCCGCAGGGTCAGCACCGCTTCCTCCAGCACATTCAGGTCGCTGGTTCCGGCACAGACGGCAACTACCCCGCGTTCTCGATCTGCCTCCGGCTCGCGGTCAACCCACAGGCAGCGCGCCGCCTCATGCCAGCGCAGATCGGTCACCCGTTCACGCGCCGCCTCATACTGCGCCTCTGTCGCCCGCGTGCCCAGCAGGCGGGGTGAACGTGCGACGAGCCTTTCAGCAATCAACGCCACCTGCTGCGCCGTCTTGCCCTCGCAGTAAATGACCTCTGCAAAGCCGGTGCGCAGGGGTCTGTGATGGTCCAGCGTCGCCACTCCTTCAAGCGGTTCGAAGGGAAGCGTTCGCAGACGCGCCAGCGCGCCTTCAACGGAGATTGCGCCGTCAGCCACGTCGCCCAGCAGAGCAGCCAGCTGCGACTCGTTCATCGCCGGTTACGCGAGCGCACGAAAACGATGGGGGCCGAAGTCCGCCTCATAGAACGGGCTGACCATGCGCCCGGGCGGGACCAATTCGTCGACAAGCCGGCGATCCTGTTCGGTTACGCCAACGTCGAGGGCGCCGAGATTGTCTTCCAGCTGCTCCATAGTACGCGGGCCGATAATCGGGCTGGTGATGCCTGGCTGCTGCACGCACCAGGCCAGCGCCAACTGGGACAGGGCACAACCCTTGCTCTGCGCCAGCGGCCGCAGACCCTCGACGATGTCGTAGATGGCGTCGTTCTTGCGGCGGGCCAGGCGCGGTTCGATATCTGCGTTGGCATAGCGCGCGCCCTCCGGCGAAGGCTCTTCACGCGTGTACTTGCCGGTCAGCAGGCCGCCGGCCAGGGGGCTCCAGGGAATCAGCCCGATACCATGGGTCTGCGCCATCGGGATCAGCTCCCGCTCTATGCGCCGGTCCAGTATGTGGTAGGGTGGCTGCTCGGAAACGAAGCGATTCAGGCCCATCTCTTTCGCCACCCACAGCGACTCGACCACCTGCCACGCGGCGAAGGTGCTGCTGCCCAGGTAGCGGACTTTACCGGACCGTACCAGGTCGTCGAGCGCGCGCAGCGTCTCGTCTATCGCGATCTCCGGGCGGGGCCGGTGGACCTGGTATATGTCGATGTAGTCAGTCTGCAATCGGCTGAGGCTGGCCTCGCACTGCTCAACGATATGGCGGCGGCTGGTCCCGGCAGCATTGGGGTCGTCGTCGTCCATGCTGCCATGGACTTTGGTCGCCAGGACGACGCGCTGGCGGCTGCCGTTGCGTTTCAACGCCTCGCCGGTAATCTCCTCGCTGCGCCCGCGACTGTAGACGTTGGCCGTATCCAGAAAATTGATGCCGGCGTACAATGCGCGGTCGATGATTGCGTACGAGTCCTCAGGGGTCGTCCGCCGTCCGAAGTTCATGCAGCCCAGGCAGAGCGGGCTCACCTTTATGCCCGTTCGTCCGAAATTGCGATATTCCATGTCACCGGTCTCTTGCAGTTGTTTGGGTGAGCGCGCCGGCGGCGGATCTTCCGCGAATCTTCTTTTCCGGCTCGTCCACAGTGTACAAGCGATTTGAAGCGATGTAAAATCCTCCCTCAAGCCGCCAAAGGGCGGCTCTGTCGACGACGGCAACCGATTAACTGCGTCTGCAGACGCTCCCGCAATACCTTTATAAAGACGAACATGCGTACCCTTGAGGCCCTGCGCCAGACGCTTATCCGCATCGACGGCCGCGGGTACAAAGCCTACAAAGAGATCCGCGGGACCTACGGCTTTCCGGGCTTCACCCTTGCCATCGACTCGGTCCAATCGGACCCGTTTGCAGCGCCCAGCCGTCTGCGGGCCCTCGTCCCCCCGCGCACGGCCGCCCTACAGGAACGGCTTTTCGCCGGCGAAAGCCGCGCCGTGGGCGTCAGCTGCTTCCTCGCGAAGGCCTTCGCCTGCCAGGCGAGCCGCTTGTCCGGGCCGCGCGGCAGCGGGCGCAGCGGTGAGATCCGGATCGAGGCCCCCGGTCAGCAGGTGCTGCCAAACACGGCCCTGCAGATTCACGACGACGGTACGGTCGAAGCCCGCTTCACGGTCGGTCTCCCCGCCCAGGGAAGACGCGTGCTGGGCCGCCAGGCCAGCCGGCTCCTCGTGGAGGATGTGCCCGAAGTCATCGAGAGCAGCCTTCCCGCACGCAGCCATTCGGACAAAGAACTCTGGCTTCATGCAGCCGCCAACGAAGACGCCGACGCCCTGCGCGCCATGCTGACTGAGCATGGCCTGATCGCTTTCGTGGCGGACGGCGCCATCCTGCCTCGCGCCAGCGGGGTTGACGACCGACCGCTGAACGCCGCCGAGGTTGTTCCCTTCCGTACGCCTGAAAGCCTGCGCCGGTCCTTTACACTGCCCCACGAGGGCGCCGTAACCGGCATGGGCATTCCCGCGGGCGTAACACTGATTGCCGGCGGCGGCTATCACGGCAAGTCAACATTACTGCGGGCGATCGAACGCGGCGTCTACAATCACCGGCCTGGCGACGGCCGCGAGCTGGTCGTCAGTGCCTCCGATCTTGTAAAGATTCGAGCTGAAGACGGCCGGTCGGTGAGCGGCGTTGACATTTCGGCCTTCATCGGCGACCTTCCCCTGGGGCAGACGACCCGCAGCTTCTCGAGCCGTAACGCAAGCGGCTCCACCAGCCAGGCCGCGGCCATTGTCGAGGCGCTCGAAGCCGGCGCGCAAGGCCTGCTAATCGACGAGGACACCGCCGCCACCAATTTCCTGATTCGGGATGCCCGCATGCAGGCGCTCGTGCCCCAAGCGCATGAACCGATCACCCCCTTCATCGACCGCGTGCGCCAGCTGAACGCCCAATTCGGAGTCAGCGCGGTCCTCGTCATCGGCGGCAGCGGCGACTATCTCGACGTTGCCGACACCGTGATCGCCATGGAAAGTTTCCGACCGCGCGACATGACAGAACGCGCCCAAGAGGTTGCGGCCGCCTATCCAACGGCGCGGGCAAATGAAGGGGCCGGGCCAATCCAGATAGACTTGCGGCGGCGCCCCCTGCCCGGTTCGATAGATCCTTCCAAGGGGCGCCGCCAGGTGAGCATCAAGACAAGGAACCTACATGCGATCCAGTTCGGCGCGGAGCTGCTCGACCTGTCGGCGGTGGAGCAGATCGTCCACTGGGGGCAGACGAGGGCCATCAGCGCCGCGTTGGACTACGCCCGTCGTAGATACATCGACGGGAGTCGTCCCTTGGCGGAGGTGCTCGAGCTCGTGCTCGCTGACATCGACCACGACGGCCTGGACGTACTTGACAGCCGGCGGAGCGGCGATCTTGCATGTTTCCGCCGGCACGAACTGAACGCGGCTCTCAACCGGCTGCGGACACTTAAGGTCTGAGGAGGAAAACGGGTATGGCAGGGAAAGTGGAGGGCTCGGCTGCAGCAAGGCACGACGGCGCGAATGACGGATTTTCCGACGATTCCGCGCCTGAAGCAGTTGCGGCGCGCCTGCAACGCAGTTATCTCAATTTCCGGTGGCCGCTGTTCCTGCTAGACCCCGAGGAGAGCGCCCGACCTTGCCTTGACAACGGCTGGTCTCCGCTCGCGATGGTGGCCCACGTAGCTTTTTGGGACAGTTTCCAGCTGCGGCGCATGCAGGCTGCGCTGAACGCGACCGGGCCGGTCCCTTCCCCGCCCCGAAGTAACGACGAACGCGCTGAGAATGAGCAGAGAAGCTGGGAAGCTGTTCTGGCTGCGGCTGATGAGGCGCGCAGCAACATGATCGAATTCGCCGCCTCGCTCACAGCCGGACAGATCGGTGCCGATTACGAGGAGAACGGCGCCCAGCGCCCGGTCCTGAAGCAGCTGCTGACTCACATGCCGCGTCACGCCGATGAACACGCCGAGGAGTTGCACCGCTACTGCTTTTCGCTGCAGCGGTGGGGCCGCGAGGGGGTCATCAGCTTCTATCGACGCCAGTTCGACAACCTGCTGGACGGCATCACCGGACTGTCCGAGCACGACTGTGTCTCGATCGCAGTGAGCGGCCGCTGGAGTGTGCGAGACGTCCTCGTCCACGCGCTCGTTTGGGACGAATATACTTGGGCGATTGTGCGCCAGTGGCCCGAAGTCGACCTTGCACTGCTCGATCCCTGGATATCCGCTGACGATGACACCGTCAACGAACGCCTGATGGCGAGCAAGGCCGACTTGTCGATGATCGAACTTCTGGACCGGCTGGCAACAGTGCACCGCCGCATCGCCAACCGCTACCGCAGCCTCAGCGATGAACAGGTGAGGAAAGAGGTTGCCTACAACCAGGTTGAAAGGGGAAACTTGATCTTCCTGCTGATCTCCATGTCCGCCCACACCGCCGACCACGCTGCCGAGATTTACGCCGCGCGCGCCCAGGGACTGCTCCGCCCCTTGGTTTAGGAAGCCCGCACGCTCCTCCTAGCCGGAGTGGGCGTAGCGCCTGCTCGTCTCCGGGTTGCTGAGGTGGGATGTAACGGAGCTCTGCACGATGTGCCAGCCTTCCGCATTGCGTTGCAGAGTGAAAATGCAGCAGAGCGGCACCGTGATGCGCTCGGTCACGCCGGTCAGCCCCTTGACGATGCCAACGACCGGCGCTCCGTGCGTGACCATCAGAAGGTTCTTCCCAGGAAAGCGTGCCGCCAGAGCTTTTGCCGTGGCCGCGGCCCGGATGTGCCCCGCGTCTGAACTCTCAGGATAGCTGAGGCAGCCGGCCGCACTGTAGCTCCAGTCGATACGGGGAAAACGTTGGGCGCACTCTTCCCGGGACTGTAGCGCCGGCATACCCTGAATGTCGGGAAGAATCTCGCCGATGCCCGGCTCGAGAAGTACCGGCAGGTCGAGCGCGTCGGCGATGTGACTGGCCGTTTGAATCGTTCGCAGAAAAGGCGACGCAAAAACATAGTCGACCGGCTCATCGCCCAGGCTGCGACCGACCTCCTGCGCCTGTGTTTCTCCATCCGCAGAAAGTGCAGGATCGTAAGGGCGTTCAGCCGTCCTGGCCCAGCCTGGATTCTGAAAGTCTTCGCGGTTGCCGTGCCGGACAATCCAAATCCGCTGGCTCACGATTTTCTCCGCCTTTGCGTCCCGAATTGAGTAGCAGTTCATTGCCAGGGCGCCTGGGCCAGTGTATCACAGGCGCCCTGCAGGCGCAGAAAGAGGACGGGCTTCTCCTTTCCCCCTGACAGCGATTTCGGCGTCTGCTATACTGCTTAAGCCAGTGCCTTTTGCAACGAAATCGGATGCGAATCCAAGCAGACCTCCTGCAGGGAACCCGCAACCTGAAGCGGCTGCAAGCCGCCTTTCGATTCAATGGCTTACACCTTCAATGACCACTACCGCGCCGCCCGTCTGCTCCTGCGCGTGAATGCCGTTACCATCGGGCTGGGGCTGGGCGCGCTTCTGCTGGTTTACCCACGGGACCTGCTGGAGCTTGCCGGAATTACGCTCGGCTCGGCCTGGGCGGCCCGCATCGGTGGCAGCGCGCTGATTGGCCTGGGGATCGGGCTCCTTTCCGCAGCAGCCCAGTCCGAGTTGCAACCGGCCGTCCTGCTGGCGGCGTTGATCAGCAATAGCGCCATGTCCGTCAGCCTGCTCATCGCCTATTTCGAGGGGGATTTGGACGCGCTCCATCCTGTGGGGGCGGGCGGACTGCTCATAATCTTTGTCATCTGCCTGCTGACAGCCGTACTTTCCGTTCCTTACGTCCGCCGCAAGGCCAGACAGCATTAGCAGGTTCACACCTCCAACCTTGAAATGGCCCGTAGTTGGGTTGCCACTCTTTCTCCGCACTCGGCCGGTTGGACCTTCCACTCGAAGTCCCCTCGGCACTTGACTGGTCTTTCATCGGGCAGTGTTCTCCGATATCCTAATCCCTACTTCCTTTCGCTTTGAAACAGCTTTCAGTTCTTGGAACTTTCGAATCTCTGTGCTAGAGTGGCTTTTTGCGTTCGAATAGCGCGGTACCGCACGGCAAGGTCTGCCGCTTACGGGGTCGCATGTGCGTCTCAGGTGTGGCAAAAGGTTGAGGGTCGAATGTGTGTCGCCCGGCTTGAGCCACAGAAGGAGCGGATCAGATGAGTTACGATGGACGACGCTACCGAGTAACCATTGGAGAATGTGAACGCGAATTGCCGATATTCGAGGTGGCGCCCGGCGTTAAGATCGCCATTTTCAACATGCTGGGCGACACTGAAATCGTCGAGACTGCCGCCACAATGCTGGCGCAGAATGTGCCTGAGAATGCCGAGGTTATTCTGGCGCCGGAAGTGAAGGCGGTTCCGCTCGGGCACGCCCTCTCGGCTGCAACCGGATTGCCGCTCGTGATCGTACGGAAGATCCGCAAGCCCTATATGGTCAACTGTCTCGAAACTGAAGTCGTCAGCATCACCACCGGCCAGCCGCAGACCCTCTTCATCGACGGCAAAGACCTGGCATTGATCCGTGGAAAGCACGCGCTCCTGGTTGACGACGTAGTCAGTACCGGCAGCACACTCAAGGGGCTGCGCGCCCTTGTAGAGGGAGGCGGGGGCGACATCGCCGGTGAAATGGCAGTCTTTACCGAAGGAGACCCGGGCGCCTGGGAGCAAATTACGGCGCTGGGAAATCTTCCCATTTTCACGGACTGAGGTCACGCAGGGCCCGAATCGCGGCCAAAGCGGCGAGCTTTCGGGCGCCGGGGCCAGGATCCAGCGACGATGAATCTTGAACAACAGCTGACCCGCGTTGAAGAGCGTTTTGAAGAGTTGGACAGACTGATGGCCGACCCCGGCGTGCTGTCCGATTACGCCCGCGTATCCGAGCTGGCACAGGAGCGCAGCAATCTGGAAGCTCTGGTCGGCGCCTGGCGCAGATACCAGGACCTGCAAGCGCAGATCAGCGACAACCAAGCCTTGCTGGCGGAAGACGAGGACCCCGAACTGGCTGAGCTGGCCGAGCTGGAGATCTCCGAGATTGAGCCGAAAGTAGCCGGCCTCGAAGACGAGCTACGCCGCATGCTCCTTCCCAAAGACCCTAACGACGACAAAAACGTAATCGTCGAGATCCGCGCCGGCGCCGGCGGTGACGAAGCCGGCCTCTTCGCCGCCGATCTATTGCGCATGTACACCCGTTGGGCCGATGACCACAAGTTCAAGACCGAAATCATGAGTTCGAGCGAGACCGGTGTAGGGGGCATCAAGGAGGCAATCCTCGAAGTGCGAGGCAGCGGGGCCTACAGCCGCCTTAAGTACGAATCGGGCGTCCATCGGGTCCAGCGCGTCCCGACAACCGAGAGCCAGGGCCGCGTACACACCAGCACAGCTACGGTGGCCGTTCTGCCGGAGGCCGAGGACGTAGAGATCGAAGTCAATCCCAATGAGGTCAAGGTCGACGTCTTTCGCAGCAGCGGCCCCGGCGGGCAGAGTGTCAATACCACCGATTCGGCCGTGCGTCTCACCCATCTTCCGACCGGAATCGTCATCAGCTGCCAGGACGAAAAAAGCCAGCTCCAGAACCGCCTGAAGGCAGTTCGCATTCTGAAGACGAAGCTGTACGACATCGAAATGCAACGTCAACTTGAAGACCTTGGCGCAGCGAGGCGAAACCAGGTCGGCTCGGGCGACCGCAGCGAGAAGATCCGCACTTATAACTTTTCCCAGGGCCGCGTCACTGACCATCGCATCCACAAGACGATCTTCCGTTTGGATGCAGTGCTCGACGGCGACCTTGACGAATTCATAACCGATTTGGCTGCCTACGATCAGACGCAGCAGCTGCAGTCAATGGGTGAAGAAGCGTAACCAATGTACAGAGATGGCCAGCACAATACCGACCAGGAGAATCTTGCTACCTCACAGGCAACAGGTATTGAAGAAGAGGCCCAGCCAGGGCCACACAGAGGGGGAGGACAGCCGCATCGGGACGGTCCCCTCATCGATCCTTTCCAATGGAGCCTGACGCCTGGAACGCCCGTTGGGCGCGCGCTTGTCTCGGCCGCCCAGCGGCTGGGCGAAACCGGCAGCGAATCGGCGCGGCTGGACTCACAGGTCCTGCTGGCGCACGTGCTGGAAAAGGACCGGACGTGGCTCTTCGCCCACCATGACCACGAGCTCAGCCATACCGACTGTAACCGCTACGCAGACCTGGTCACGCGGCGCAGACATCGCGAGCCGGTCGCCTATCTCCTGGGCCGCAAAGAGTTTTACGGACTGGAGTTCGCTGTAGACCCCCGCGTACTGATTCCTCGACCGGAGACGGAGTTGCTGGTCGATCTCGTTCTGGCGCAGATCAGCGACCGGCCCCGCCAACAGGTAATCGTCGCCGACGTCGGTACCGGCAGCGGTGCCATCGCCATCACCGTCGCCCGGTTTGCACCCGAAGCTACAATCTACGGCATCGACATCAGCCGTGATGCCTTGGACGTTGCCGAAGAGAATGGGCGGCGCCTGACGTCGGAGGGAGGCCCCCGGTTCCTGGAAGGGGACCTCCTTCAACCGCTCCCCGAACCAGTCGATGTCATCGTGGCAAACCTTCCCTACGTCGCCGACGAGGAGTATTCGGGACTGCAATCGGACGTGCGCGACTACGAGCCGCGCCTCGCATTGCACGCAGGCGCCGAAGGCCTGGACCTGATCCGACGCCTCCTGGCCCAGCTGTCAGACAAACTGCGCCCGAACGGAACGGTGCTGCTGGAGATTTCGCCCAGACAGGGCGAGGTCGTTCAAAGGCTGGCGCAAGAGCTGCGGCCCAAGCCATCCTATGTCGGCCTGCGACGCGACTACAGCGGCCTCGTTCGCATGGTCACGCTTGAATTCTAGACATCAGTTCGGACGCGCTAGCCGCCTGGCAGGGGCCCCGCACGGCCTGGCGAGACGCACTGCCGCAATCCCAGGACGCAGGATTCTCTCCCCGCGCAGATGGAATGAAAACGAGAGATAAATTTGACCTGGTTGTGCTCGATATGGACGGCACGATCTACGGCAGGCAGTTTTCCGGCGGGTTCTCGCCGCGAGTGCGCCGGGCGATTGCAGCAGTTCAAAGTGCCGGGACGCCGGTAACGATCGCGACGGGACGGATTTTCGATTTCGTTCGGAAAGTCGCCCCTGACCTGGGCATCACCCTGCCTGTCATTACCGCGCAAGGCGCCGTGATTGGGGACCCCGTCAGCGGTGAATTGCTATACGAAGCCTTGATTCCGCCGGAGGCAGCGCGCAGCGCGGCCCGGTGGGCCGATTCCGAGGACCGAACGACCGTCTTCTATCTCAACCAGCCAGGCGGCCGAACGCGGCTTGTGCAGAACTTTTCCCCTGCAGCCAGCGGGACCGGCGGGCTGGAAGGCTGGGACACCGCCACCTACGATCACTGGTTCGGCAGTCCCAGAGAGCCTTGCCCGAGCCTTCTTGAAGTAATGAATGAAGCCGGCGTTCGACCTCTGAAATTCATTACCGTAAACGACTTCAAGCAAGAGGCCGACTTGACTGCGCATCTTCAGACACGGTTCGGCAGCGACCTTCTCATCAGCCGCTCCCACCAGTTGCTCGTAGAGGGGACCGCGCCGACAGCCAACAAAGGAGACGCCTTGAAGCTGCTGGCAGGGCGGCTGAATGTCGACCTGGCACGCGTCCTGGCCGTAGGCGACAACGAGAACGACATCCCGATGATGCGCGCGGCCGGTTTCGCGGTCGCGATGGGCCAGGCCACCGCCGTCGTGCAGCGCGAAGCCGACTGGGTCGCGCCCGCCCTGGCGCAGGACGGCGCGGCTGTCGCGCTGGAACGTCTTTTGCTCCCCTGATCAAGCAAGTTCCTGGCGCCGGCATGGGGGTCCTATGGTGTGTCCGGTGGGCGGACAATAGCTCTTTAGCTTCCCCTCTCTTCTGAATCTAAGCGCAGCCCACGATGCCGGCTGTCATTCTGCGAACGCTTTTCTCCTAATCGCACTTTCCAATCCAGCAGGCATTTTGACAAGAATCTGACTTGATTTACAATTCGACTGACCAGTCGGTTTAGTGGCCGAGATTCGAGAGGAACGAATGGCCGAGAAGACACTGCGCACGCCCGAATCGACACGCGAACGAATCCTCGATGCTGCTCTGGATGTCTTCAGCAGCAAAGGCTATCACGACACGCGTCTCGACGAAATCGTGGCTGAGTCCGACACTTCCAAGGGCTCAATCTACTTCCACTTTCCCAACAAGGAGCGCCTCTTCCTGGCGCTGGTTGAGAAGTTCGCCGATCTCATCGAACGTCGCGTGATTGAGGCGATTGAGCAGCAAACAAGCCCAATGGCCAAGGTCGAAGCCGCGCTCAAGGCCTGCCTGGAGGCCTTCGGCCGCTACCGCCGTCCCGCCAAAGTGATGCTCGTTCACGCGGCTGGACTGGGAACAGTCTTTGAGGAGAAGAGGCTGGAGATCAACGAGCGTTTCGCCCGGCTGATCCGCATCTACCTCGACGAGGCAGTCGCCGCCGGAGAAATTGAAGCGGTCGACACGGACGTCATCGCCTACGCCTGGATGGGCAGCATCTACCATGTGACCATCCGCTGGGTCTACAGCGGGGAACCATCGCCGCCCCGCATCGTGGGCACTCTCGTGCCGATGTTGCTGCGCAGCGTAAATTACAACCGCAATTGAAACATGCATACTCGCCGTCCTGTGCGAAAATCTTCGAATGCGACGGAGACTTGAAGAGATAGAGATGGAAAGGCAAACGCCCACCATCAGGGCGGGAAGCTCCTATTCTCCCGAGATGCCGGAAGTCGACGCATGGTTGGCGCCTGAGGCGGCAGGCGGCGACGACGAATACAGTGCGGCGAAGCACGGCCGCCTGGTCAGCGTCAGTCGACAGATAGCGGGCGTCCCCGTTGCCCGATTCCTGCGCGCGGCCGAAGGGCTGGAGCGATTCTATTGGCGCGACGGCGGGCAGGACCTTGCTTTCGCGGGCATTGGCATAGCGGCCCACATGATGGGGTACGGCGCGGGACGCTTTCCCGCCATCCAACGACAGGCAAGCCTCCTCTTCGCCCACGCCGAGTCGGATGCCCTTTCTTGCGCTGACGATGGGTCGGCACTGGCGCAGCCGCGACTATTCGGCGGCTTTGCCTTTCGCGAGAACTTCGTTCCCGACGTCACCTGGACCGGTTTCCATCCTGCACATTTTATCTTGCCCCACTATCAGTTGGTGATACGAGGCGACCAAAGTTGGCTGACCATAAACGCGCTGGTGCCCGCTGAGGACAAGGCGTCTGCCATCCTTCCGCTGTTGAACGAAGCTCTGGAGACTCAAGTCCAATCGCTGAATCGGTCGAACGATCATCTCGAAGCCGAGGGCCCCGAAACGAATTCTTCGGGCGTCACCACGACATGTACGCAAGCGGAATTCGACTACCCTCTTGCCTTCGCTGAATGGGCGCAAATGATTGAAACAGCGCGGCGGACATTCGCGGCGACGCCCATGCGTAAGGTCGTGCTTTCCCGCATCGCGCAGATCCGGGCGCAGCGTCCTTTCAATATTCTGCAGGCCCTAACCCGGCTTGGCGATCTCTATCCGACTTGCTACACCTTCCTCTTTGAACCGCAGCCGGGCAACGGCTTTTTGGGCTCCAGCCCTGAGCTGCTGGTGCGGGTCAGGGGGAGAGAGTTGGAGACGATGGCTCTGGCTGGATCGATCCAGCGCGGTGCGAGTGCGGAGGAGGACGCTGCTCTGGCCAGCGCGCTCATGTCTTCGGCAAAGGACCGAAACGAGCACCACCTGGTGGTCGACGCGCTACGCAGCTGCCTGCAGCCGCTGGCGGAACGACTTTACCTTGCCGACGAACCGACTGTCCTGCCGCTCAGAAACATCCAGCACCTGCATACGCCTGTCAAGGCCAGGCTCCGGCGACAGCAAGGCGTCCTTCCCCTGTTGAAGGCGTTGCACCCGACGCCTGCCATGGGCGGCACGCCGCGCGATCTGGCGCTGGAGTTCATCCGGTCGCATGAACCGACTTTGCGCGGTTGGTACGCTGCGCCCGTCGGTTGGATCCAAGGGAACATGGACGGTGCATTTGCGGTTGCTATCCGCTCTGCCGTCGTGCAAAGGGAGCGCGCCTGGGCCTATGCCGGCGCCGGCATTACTCTGGATTCCCTCCCACGAGCTGAATGGAATGAAACGGAGTGGAAGTTTCAGCCGATCATCAATAGTCTTGTCGGGAACCGAAGATGCTAGTGGATGCCGCGGCTGGAAGCAATCCGAATCTTCTCTTTGCCGAAACAGTGGTTGACGGGTTGGTCTGCGCTGGATTGCGGACCGTCTGCCTTGCGCCCGGCTCCCGCTCCACACCGCTCGCGCTGGCCGTCGACGCCCATCCCGGTATTGAGACGTTCATCCAACTGGACGAACGCTGCGCCGGCTTCTTCGCCTTGGGTGTGGCCCAGGCCACCGACCGTCCGGTGGCCCTGCTCAGCACATCCGGCACGGCGGCAGTGGAATTCCATGCTGCCGCCGTCGAAGCGATGATGGCGGGCATCCCGCTCCTCCTCCTGACAACCGACCGGCCGCCGGAACTGCGCCACAGCGGGGCCAACCAGACCATCGACCAGGTCAAAATGTACGGGGACCACGTCCTCTGGAGCGTGGATGCCGCTCTGCCGCAGCATGCGCAGCCCGACGTCGCCGTGCGCAACCTTCGCACCCTGGGCGCCCGCGCCTGTGCCATTGCCAACGGACTGCGCCGGGGGCCGGTCCACATCAATTTCCCCTTCCGCAAGCCGTTGGAACCGCCGGCGCCATACCGGCCAGGCTACGACCATCCGCAAAGCAGGGAAGGACCGGGAGAGGCCCGTCACACTTCCATCTGTCGCGGCACTTTGCTGCCCACGCAAGGGCAGGTCGACGAGATGACCGCGCTCGTGTCGGCGCACGAGCGCGGATGGATCGTGTGCGGCCCTTGGCCCGGCCGCACGCCGCCAGAGTTTGTCGAAGGCGTAGCCGAATTGGCCCGGGATACAGGTTACCCCATCCTCGCCGATCCCCTGTCGGGCCTGCGCTTTGGACAGCACACGGCTTGCACGCCCGTTGTGGACAGCTTCGAGAGCCTTCTTCGACGTCCACCGCCCTTTGAACCGCCCGAGGTTGTGATTCGTTTCGGCGCGGTACCGACTTCGAAATGTCTCAATGACTACCTTGAGCAAACGGCACCGCCTCACCAGATTCACGTGCGCGGCAGTGGTGTTTGGGCAGATGACAGCCATCGCGTCAGTCGATTCTTCCAGGTAGACGAGAATGGATTCTGCCGCGCCCTGGCGGGTCGAATCGACCGGCCCGTCTCGGACTGGGGCCTGGGCGTCGTCGCGGCCGGCAGCCGCGTTTTCCACAGGCAGGCACAGTTCCTGCAACGGCACTGGTTCGACGCTTCCGTCATTCCGGAGATTCTGGATGTGCTCCCGGCCGGCGCCAATGTTTTTGTCGGCAACAGCCTGCCTGTCCGCCACCTGGACCAGTTCAGCAGGCCGATGCCGAAGCAGCTCCACGTCTACGGCAACCGCGGCGCCAGCGGCATCGACGGCGTTGTCTCGACTGCGCTGGGGGTGGCAGCCGCGGACACGTCCACGCCGCTGCTCCTTCTCATCGGTGACATCAGTTTCTACCATGACTTAAACGGCCTTCTCGCTGTCAGCAAATTGGGTCTGGATAACGTTACCATTGTCGTCCTGAACAATGACGGCGGCGGCCTATTTCGCAGGCTGCCCATTGCCGACGGCCATGCCCAGTTCGAGCGGCTCTTCCTGACCCCGCATGGCCTGGATTTCGCGCCGGCGGCAAAGATGTACGGGCTCGATTATGTGCTGGTAGCCAGCGGCGCCCGAGATTCGTTTACCAAAGAGCTGCGCGCCTCCTTACAGCGCAGCAGACCGGCAATCATCGAACTGCGAACCGATGGCGCCCGTGACGAACGTCTACGGCGCGAGCTGGCCGCAACAATTCAAGACAGCAAGGAGAAGACTTCGTGACGATTCCCAAAAGCGCCGATTGGCAAGAAGTCGCTGCCTACAGCGATATCACTTTTCACAAGGCTGACGGCATGGCGCGCATCGCCTTCAATCGACCTGAGAAGAGAAACGCGTTCCGTCCTCAGACCATCGATCAGATGACGGAGGCGTTTCGCGACGTTTGGGCCGATGACCGCATTGGCGTCGTCCTGTTGACCGGCAATGGCCCATCGCCCAAGGACGGCGTCCACGCCTTCTGTGCCGGCGGCGACCAGAATGTGCGCGGCCACGCCGGCTACCTGGACGACAAAGGGGTGGCGCGGCTGAACGTGCTCGAACTCCAGCGCATCATGCGAACCATGCCCAAACCTGTCATCGCGCTGGTGAACGGGTTCGCAATCGGCGGCGGCCACGTCCTCCACGTGATTTGCGACCTTTCCCTGGCTTCGGAAAACGCTGTTTTCGGCCAGACCGGACCAATCGTCGGCAGCTTCGACGGCGGCCTCGGCGCATCCTACCTGGCCTCCATTGTCGGCCAGAAAAAGGCGCGCGAGATCTGGTATCTTTGCCGGCAATTTTCGGCGCAGGAAGCCCTGGAGATGGGACTGGTCAACAAGGTGCTGCCCACCGTGGAAGCACTCGAAGAGGAGGGCGTAGACTGGGCCCAGGAGATCTTGCGCAAGTCGCCGCTTGCCATCCGCTTCCTTAAGGCGGGATTCAACGCCGATCTGGACGGGCAGACTGGCTTGCAGGTTCTTGCCGGCGATGCCACGATGCTCTTCTACATGAGCGACGAGGGCAAAGAGGGCCGCGACGCGTTCAACGAGAGGCGTGCGCCCAACTTCAAGCAATACCCATGGAGGCCTTGAGGCAGAAGATGAAAGATGGAGCCTCTGCAAGTGACGAGTCTTTCTGCTAACGCCACGATGAACGACTGGTTGCGCTGGCGCGCCTTGGCTACGCCCGAAAAGCTGGCCGTCCTCTATGCCGGCCGTTCGGTCAGCTACGCCGAACTGGACCAGCTTGCGGTCAAACAGGCTGCAGGGCTTGTCCAATGCGGCATACAGGCAGGTGATCGGGTCGCCGCGCTTTCCGGGAACAGCGTAGAGGCGATCGCTCTCATCCACGCTGCCGCACGCGCACGAGCTGTGCTGGTCCCCCTCAACACGCGCCTTTCGGACGTAGAGTTGACCCGCCAGATCGCCCTGGTCGAACCAAAACTGCTCCTTGTTGATGACCAACGGGAGTTCGGGGACGTGGGCGCCGTTGCGGAATCTCAGTCCGCTTTGGCGAATGTGACTCCACCCTTGGATGCATCGCTTGAGACCTTCTCGCTTGGGGATCTTGGTTGCGGGGCATCGCTGAAGGACATTGACTCTCCCGTTGCGCCCGCGGCGAGCGCTCCTTCGGCGTCATATCCACAGGCCATCATTTTTACTTCGGGTACAACCGGCCTGCCAAAGGGCGTTGCGCTCAGCCTGGAAAACCACTTCTGGAGCGCGACTGCCTCTGCCTACCGCCTGGGCCTGGACACCTGTGAACGCTGGCTGAGCTGCCTGCCGCTCTACCACGTGGGGGGACTGGCAGTAGTCTTTCGCTCCTGCCTTTACGGCACGACCATCGTATTGCATCGCGCCTTCGACCTCGATGAATTTCAACGCAGCCTGCACAGCGACGCTGTCACACTGACTTCACTCGTGCCTACGATGCTGCACCGGCTCCTGAACAGTGCCGGAGCCACGGCCTGGCCGGACAGCCTGCGCATGGTGTTGCTCGGCGGTGCGGCGGCCGATCGGGATCTTCTCGACGCCGCTTCCGAAGCCGGTCTGCCCGTTGCGACGACTTACGGTCTCACAGAGACCGCTTCGCAGGTTGCAACCGCGCCTCCGCGGGAAGCGCATCGAAAGCCGGGCAGCGTGGGAAGGCCACTGATGTTCACTGAGGTTCGCATCGCCGACGCCGAGGGCCGCGCACTCGGCCGCGAAGTATCTGGCGAAATTCTCGTGCGCGGGCCGCAGGTCATGACCTGCTATTACGGCAACCCGCGGGCCACCGGCTCAGCGCTGCGAGAAGGCTGGCTGCATACTTCAGACGTCGGCTATATCGATGCCGAGGGCGACCTGTTCGTCCTGCAGCGCCGTACCGACATGATTGTAAGCGGCGGCGAGAATATCCACCCAGCCGAAGTTGAGACAGTCTTGCGCGGCCATCCCGACGTCGTTGATGTTTGTGTCGTCGGCCTGCCGGACGAGGAGTGGGGACAACGCTGCGCGGCCGCCATCCAGGTTCGCCCCGGCCGCCCTCTCGACCGGGCTTCCCTGCTGGCATACAGCCGGGCCCGCCTGGCAGCCTACAAGCAGCCCGCGCCCGAACATATCCGCTTTGTTGAGGAGCTGCCCAAAACCGGATCCGGCAAGATCGCACGCGGCGCAGTGGAGACGCTACTGTCGAGTATTGACTCAGGATTCCAGGAGACCTAAGAATGATTACCCAGGAACAAATCGACTACTTTGCCGAGAACGGCTACTTGCGCTACGGAAAGGTGTTGGAACAGGAGGAGGTGGAAGCACTGCGTGCGGCCCTCGACAACGTGATCGCGGTCGAATTGGCAGGGGGCGACGATTCGGAGATCGAATTCAAGGTCGGGCACCGCCGCGGCGACGAAGGCGAGGAGGATGCGAAGAGGCCTCGCATCCTAACCCAATATGTAAACATGTGGAAGCGCGAACCGATCTATGAGCGGCTGTTGCATCACCCCGAAATTGCTGGCGCGGCCTGTGCTCTTCTGGACTCGCCCCGAGTTCGCCTGTGGCACGATCACATCATTTCCAAGCCGCCCCACGACAACGGTCATTTCCGTTACCACCAGGACTTCTATAACTGGCCCCTGCTGGAGCCGCGCATCGTAACCTGCTGGATTGCCCTCGATGACGCCACGCCCGAGAACGGCTGCATGCACGTCGTACCGGGCAGTCACCGCGATCCCCGCTTCGGCTTGGAATCATACGCGGCAGAGCTGGAAGCCCGCGCCGCCGCCGAAGCCGAAGGCCTTGAATGGGAAGAGTCGGAGCGGGAGAAGATGGCCTACGAACCGGCATCGACCGGGCGCCCGGTTGCTCTGAAGGCGGGCGAGTGCATGTTTCATCACAGCCTGAATTTTCACGCAACGCCGGCCAATCTGACCGAGCGCCAGCGCCGCGCACACGTCATCATCTACATGGCCGAGGGCGTGCACGCTCGACTGGACCAGGCGCCGAACCATCCCCTGATTCCGAATATCAAGGTGAAGGACGGCGAAGAATTGGTGGGTTCAGACTTTCCGCTGGCGCGTCCTGAAGAAGAGCGCTGGCGAATTGCCTGATTCGTGTTAGAGAACGAGTCGCTCTCCGCATCCCCACAATGGGGGCTGCCGGGTCGCGACCGGTCCAGGGCCCCGTTCATGAACTCAGTACAGCCCCTACATCTGCATAGCTGGGGATGTGCCTCTTCTCCACCGACCGTCCTATTGCACGGCTTCTCCGGATACGGCGGAAGTTGGGCGACACAGGCAGAGGCCTTCTCCGCCGCCGGCTATCGCGTGCTCGCGCCGGACCTGCTTGGCCATGGCCGCTCACCGGCGCCGCCCAGCCGCGACCGGTACGAGATGGGACGCGCAGCAGCGGATCTGTCCCTGCTCCTAAAGAGCGTTACCGACGAACCCACCCATCTCCTCGGCTACTCGCTGGGTGGACGGCTGGCCCTATACTTCGCGCTGACCTTCCCGGCGCAGGTACTTACGTTAACGCTGGAAAGCGCCTCCCCCGGGCTGGCAACAACGGCCGAGCGGGCCCAGAGAAGGGAACATGACAACGCACTGGCAGACGAAATCGAGCGAGACGGAATCAACGCCTTTGTCAAATTCTGGGAATCGCTCCCGATGTGGGAGAGTCAGCGAAAGCGTCTGACTTCGAAGCAGCGCCAACAGTTGAGAGAACAGCGACTCAGAAACCGGCCCACCGGCCTGGCCAATAGCTTGCTCGGCATTGGAACCGGAGTTCAACCCAACCTGCGCCCGCGCTTGCCATCTTTGGCTGTTCCGACACTCCTGCTCGCAGGCGCTGACGACCCAAAATACGTCGACGTCAACAGTGAGATGGCACAGCTGATCCCAAATGCCCGACTCGTTGTCCTTCCGCACGCCGGTCACAACCTCCACTTGGAGCGACCAAGCGCATTCATCGACAGGGTGCTTAGCTTCTGGCAGAGCTGCGACAGCTCGCGCAGCCAAACCTCAGAACTGCAATCCGCGACGCACGACGCGAACGAATCCGCCGCCTGAATTGAGACTTTCATCTTCGCGCGTTTATAATGCCCTCTTGGATGGGCGAAGCAGAATGAGATCCGGTTGCCCAATGCACATACAGAAGGTTTATGGACCGAAAAAGGTTGGGCATTCAGTTCCTCTGGTCATTGCTGCTTGCTCTCATCGTGTTCATGGCCCTGATACTCTACGGCGACTGGCGTCAACTGTCGGCACGGCTGGCCGACTTCCCCTGGGTATGGTTGCCGCCGGCGCTGGGCTTGACTCTTGTTAATTTTGGCGTCCGCCTGCTCAAGTGGTTCTGGTACCTGCGCCTGATCGACACACCAATCAGTTTCGACCAGAGCGCCCGCATCTTCGGCGTCAGCTTCCTGATGATGATGACTCCGGGAAAAGTGGGTGAATTCCTACGGGCCTTCATGGTGCGCAACGTCTCCGGCGTTCCGGTCTCGGTGGTAGCCCCGGTCGTGCTTGCCGAGCGGATGACTGACGGGCTTGCGATGATCATGCTGGCGGGAATCGGCTTGCTGGCTGTCGACGATGCCGCAATCAGGGCGGCCGCGGTCCTGGCCCTCGTGGGAATCGTTGCGATTATCGTCGCAATTCAGATCAGACCGCTGGCGATGGCCTGCCTTGCCATAGGCCACCGTATTCCGGTCGTGAACCGAATCGCAGACAAGCTCGCCGCGTTCTACGAGAGCAGCTACCATATTTTTAAGCCCAAGTACTTGTTGATTTCGGTTCTTGTCGGCCTCGTCAGTTGGGCGAGCCAGGGGTTGGCCTTCTACCTGGTGATGCTGGGATTCGGAGTGGCGGCCGGCTTCGACACGATGCTGGCGTCGGTCTCAATCTTTAACATCAGTGCCGTTGTCGGCGCTGTGGTGGCAACGCCAGGCGGTCTGGGCGGCGTTGAAGGGTCGCTCGCGGCGCTTAGTTCGCAGATCCTCATGTTGACCCGTTCGGAAGCTGCGGCCGCGGCGCTGCTGATCCGCTTCATTACACTCTGGTTTGCCGTCGCCATCGGCCTCGTTTGCCTGGCTTTGTGGCCCCATCTGCTTACCAGCCGGGAAGGTGAGAGGGCGGTCTCCTGAGTCGCACCAGTTAAAGCTCTTTGTCGTTGTTCACCACGCCCCAAAAGCCAATGTGGAAAGTCGACCTGCATTCACACACGATCTACAGTAAGGACTGCCTAACACGGCCCGAGGCCGCAATTGCCCGCGCGCGCCGCATCGGCCTGGACAAGCTGGCCATTACAGAACACGACAACCTGGCTGGGGCGCTGCGTGCCAGGGAGCTGGCCCCAGACTTGATCATCGTCGGCGAAGAGATCATGACGACGCACGGCGAACTGATCGCCTATTTCGTGAAAGAGGAGGTGCCGCGCGGTCTTTCGCCCCGCGAGACAATTCGGCGCCTGCGCGACCAGGGCGCGGTGGTCGCCATTCCCCACCCTCTGGACTCGCTGCGAAACTCGGCGATGGGTATGGCCAATGTACTTGAAGTGATCGACCTGGTCGACGCGGTCGAGGTCCGCAACGCCCGCTGCGTTCGCTCGCAGGACAACCTCGCCGCGCTGGCGCTGGCGCAAGAGCACGGCCTGCTGGCTACGGCAGGAAGCGACGCACACATTCCCTTTGAGTTGGGACACTGCTACGTGGAAATGCCGCCCTTTGAAGACGACCCTGAATCCTTCATCGACGCGCTGCATCAAGCCAGGCCAATGGGAGAGGAAAGCCCGTTCTGGCCCCATCTGATGAGCACTTGGGCGAAGTGGCGCAAACGCATCAGGCCGGTAACCTACGCCGGCGTCATACATAAGTACGGGAACTGAGGAGAATCTTCAGGGCGTGAACTTTCGGTCGGAGATCGCGATGCGAGGAATTGGGAAGCGCGCTTTACTGATCCGAAACTTCGTTCCGATTCTCCACTCTTGGCACGTGAAAAAATTGCTCCACGCCTGCAAAATCCTCCGGCGAAAGCAGATCACGGAAGAAATACCAGTTGAAGACCGCCAGCTTATTGTCCTGGAGCGAGCCGCGCAGCAATTCGAGCGCATGGCGTAGATTGCGGTGCAGGTGCTCCTTGTTTCCGGCCATACCCCACCCCAACGCGGCCAACCCCAAAACGAGCGGGTCTCGTAGCGTATCCCGTTGGCCCAGCAAGTTCAGCGCGACCTGCAACCCTTTCCGTCCGGTATCGGTCAGCGCGCCCTGATCGTCTCCGTTTTCGGAACTGGCCGAATCTTGCGAACTTTCAATTTCCGCCGAAGACAGGCCGGCTGTTTGGCTTACATCGAGATAATAGTGGGAAAGGATCCAGTCACCGACCGAGGGAACCGTGACCTCGTCGAGTGAAATCTGGGCCACTCGCCGCCATTCCGCTGCGGCGCCCTGCCGGTCGCCGGCATAGAAACCGGACAGGCCGCGCCAGAACCCCTGCGACGCCGCCGACTTTTCGCGGTTGAGCGCCCGCTGTGCGAGCCCTGCCTGGCCATTGACAACGAGCGGCCGATAGATTAGGTGCCAGCGTTCGCCATACGCTTCGGAAAGTTTCGCCGCCGACCCAAACGCACCCAGCGCTTCTTGCCAGCGCCCCTTCTCCATCTCTACGCTAGCGTTCAGAAAATGCAGGAGTCCAAACTGCAAGGAGACCTGATCTTCGCTCTCTCCCCCTTCAAGCTGCTCCTTCACCGAGAGCTGGGTGTGTTCGTCTGCGAGATCCAGATCGGCCAGACCCTTATCCCGGAACAAGCCGGCCAGCTTGTCCAAGAGTGAAATCCTGACCCGGTCGGCCTGGTCTATGTCACCGGAATCTAGCAGAATGGAAAACAAGAGCCAGCGCAGCTCCACCTCAAACGGCAGTTTGTCCACTTCCTCCCACAATATCTCGGCCGCGGACCCGTGTCTTCCCTGCCACCAGTGCGCCCTCGCCTGGTTTTCGCGCCGAAGAGACCGGGCATCTTCACTCAGAATCGAGAGCGTCTCCTCACTGGCAGCCGCCATTTCATCGAGGCGGTTGCGCCGCGCAAAATGAGATTGCAGGCCGAGAACACTTTGCTCCAGGATCGTTTGCAGCCTGGCGTCCTGTGCCATTCGCCTGGCCTCAGGCAGACCGGCCAGTCGTTCGATCAGGAAGCCCAGTTTTTCGATAGCCTCGTCGTTGCCCTGGCGGGACAAGGCAAGGGCTTCGGCGTGCAGCCCCTCCCATGAGCCTTTCAGAACTGACGTGTCTCCCTGCCTGCCCGCACTCATTGTCATCAAGGTTTACTCACTATACGAAAGAATCGCCAAACCTATCTCTAACCCTGGCGGCAGCCCTTCTTCTGACGGCCAACAGTTTCCGTTCAACCGCCGATTTCCCGCTTGACCGTATTGAGTAGCGTGTCGGCCCGCAGGTCGGGCAAATTGTAGCAAACGCCGCCCATCTGCTCGGCCAGGGCCTGGGCCAAACCGCGGTCGAAGGCCATGTGTTCCATATTGATGACGATCGTACGCACTTCTTCGCTGGCAAAAAGCGTGGCCATCTTCATCGCCTCCTCCTGCGCCGGCATCCCAGTCATGCTCACGTTGCCGGCACCGTCGGTCAGGAGCATCACCAGCGGCCGCAGCTCCGGGTCCCTGCGCTGTGCGTTCTCCACCACTTGCCAGGTTGCCAGCAGGCCGCTGCTCAGGGGCGTCTTGCCGCCAACGGGAAGGTCTTGCAGCGCCTTTTCCGCCAGTTCCACGCTGTTTGTCGGCGGCAGCACAACGCGGGCCTTGTCGCGCTGGAAGACGACCAGGCCAACCTGGTCACGGCGTTGATAGGCCTCAACCAGAAGGCTGAATATTGCTCCCTTGGTCGCCTCCATGCGTTCGCTCGCCGCCATCGACCAGCTGGCGTCGACCACGAAAAGGATGAGGTTGCCCGTGCGCCGAACGCGAATCTTGCGCTGCAGATCGGTCATACGCAACTGCAACGCCAGATCGCTCTCTCCGGTCTCGTGCCGCTGTTTCTGGTGGGGGGCAGCGTTCCGCAAGGTAGCGTCGAACGCGATGTCGTCTATCTTGTCGTGGGCCGGCCGGGCCTTGATGTACCGGCCGCGCTTGCGGTCGGTACGGCTGTGGGAGCGCTTGCCTGACTTTTCGCGCGTCATTTTGTCTAGCGGAGTGTCCAGCTTTCGGGCCTCGAACACCTCACCGACGTCGACCGGTTTGCGTGCCCCTTTTTCGTCCCCGGGTGATGAACTCTGCTGAGGAGCTGCGTCCGGCTGTGCTACGCCGCCTTCGCCGCTCTCCGGCGAGGAATCTAGTTCCTCGGAGTCATCACCCTCGTCACTTTTTTTTCCATTGATGCCGCATCGCCGTCCGCCTCTTCCATCGACTCCTCATTCTCCTCGGCCTCGGCGCGCGCCTGGCGCATGTTCGCCTCAAGTTGCTCCGGCTGCAGCGCGTTGTCCTGGAACGGTTGCTTTTTCATGCGGTGCGGAAGCGCCAGTTCTGCCGACAAGAGAATATCCCTGTCGGTAATCTCCTCCCGGCCATCGAACGCGGCTTGGGCGCGGGCAGTATTCAATATAACCAGGTCAGCGCGATGTCCGTCTACGTTGAAGCTGCTGGTCAGCGCGGCGATTGTATAGAGGTCCTTGTCGGTGTAACGCACCTTGTCATAGCGGCTTCGGGCCTGAATGATGCGTTCTCCCAGGCTAGTCGCTTCGCCGGCAAAGTCTTCGGTAAAGCGGTCGGCATCTTGTTCAAAGCGTGTCCGCCGCCGCAAAATCTCAACTCGCGCCCGCGGCTCGTCTATGCCGACCACGTCGACCGCATGCGCGAAGCGATCGAGGAGCTGGGGCCGCAAATCACCCTCTTCAGGATTCATCGAGCCCACCAGCACGAACCGGGCCGGATGCTGCACGCTGATCCCTTCGCGCTCCACCACGTTGACACCCATCGCCGCGCTGTCGAGCAACAGGTCCACCACGTGATCGTCGAGCAGATTGACTTCGTCGACGTAGAGGATGCCGCGGTTGGCCGCGGCCAGGATCCCAGGCTCAAAGTGGCGCTCGCCCTGGCGAATCGCCTTCTCGATATCCAGTGTGCCGACCACGCGGTCCTCGGTCGCGCTAACCGGCAGATCGATAAAGGGCGTGTTTCGGGGACCGGCTTTCAGCTGCCCATTGCTGGCGCTCGCCTGGCAGACATGGCACAGGCCCACCGGGTCGTCCGGGTAACAGGCGAAGGGGCATCCTTCCACCGCCTCCATAGGGGGCAAGAGCGCTGCCAAACCCCGGGCCGCGGTCGACTTGGCCGTGCCGCGTTCGCCTCTGATCAGCACCCCGCCGATAAGAGGGTGGACCGCGTTCAGTATCAGCGCTCGCTTCATGCGCTCCTGGCCGACTATCGCCGTGAATGGATAGATGACTTGCATCGGTGTCCGTTCCTTTCAAGGGTTCAGCCGGCAGATGGGATGACACCTAGGTACTAATCAGCGGACATCGCGCACCATCTGAATGCCGAACGGGCGGCAAAGCAGGCCCGGCAGTCTGCCCATCAGAATGCAACCGAATGCTGACGCGCCGATCGCGGCCAGGCGCCGAAGTGTCAGCCGCCGGTCAGCATGATGGCAGGATGCCGCGCCGCAAATCGGCTTCATTATATAACGAGTGCAGATGTCAGGACAAACCAAAGCCCCCTGAAACTTTACGCCCAAACCTGCGTAGTAGAGAATAAGCGTCCAGAGGAAATGTCGAATGAATGATCAGGAACAGGCTTGGTTGGAGCGCGCCCTCACCGGCGAGCAGGCTGCCTTTGGCTCTCTGGTTGAGACCTATCAGAGGCCGGTCTTTGCTCTGACCTACCGAATGCTCGGCGACCTGTCCGAAGCAGAAGACGCCGCACAGGAAACTTTCCTGCGCGCCTATTCCCGTCTCCACCAATATGATCCCAAACACAAGTTCAGTACCTGGCTCTTCTCCATCGCAAACAATCACTGTATCGATAGACTGCGCAAACGACGCGTGCAGTTTGTCGGATTGGATGACTCACCGGCTGTCTTCACCTTGGAGGGAGAGTCTGCCCGCCCCGAACAGGAGGCGCTTGCCGCTGAACAGGCAGAGGAGATGCACGCGCTCGTCAATCAGCTGGAGCCGGAATACCGCACGCCACTGGTCTTGCGCTATTGGAACGAGTGCAGCTATCAGGAGATTGCCGACGTCATGGAGATCTCGGTGGCTGCTGTCAAGAGTCGTCTTTTCCGCGCCCGTAAGCAGCTGGCCGCGTTGTACGTGGAGGCCCAACTGCCGCACAGAGTTGAACGGGCCCCGACCGATCCTGACTCGAAGAGGCGAACGATTCAAGGACGTGCGGATGCAGTGGATGAATCGGCCCACCGCTTTGACACCGCCGGAGACAGAACGGAGTCTGGTGAAAGCTGGGCAGCCGCGCTGCCCCTGCTCCTGGCGCCGTCCGGCAGAGCCGGCCCGTAGACGAACTGGAGAGAATGATGGCGGCTGAGAAAGTTAAGAACTGTACGCCACCAGACCCAACGGCTGTTCACGGCGAATACCTCATGCTGGTTTCGCTCGCGCTGGACGGAATGCTCAACGCGGGCGAGCAGAGGCAGCTGGAAAGCCATTTGCAGCATTGCAACGGTTGCCGCGAACAGTGGCAACTGTGGCAGCTGTTGGATCAGAAACTGCGCGCCGAACCGGTGCCTCAGCTCGCACCCGGATTCTCCCAGCGCGTCGTGGATGGGCTGACCCGGCAGGAGCGGCTCCGCAATGTGCAGGTCGGAATCTTCCTGACGGTTCTGACAGTATTTGCCTGGGCGCTTGCGCTCGCTGGCGCCGGCGTACTTGCTGCCGCGCTGGTCTACACGAATCTGGAAAGTTTCGCAGCGGCCGGCCATTTCCTGGCCGAGGCCTGGGCGGTGTCGGGCGTCGTCTCGCACTCGCTATGGGGCGTGGCCACCGAATTGACTACCGCGCCTACCGCGCTGGGCGTGGCCTCCGTATATCTGGTCATTACAGTTGTGGCGCTTGGCGTCTGGTGCCTGATCATCCAGCGCAGCGCGCAGCCGGTCCGTTCCCGTCTCTACGCGGACCTGCACCAGAGTCAGTCATGAGGACTTCCTTGCAGCCCTCCCACCTTCGGAGTAGCGGCGATTCGGCATGCTCGGCGGGCCGATGGACGGCCGCTGGACCGAGTTCGCCAGGGGGCACCTCTGCATGAAATCACTGTTCAGAGTGGGTTGCTGGACAATATTTGCAATTGTGGTCGCCCTGGTAACACTCGCTTTCCTGTTTTCTCCTTCCAGAAAGGAAAGGGCGGCGCTCAGAGAGGGCCCGATTTGGCGGAATGTTGTCTTCCTGGGTGGAGATGTAGAGATCGGACACGACGAAACTGTCCAGGGTAACCTCCTGGTGGTCGGCGACGATCTGAAGCTCGCAGGACGGATCGGGGGAAATCTTGTCGTCGTGGGCGGCGACGCCGACCTGGACGCACACTCGCGCGTCGGCGGCAACCTCAGCGTCATCGGCGGCGACGCCGACGTGAGGCAAGCGGCTGAGATTGGTGGGAATATCGCAGTCGTAGGCGGTGACGCTTCACTGGCTGGAGACGCCTACGTCGGCGGCAACGTCAACGTCGTCGGTGGCGACGTCTCAAAGGACCCGACTGCCCATATAGGCGGCCGTTCCAATTTGGGAAGTTACGGCAGCCGCAGCGGGCAGCCCGACAACTTAGCCGCGCCCCGCGCCAGTTTCTTCGGAAGTCAGGATGCGCCGCAGCCGCCGGAGTCTCCTCAGAAACCCGGCACTGTGGAGGACTTGCGGAGTGCGGCGGCCGCGCTTCGATCGCAGGCCGACTATCTAAAGGAAGAGGCAGAGAGGACCGAGGAAGAACTAGAGCGGCACGCCGACCATCTAGAGGAAGAGGCAGAGAGGGCCGAGGAAGAACTTGAGCGGCGCGCCGACCGTCTAGAGGAAGAGGCAGAGAGGGCCGAGGAAGAACTAGAAAGGCACACCGCCCGTATTCAGGAGGAGGCCAAGCGGGCGCAGGCGGAGTTCGAAGCGCAGGCCGCGCGCGCAAATCGAGGGACCTCCTGGATTCTTGTTCTTTTGGGGAGGCTCGTACAGGCCTTCCTGTGGACGCTCCTGATAACAGGCCTCGTTCTCCTGGTCGCCTGGCTGCTGCCAACGCAGGTAGAGCGCATCTCGCGGACCGCCGAGAAGGAGACGGCCCTCAGCTTTGCCGCCGGCGCGATTACACTCATGGGCTCGGCGCTGCTGGCCGCGCTTCTCACGCTGACCATCTGCTTTGCCTTGCTCGCCTTGCCTCTGCTGGCGTTGCTGGCCCTGGTCATCCTTTGCGGCTGGACCGTTACCTGCCACCTGCTTGGCCGCCGTCTCGATGCCTTCCTGGCCAATCAGACCAGGCTCTCCTGGAATCCCCTCGTCTCGGTCGCTCTCTGTTCGCTCCTTTTGACAGGCGTGACGATGTTCGCATGGGCAATCTTCGTTTGTCTGGGCTTCTTCGTTGCCGTCCTGATCGGCTCAACCGGCGCAGGTGCCGTCATAGTCCATTTTGCTCGATCTTCAGGACGCTTTTCGAACGGTTCGCTTTTGGGCGAAGGAGACGGCGGCAACAGACCTCCGGCTGGAACGGCCGGTCCTGACATTGTGTCTCCTCCTCCCGCGGTAGAATCGATAGAAGCGAAAGAAGAAGCGGCGCAGCCGTCCGGTCCTCCGCAAGAGCCGCACGTGCCAGGCGCTCCTGACGATTTCAGCCGCCTTGGAGGGATCGGTCCCACTTACGCCCAGAGACTGCGCGAAGCCGGCGTGACCTCTTTCGCCCAACTGGCCGTAATGGACGTGGAGCGGCTCGCCGCAGTCCTAGGCTGGTCCATCTCTCGGGTGGAAGGGTCCCGTCTGCGCGAGCGGGCATCCGAACTGGTTGCCGGGAACTAGCCTAGCTGCTAGGCCCTGCTCAGCTTGCGATAGGTGATGCGGTGCGGGCGTTCGGCCTCCGCTCCCAATCGGCGGATCCGGTCCTCCTCATACTCGCTGAAATTGCCCGCAAACCATTTCACTTTGCTGTCGCCTTCAAAAGCTAAGATGTGGGTGGCAATGCGATCCAGAAACCAGCGATCGTGCGAGATGACAAGCGCGGTGCCGGCAAAAGTCTCAAGGGCGTCTTCCAGCGCGCGCAACGTGTTTACGTCCAGGTCGTTGCTGGGCTCGTCCAGAAGAATGACGTTTGCGCCGCTCCTGACCAGCTTGGCCAGATGCACTCGATTGCGCTCCCCGCCCGAGAGCGCGCCAACCTTTTTCTGCTGGTCCGAACCACTGAAGGTGAACCGAGCCACATAGGCGCGGCTGTTCACCAGGCGCTCGCCCAAACGTAACTGCTCATTGCCCCCGCTTATTTCCTCCCAAACACTCTTTTGCGGGTCGAGCTCCTCGCGGCTCTGGTCAACGTAGGCCAGTGACACCGTATCGCCAAGCTCCACGCTGCCGCCATCCGGCTCTACTTCGCCGGTAATGAGCCGGAGCAATGTCGTCTTTCCGGCCCCATTCGGTCCGACAATCCCCACAATGGCGCCTGGCGGAACATCAAGCGACAGATCCTCGAACAACAGATTTTCGCCGTACTCTTTAGCCAGCGCCTGCGCCCTGATCACTACGTCCCCAAGCCGCGGGCCGGGCGGAATGTAGATTTCCCGCTCTTCGCGCGCCCGTTCAAATTCCTGGCTGAGAAGCTCACCATAGGCGTTAATGCGAGACTTTCGCTTGGTCTGCTGCGCCTTGGGGGACATTTGCAGCCACTCCAACTCGCGCTGAAGCGTCTTCTGACGGGCGCTTTCCTGTTTTTCTTCCCGGGCCAGCCGCTGCTGCTTCTGACCCAGCCAGCCAGAGTAGTTGCCCCGCCACGGGATCCCGTGGCCGCGGTCGAGTTCGAGAATCCAGCCGGCAACGTTGTCGAGAAAGTAGCGGTCGTGCGTGACCGCAATCACCGTGCCCGCGTACTCTTGCAGGTGCCGTTCCAGCCAGGCCACCGACTGCGCATCAAGGTGATTCGTCGGCTCATCGAGCAGCAGGATATCCGGCTCTTTCAGCAATAGTCGCGTCAGCGCGACCCGCCGCAATTCGCCTCCTGAAAGCGTGCTGATCCGGGTATCGCCCTTTGGGCAGCGCAGCGCGTCCATCGCCAGTTCCAGGCGGCTGTCCAGGTCCCATGCGTCCAGCGCGTCGAGCTTCTCCTGCACCGCGCCCTGCCTTTCGATCAGGGCGTCCATCTCGTCGGACGACAGGTCTTGGCCGAAGCGGGCATTGATGTCGTCGAACTCCGCCAGTGCGTCAACCGCCTCCTGCGCGCCCTCTTCGACAATCTGCCGCACAGTCTTGGACGGGTCCAGCACCGGTTCCTGGGGAAGGTAGCCGCGCGTGTAGCCATCGGTGAGGATCGTGTCGCCGTCGTGCTGCCTCTCCTCGCCCGCCATGATGCGCAGCAATGTCGATTTGCCGGCGCCGTTCAACCCCAGAACCCCGATCTTAGCGCCCAGAAAGAAGCCCAGGCTGATGTCTCGCAGCACGCGCTGGCCCTGCGGATAGCTCTTGCCGACACCAACCATCGAGTAAATGACCTTGTCGCTCATCGCGCTGATCTTCCCTTCACGCTGTTTGTTGTGCGCCTGGAGTTGGGGCTATCATAAAGTTCCAATCCTCGAATTCCGCCAAGTCGTGCTGTCAGTGCGACCGTCCACCAATATATCGCCCAGAGCGGGAAGGCGCAAAAGCCATGTCTGACCTGACATTCGTACATTTGACAGATTTGCACATATTGTCGCGCGCGGATGAAGCATTCAGAAGCGTACAAACTACTGAGAAGCTGCGACAGATCTGTGCACTCATCCACAACATGGAAATCAGACCGGACTTCTTTGTTTTGAGTGGCGATCTGGTGAACGACGGCCAGAGGGCGGAATACGAAACGCTGAACGGCCTGCTCGATGAACTGCGCGAATTTGGAGTCCCTCTCATCATTGGCCTGGGCAATCACGACTGCCGCGTTCTTTTCCGCCAGATCGTCCTGGGCGAAGAGTCTGCCGACGAGGCGCAGCGCTACTATCACAGCGCGGTCTTTGATGGATTGCGCGTGATTATGTTGGACAGCAAGGAGCCGGGCGAAGTGCAAGGCAACCTGGATTCGCCACAACTCTCGTGGCTGGAGGCCGAGTTGCGCAAACCGGCCCCGCAGGGCGCGCTGATCGCCGTCCACCACCCACCCGTTTACAGCACTATTGAGCCCTTGAATGAGCACCGGCTTCTCAATCCACAGGATCTGGCGCACGCGATCTCCGGCCACAATATCCACGCAATTCTGAGCGGTCATATCCACTACTCGCACATTGCAACTTTTGCCGGCACGCTCTCAGTAACCACGCCGGCCACCGCCTTTTCTCTCGATCCGGGCATTCGCGGCGAGGTATGCCCGACGGACGGCTGGGGTTTCACGATTGGCTCGCTGCACAATGGACACCTTTACGTCAACCCAATTCTCATGTACAGCCAGACGCCCCTGCCTTAACAGTTACAGAGCCTGCTTTTTGCGCTCATAGCATAGACGTCGTTCCACTTCCATCCCGCATACAGTTGCGCCGCCAACGCTTGCCGGCCCAAACCGGCTGATGTATACTCCTTGTCAGCCCAACCGCCTGCTCGCTACGAACGGAATCACCTGATGCTGGCAAAGTATGTTCGCCCGCTGCTCTCGTCCGCAGTCAATGCGTTTGCGCGCTGGCTGGACGGCATCGGCGTGACCCCGAACATGGTCTCGTTCGCCGGATTCGGGCTTACTGTCGGCTCGGCCGTTCTTCTGGCTACCGGCCGGCTGGCCATCGGCGGAGGCGTTCTTTGGGTCGCGGCGATGCTGGACATGGTCGACGGTACCCTTGCCCGCCTCGGCAAGGGCGAAAGCAAATTCGGCGCTTTCCTCGACAGCACGCTCGACCGTTACTCGGAGAGCATAACTTTCCTCGGCCTTGCCTTCTTCTACGCCAATCAGGGCGACGCCCAGTCCCATCTCCTCGCAATCTTCCTCACATTGGTCGGCTCGTGGGCGGTAAGCTACACGCGCGCCAGGGCCGAGGGGCTGGACATTGAGTGCAACGTAGGCTTCCTACAGAGGCCGGAACGCCTGGTCATCTTGATCGCCGGCTTGATTCTGGGCTTGGTCTTGCCGGTCCTCTGGTTCCTGGCTGTAATGACCAACATCACGGCAGGCCAGCGCATCTACGAAGTCTACGCGCGCACATCGAACCGCCAGAAGAATCAGCCCGTCTCCGACTAGGCGACTTTCTTGCGTCCCGGCATTTCAGGCCCAATCAGATTCAGCGGCTTTCCCTCTTCCTTGCCTGACCCGCGCTAGTTCTACCGATCACTCCATTAGCGGATTTGCCCAAAACAGGATAAACTTTGTGGATGTATCGCGGGTGCGTCACCAGGGCTCGCAGCCCTAGATTTTTGCTGGCACACCCGTTCTAATGTAGAATGCAGAATCGCTCGCGCGGCGCAATACCAACGCCGGCTACAGGTGGAGCAAGGTTCGTGTTTGAGAGTTTGTCGGACAAGCTTCAGGGTGTATTTGAGAATCTGGCCAGCCGCGGCAGGCTATCCGACCGCGATGTAAACGCCGCGTTGCGCGAGGTTCGCCTGGCCCTGCTCGAAGCTGACGTCAACTACAGAGTAGTCCGCGAATTTGTCGGCCGTATAAAGGAACGGGCGGTCGGCGCGGAGGTGACTGAAAGTCTCACCCCTGCCCAGCAGGTCGTCAAGATCGTCAATGAGGAGCTGGTAAGACTCCTGGGCGAACCTTCACCGCTCAACCTCTCGGGCGCGCCTCCCCTTGTTATAATGCTGGTCGGCTTGCAGGGCGCCGGCAAGACGACCATGGCAGCAAAACTGGCCCTACGGCTCCGCAAACAGGGCCAGCGGCCAATGCTCGTCGCCGCTGATATCTACCGCCCGGCTGCCATCGATCAGCTGGAGACGCTGGCGCGGCAGATCGACATCCCCGTACACAGTGAAGGCACTGAAGCCGCGCCCAGCTCTATCGTCAAGAACGCCATGCGGATCGCACGCGAAAAGGCATACACTGTTCTGCTTCTCGACACGGCCGGCCGCCTTCAGATCGATGAAACGATGATGCAGGAGCTGGAGCAGATACGTCTGATCGCGCGGCCGGTTGATGTCCTCCTCGTCGTCGATGCCATGACAGGACAGGAGGCGGTCACCGTCGCCGAGGGCTTCCACGAACGGGTGCCCATCACAGGGTTGGTGATGACAAAGATCGATGGTGACGCCAGGGGCGGTGCCGCGTTGAGCATCCGCCAGGTGACCGGCGTGCCGATCAAGTTTCTCGGTACGAGCGAAAAGATGGACGGCCTCGAACCCTTTCACTCGGACCGGCTGGCCGGGCGCATCCTCGGCATGGGTGACATGATGACGCTCATTGAACGCGCCACTGAGAGCATTAGCGAGGAGGATGCTCAGGCGATGGAAGAGCGGCTGGCGGAGGGCCAGTTCGACTTCGAAGACTTCCGCGACCAGCTGCAGAAGATACAGCATCTCGGGTCCATCGGCGATCTGCTCAAGATGGTTCCCGGCATGGGCCAGTTCGCAAAGCAGGTTGACGCACAGGAAGTCAGTTCCGACCTGAAGCAGATCGAGGCCATTATCAACAGCATGACCGTTCAGGAGCGGCGGCTGCCCAGCCTGCTTAATGCGAGCCGCCGGCGCCGCATTGCAAACGGGAGCGGCACATCCGTCGAAGCTGTCAACCAGCTCATGAAGCGCTTCCGCGACATGCAGAAAATGATGAAGCAGGCCGGCATGTTGGGCCAGCAGAGCACTAAGCGCAAGAAGAAACGCAGACGTCGACAGCGCGAGCCGGATGCGCAAGGCCTTCTCGCCTCAATACGTCAAGGCCGAGTCTCATGACGCCTCCCTCTTCAGCCCCACGCAGGGCTCAGCCGGGTGCTCTTGGTGAGGGCCGGCGCGTAGAAAATCTCTGCAGGTTCCCCGGTCTCGCGCTCGGGGCCCGCATTTGGAAAACTTTTCAGATTGCATCAACCAAGGAGTCTTAATCAGTGGTACGCATTCGTCTGCGCCGCATGGGCGCCAAGAAGAAGCCATTCTACCGAATTGTAGTCGCCGACCAGCGCAGCCCGCGCGATGGCCGCTTTATTGAAAACATCGGCACGTACGACCCGATGACCGATCCCCCCACGATTCAGATCAAGAGCGAACGCGCCGGCCACTGGCTGAGCGTCGGTGCCCAGCCCAGCGAGGCCGTGGCACGACTGCTGAAGAAAACCGGCATTACCGACGAGCAAGGCAAGCTGAAGGCCGTCGAAGTTGAATCAGCCGCGCCTGACGTCGAAGAAACGGAAGCCGCCTGAGCCGGGTAAAGCGAGAACTCCGTGAAAGAACTAATCGAATTCATGGCTAAGGCACTGGTCGAGAATCCAGATGAGGTGCATGTCTCGGAGCGTACCTACCGTGAACGCGTGGTCCTCTGCTTACAGGTTGCGCCGGAGGATGCGGGGCGGGTCATCGGCAAGAACGGAAGGGTGGCGAATGCCATGCGTTCCGTTCTCAAGGTAGCCTCGATCCGACAGTCGCGCGATGCGATTCTCAAAATAATGTAGCGGCGCTCGCGCGTCACCGTCCGCACCGATAGCGATTGGCCCAGGCTTGTTCGTCGCTTTCTGACCTGCAATCCATCTCTTCCTTCTCGAGGGGAAGCCGCAACACAGTCGACAGTGCCCGAGCGGCTAGCGTTGGTCCCGCAGGCAAAGACTTTTTTCTCCGCTGCGGAAGATTGGCCTGTTGAAGGGCCGGCCTGGGCGACAACGAGCACGGCATGCAACACACAGGATCGATCCGATGGCAGTGCCTTACGGAAGAAAACGACGCCGGCAGCGCAAGAACGGGCCAGCCCGTGTCAGCCGCTTTCACAGGCGCTCGGTTTCCGTTCCTGAGGGTCATCTGATCGTTGGCCGCATACTGGGCGCGCATGGCCTGCGCGGAGAGGTGAAAGTCGAGTCCTATACTGACTTTGAAGACCGCTTCAATCCCGGCCAAAAACTGCTGCTCGGCCAGGAACTCCTTGTTGCCGAAATTGCTACGTCCAGGGCTCACAAGGGCATCTTCCTTCTAGGCTTCAATGAAGTTACCGACAGGGAGGAGGCAGAGCATCTGTACAATGAGTGGCTTTACATTCCCGAAAATGCGGCCATGCAGTTGGACGAAGACTCCTTTTGGGTGCATGACATAATCGGCCTGAAGGTGCAGAACGAATCCCATGTGCGGCTGGGTGAAGTCGTGGACGTCCTCTTTACAGGCGCCAATGAAGTGTACATTGTGCACCCCGCCCCTGGCATCAATCAGGACCGTGATCTGCTCATCCCTGCGCTGGCGGATGTGATTCGCCGCGTCGACCTCGAAGAAGGAGCCGTAACCGTCCGCCTTCTGCCGGGAATGCTTGACGAAATTGGACCCTAGACCCATCTGACTCGCGGTCGGATTCTGACTGTCGACCTCCCACCAATGGACGAACGAGCTTACTGGATCGCCTTCAACTCTGTCGCCGGCATTGGTCCTGCGCGGCTGAATGCTCTGATGGAACTGTGTGGGAGCATCGAATCGGCCTGGAACGCGCCGGTGAAACACCTGGAGGCAGCCGGTCTCGATCGCCGAACGATCAACAATCTTGTTGCCGTCCGCCGCAGACTCGATCCCCAGAACGAATTGGAAAAAGTCTCCCGGAGTGGAGTCGACGTACTCACGCAGGAAGACGGCAGTTACCCGGCCAACCTGCTGGGTCTTCCAAACTCTCCGCCGCTCCTGTACTCGCGCGGTCAGCTGGAACAGCAGGACCGGCTGGCGGTTGCCGTTGTCGGCACGCGTCGCGTCTCCCCCTACGGCAGAGAGGTGGCCCGCAGAATAGGAAGTGAACTGGCGATCAACGGTGTTACGGTCGTCAGCGGCCTGGCGCTGGGCGTGGACGCGATTGCCCATGCTGCCGCGCTCGAATCGGGCGGACGGACAGTCGCTGTCCTGGGCAGCGGCGTCGACCAGATCTACCCGGCGCAAAACCGCAGGCTCGCGCTGCAGATCATCGAGAACGGCGCCTTGGTAAGCGAGTATCCTCTCGGCACCAAACCGGAGGCCCGGAACTTTCCGCCCCGCAACCGCATCATCAGTGGGATGAGTCTGGCGGTCGTCGTCGTGGAGGCTGCAGCTCGAAGCGGTGCTCTCATCACGGCCGCCTTCGCAGCTGAACAAGGACGCGATGTTTACGCCGTTCCAGGCTCGATTCTCAGCCCAGGCAGCGATGGTTGCAACCGCTTGATCCAGGATGGAGCCATACCAGTTACATCCCCAGGCGACCTGTTGGAGCACCTTCAGCTGGAGACTGCCGCCGCCCGCCAGGAGGCCCGGGTCTCAATGCCGGCCACACCCCAGGAAGAGCTGATCCTCAGGCATGTTACGGCCGAACCGCGGCACATGAATGAGATAGTTCGCGCAGCAACGCTGGACACTTCACAGGTCAGCAGCCTGCTTGCCACGATGGAAATCAAAGGACTTGTGCGCCACGTTGGCCTGATGCAATACGTGCGTGCGGTCTGACCGGAAAGAACAATGTACGCAGTAATTCTCGCCGGCGGTGTCGGCACACGTTTATGGCCCCGTAGCCGCCAGGACTCCCCAAAACAGTTCAGCGACATCACGGGAAGCGGTCGTACGATGATTCAGGCCACGGCAGCCCGTCTGGACGGCTTGGTCGCCCCTAATGATACCTATGTTGTTACAGGCAGTCGTTACGCCGGGCTCTGCGCCGAGCAGCTCAACTGCATTCCCCGCGCAAATATCCTATCGGAGCCGAGCGGCCGCAACACCGCGCCGGCAATCGCCCTGGCCTGCGCTCGCTTGAAACGCCGTGATCCCGCGGAAGTCGTCGCCATACTACCCGCCGATCATCACATCCAGGACGGGGTTGCCTTCCAGGAGGCCCTGCGACAGGCCGAGCGCAGCGCCCGTTGCGGATATCTCACCGTCCTCGGCATCGAGCCAACGAAGGCGCACACCGGTTACGGCTATATACAGCGCGCGGCGGAGCGGCTGCCTCTCCAGGGAGATCTGGCGACCTACCCGGTCGTGCAGTTCCTCGAGAAACCCGATCAGGCGACCGCGGAACAGTTTTTGGCTGACGGACGCTACTATTGGAACGGCGGCATTTTTGTCGGACGCGTCGATCGACTCTTGTCAGAATACTGCGATCGTATGCCCGATCTTTTCGCCGCCATAAGCCGAATCGCCGAGGTGCCCGATACGCCCGGAATGGACAGCCTACTGGCGGAGATTTGGCCGACAATGCCCGATATCTCGTTCGATTACGCTTTGATGGAGGGTGCGCAGAGGGTGGCGGTCGTGCCAATGCAGGTTGGATGGAATGACCTGGGCAGCTGGGACGCGCTTGAAGTCGTTGCTGCGCCCGACGAAACCGGCAACTATCCCGTCGAAGGGGAACTCTTGCCTATAGACAGCACCGGCAACATTGTGGCGGTCGACAAACAGGTTGTCGCTCTCGTCGACGTCAATGACCTGGTCGTGATCGATGCAGGAGATGCACTTCTCATTGGCAGGAAAGAGAGCATTCAGCAGGTCAAGCAGGTTGTAGCCAAGCTGCAGTCCGGACAGCGCGCCGATCTACTCTAGCAGATCGCCGATTCCCCTGGAAAGTCGTTGTCAGAAGAATGATGGAACGCAATAGATCTTTTGTCCACATTCTCGTGTCGGGACTGGTGGGGCTTATGCTTGGCCTCTTCATCGGGTGGTGGGTCTGGCCGGTGGAATGGACCGACCCGTCCGGCGCTGCCGGGCAGCCGGTCGCTACGGCCCCGGACCGGGCCGGCGAGCCGACGGCCGATCAGATCCCCGAAGAGTCCGCCGCCGACACATCTTTCCAGGAGTGGCTCAACCAGGCGCTGCTGTACCTCGCCGCCGCACTGCTTGTGGGTGGCGCGGTCGCAATTGGTTACCAGTTCTTGCGGCATCCTGAACCCGGCGCGTCGTCAAGAAGGTCAGCCGGATCCACGAAAGCAAGACAGGCAGCCGTCCAGCAGGCTCGCCGCCCGCGGCCGGTCTTTGTTTCCGGTAAACGGACCGGCTCCAGGGCCCCCGGCCTCGACTGGATTCGTAGGTCCCGGCCCTCCCGCGACGAGGCAGACGTTGACGAGCCTGTCTTTCCCAGCCAGTCCGGCTCACTGTACGACGCCGGAGAAGGGTCCCGGTTCGCCCGCCAGGCAGAAGCGGGGAATCTTCCAGGGGGCGACGCAGAGGCCGGGCGTAGCCAACTCTCCGCGGACGAAGAAGAAACGACTTTCGCTGAGTCTTGGCCGGAATCCGGCACCGATTGGGCAGATTCGCCCGCGCCAGCGGCCCAGGAAGGTCCTGTTCAGGAAGAGTTCTCTCAGCCCGAAACGCCTGAAGCAATGCCACCGGAACCACTGTACGACCGGCCTCCGCAGCCTCTCGAGAGTCTCGATTCCCAGCCGTTCGAAGCCGAAAGCAGCCCGTCGGCGGCGGAACAAATGACCTCCGAAGACGCAGCCGCGCCGCACCAGGAAACCGGGGCACTTGAGGACAGGGAGGTGGCAGACGCGATTCTACGCGATGACAGTGGGCAGTCGCCGCCTGTCTCTCTAGGTCATGCAGGAGTTCAGGCTGTCGATTCAGTCGACGCAGGCGGTCGCGAGCAGGAGTTCTCCGACGACGATCCAACCCCGCTGCAGGTCCCGCCACCGCAGTCGCTGGTCGAACTATCTCCCGCTGGCGCTTCCGCTGACATCGAGCCCAGAGACGGCGCACCGTCGCCAGGCGGCGACGTATTGGGGACATTCGAGGCGAACTACGCCTTTGGCATCCAGTCCTACGACGAAAGCTTCACCATTTCTGGGCCGGACGGAGAGCTGTTGGGCGCTTGCGGAATGGGCATGAATGAATCTCTGGATAGGGAAGCAGCCGATACGGACCAGGTGCGACTGCTGGAGATCTGGCTCTACGACCGCTCAGCCGTTCGTAGTATCAGCCGGCTGCTGGTCTCTCCCGGTTTCGACGCGACCCTCCTTGACGACCGCAGCGAGATGGACGGTACCAATCGTTCACCTCCCCTGGAACTGGCGCCGGGTCTGACATGCAGGCTCGGATCCCACCACATCCAGCTCGATTGCGCGATTAAGAACGTATCCTATCTGGATAGTGGTCAGGCTCCGCGACCTTTGCGGTCGGTCAGCGCGGCTCTGGTCGTGCGCAACCCGGAGTAGCAGGACGCGGTCCGAATCGCCGCACGCTGACCGAAGTTCAAACAGGCTCCCTCGTATCGAAAAGGCGGCGGTATTCTGCGATGGCGTAACGGTCGGTCATGCCGGCAATGTAGTCGCAAATGATGCGATGTACGTCCCCGTCGGCCTGGGCTAGGGATTCCTGCGCTTCCGGCGGCAACTGGGCCGGTTCCTCGACAAAGGCGCCAAATAGCGCGCGCACAGTACGGTCCGCCTTTGCCGCCATCCGCACGACGCGGAAATGCCGGTAGAATCGGTCGAAAAGGAAGCGCTTTAGCTCCCGGTTTTCCTCCTCAACCTCAACAGAATACTCGGCCATGTTCTCTGCCTGCGAGCGCAGTTCAACCAGGTCTCTCACGCCGGCCGCACTCAGTCTTTCGTCGGTCGCACGGATCGCGTCGCTGACCTCAATGCCCACCAGCCGGCGGATGAACCGGTAGCGGTCCAGCGGCTCGGTCAGGTCGATCGACGACGGCACCAGACCGAGCGAGTCGAGGACCCGCCGGCTAATGGCCAGGTCCAGAAAGTCGTCGGGGTCCAGGATCCCTGCCCGCAGGCCGTCATCAGCGTCGCTCGTGTTGTATGCGATCTCGTCCGCCAGGTTGCTCAGCTGGCATTCGAGCGTACCGCGCTCCTCCGCGCTGTACTCCCTGGCGTCGACGACGTCGTAGTCCGTGTCGTGCTTGACCACGCCTTCGCGCACCTCGTACGTCAAATTCAGCCCAGGATGGGATTGGTAGCGCTGCGCCAGTTTCGTGATGATTCGATAGGTCTGTTTCTGGTGATCATAGCCGCCGTGTTTCTGCATCAGTTCATTCAGTGTCGCCTCACCGGTATGCCCAAAGGGAGGATGCCCCAGATCATGTGCCAGGCATATCGCCTCGCTCAGATCTTCGTTGCAGGAGAGCGCACGCGCAAGCGTGCGCCCGATCTGCGCCACCTCAACTGTGTGTGTGAGCCGGTTGCGGTAGTGGTCGCCTTCATTGTACACGAACACTTGCGTCTTGTATTGGAGTCGGCGGAACGCGGTCGTGTGGATGATGCGGTCCCGGTCGCGCTGGTACGCGGTACGGTAGGGATGTTCCGGCCCCGGAAAGACACGTCCGCGGCTTTCGCTGCTCCGCATCGCGTACGCTGCCAGTTCTCGGTCTTCGCGCTGCTCCAGCTCCTCCCTCGTTACGTGCATTTGCAGCCCCTTATCGCAGTATTCGGTCGGATGCCGGACGTCCACAAAGCCTGCAACCGTGTCGCAGATTCCCGGCTTCAGTATACAGTCTGCTGACCGGAACCGGCCAACCGTTCCGAAAGACGCAGCCTGGCACGCAACTCCCCAACCGGCTGCGCCGCCCGCGTCCGCGCACAGGTCGCGGCCCCGTTCTCCCCTACCTTCCCGCGCGTGCTATAATTGCCCAGTAATCACTATGTCGACCCGCCCGCGGGGAGTTGCGTGTGCTCAGACGCCTGTTTGGACGCCAGGACGAGAAGTCGGCCGATGACCTGAGAATCGAAGAAAGCCTGAAAAAGACTCGCTCCGGCATTTTCGGGCAGGTCGGCTCCCTGTTTCAAGCTAACGAGATCGGTGACGAGTTGTGGGAAGAGTTGGAAGAGGCGCTCATCGTCGCCGACGTTGGCATGGAAACGACCTTGGAACTGGTCGAGTCCACGCGAGCCCGGGTCGAGCGCGAGACCGTCCGGAGGGCCGCCGACGCCTATCTCATCCTTAAGCAGGAAATGGTCAAGCTCCTGCAGCCTGACGAGCCATTGGGCATCGAAGAGCCGCGCATTTTGACGGTCGTGCTCGTCGTCGGCGTCAACGGTTCCGGCAAGACGACCAGCATCGGCAAGCTGGCGCTTCGCTACAAGCAGATGGGCAAACGCGTCGTTCTCGCCGCAGGCGACACTTTCAGGGCGGCCGCAATCGACCAGCTCAAGATCTGGGGTCAGCGCGCCGAAGTCGAAGTAATCGCCCAGGCCCCCGGTTCCGACCCGGCCGCCGTACTGTTCGACGCGATGCGCGCCAGCCAGGAGAGCCGCAGCGCCGACATCCTGATCGCCGACACCGCCGGCCGTCTACAGAATAAATTCAATCTCATGCAGGAGCTGGAAAAGATGCGCCGCGTGGCCGCCAAGCAGGTCCACCGCGCTCCCCACGAAATCCTGCTCGTTCTCGACGCCTCCACCGGCCAGAACGCCATACTGCAGGCCAAGGGCTTCCAGGAAGCATCGGGTGTTACCGGCATCGTCCTCACCAAGCTTGACAGCACGGCCAGGGGCGGCGCCGTTCTCAATATTAAGAAGCAGCTAGGCATACCCGTGCGCTTTGTCGGCACGGGCGAGCAATTGGAAGACCTGGCGGAGTTCGACCCGGTTGCGTTTGTCGAAGGCCTGCTGGGAGAGTAAGGCATCCAGGGCTGCCCCGTTTGCTGGCAGATTCTCGATAAAGGAGAGAGTAACGAATGCGCGAGTTAACCGACCGTCTGCACCAGCTCGCAGAACGAGTCAACACGATACGGAGGCGGCTTTGACCTGCCAGACAAGATGGATCGCGTCCAGGAACTGGAGAAGGAAACAATTGCCCCCGGTTTTTGGGACGACCAACGGACCGCACAACAAAAGATGCAGGAGCTGAACTCATTGAAGGAGCAGATCGGTGTCTGGGACGGTCTGCAGGAACGGGCACAGGACGCGCAGGACCTGGCGCAGATTGCCGATGATGACGCCGGAATGCTTGGCGAGCTTCAGCAGGAGGCAGTTGCCCTCGAAAAGGAGTTGGCAGGCCGGGAATTCACCCTGGCTCTCAATGGCAAGTATGACGCAGGCGGCGCCATCGTCAGTATACATGCCGGCGCCGGCGGAACTGAAGCGCAGGACTGGGCCGCCATGCTGCTGCGCATGTATCTGCGTTGGGCTGAGAAGAAAGATTTCGCCAGCGAAGTCACCGACATGACCCAGGGGGAAGAGGCCGGTATCAAGAGCGTTACCATTACAGTGGAGGGCCCGTACGCATACGGCTATCTGCAGGCAGAGCGGGGCACGCACCGGTTGGTCCGGCTTAGTCCCTTCGATGCCGGTAACCGCCGCCATACCTCGTTTGCCAAGCTTGAAGTCGTACCAATCATCGACGAAGATATCGAGATCGAGATTTCACCCAATGACATTCGCATCGACGTATTTCTGTCAAGCGGCGCCGGAGGCCAGAGCGTACAGAAAAACGCCACCGCCGTTCGGCTCCATCACGAACCGTCCGGCATCGTAGTTACCTGTCAGAACGAACGCAGCCAGACCCAAAACCGCGAGATAGCGCTCAGAATCCTGCGGGGCAAACTTTACGCCGTCGAGCAGGAGAGGATCGCAGCCGAAAAGGCCCGCCTCAAAGGCGAAAATGTCCAGGCCGACTTCGGCAGCCAGATTCGGTCTTACGTCCTCCACCCCTACCAGATGGTGAAGGATCTACGCACGAATGTGGAAACGTCAACGCCCCAGACTGTTCTCGACGGAGAGTTGGACCCATTCATCGAGGCCTGGCTCAAGACACAAGTGGGTACCTGAAAGAAGGCCCAATAGGAGCACACTATGATTGAACTCGCGCCCGTGCAGCAGACAGTTTCCGAGCAGCAAGTCGAAAACGTTGCCGCCGAAGTCTGGAACGGCCTCAACGCACTTCCCTTGTCCGACCGTGTCCGGCCGGGGATGCGCGTAGCCGTAGCTGTCGGAAGTCGCGGCATCTCATGCTACGCTGAGGTCGTGGGGGCGGTCGTCAAGACACTGCAGTCACTCGGGGCCGAACCCTTTCTTGTTCCCGCAATGGGTAGCCACGGCGGCGGCTCCGCCGAAGGGCAACGCGCCGTGCTCGTCAGCTACGGAATGGCCGAACTCGGGGTCCCGATTCACAGCAGCCTGGAAGTCAAGCAGATTGGCCAGGCCGGAAGTATGCCCGTCTACTGGGACCGCTTTGCCTCCGAAGCCGACGCCGTAATACCTGTCAATCGCGTCAAGGCCCATACAGCCTTTCGCGCCGATCACGAAAGCGGCCTGTGCAAAATCATGACCATCGGCCTCGGCAAGAAGCGCGGCGCGGCGACCCTACACGCCCACGATGCCTCCATCTCCATCCCACTGGCAGCACAGGTCATCCTCAACAAGATGCCCGTCGTTGCCGGCGTTGCCATCGTCGAGAACGGTCGCCATGCGCCGGCAGAGATCGCCGTTCTTCCGGGCGAAGGCATCTTCCGGCAGGAGCCCAGCCTTCTCCAGCTGGCCAAGGAACTCCAGCCGAGTATCCCGTTCGACCATCTCGACCTCCTGATCGTACAGGAGATGGGCAAAAACATCAGTGGCACCGGCATGGATACCAACATCATCGGCATGTGGCGGCGCAACGGCGGCCCGCGCGAGCCCGATTTTCGCGTCCTCGCCGTCCTCGACCTGACGGATGACAGCCACGGCAATGCCTCCGGCATCGGACTCGCCGATCTCATTTCAGAGCGCCTGCGCGCCAAAGTCGACTGGCATGCCACCTACACCAACTGCCTTACCGCCGGAAACTTCGCCGCCGCCAAGCAACCCGTCTCGCTCGCAACCGATCGCGAGATTATCGAGACCGGTCTGATGGACAAGGCGGCGGACAGCGCACGCGTCGTTTGGATTCAGAATACACTTGAACTGGAAACTCTCTGGCTGTCGCCTGCGCTGCTCCAGGAGATTGAACTTTCTCCTGCCCTTACCCAGATCGGACCGGCCCGGATGATACAGTTCGACGGCGACGGCGCGCTGCAGCCTCCGACAACAGAACTTATGACCAAGTAAGCCCAAGACTGGTCCAGCTGGGTCGCAGTCGACCTTCGCACTGGGTGCTTTTCGAAAAGTCCACACTCCGCCTCCATCCGCTAGTCTTCATCGCCCTGCTTCCACTCCTGCTGACCAGTCATCTCTGGCAGCAGGAAAGGATTCCTCATACCGCCGACGCACATTTTCACAACGCCATGCCTTGAATTTGTCTGACGGCAGTAAGAGGGCGGCCATTTTAACAGCGCATAGATCCTGCATCAGACCGCAAATGGTCCAGCCCTTACTATTGGGTCCTTGCAGTGTACCGGCCGGTTGAACGCCTCAGTGGTTCCGACCAGAGTTCAGGCGGACGATGCGAGTGGAAAGTCGAGATGGGGCCCAATCCTTCTCGATCGCCGCGAATTGTACAGTGGGGTCCGGTTGTGCTACCATTTGCCGCGACAGGTTGGCCCCGCCAATCGCACAAACTGGAGAGGTCGCATAGTCTGGCCGAGTGCGCGCGTCTCGAAAACGCGTAGGGTTCACGCCCTCGAGGGTTCAAATCCCTCCCTCTCCGCCTCCGTTCCCGGGCACAGGCTGTCCGGGAATTTCTTGTAATTCGGGCGTCTGCCGCCAGTTCCAACATCTGCCCGCTGGCGAATCATCGTGCAGCCGCCGCGGGAGCTTGCATCATTGGGGCCAATGCGATCACCCCTTCACTCCCTAAGCCGTGCCGAGTTCGGCCGTACCCCTGTTTTGGCCGGCCTTGCCGCGCAACGCGCCCGTCAAGTGTTGGGCATGGCTGTTATCCTGGCCCTGGCCGTTTTGCTCGCTGAACTCCCGCTTCGATGGGCCGCGGCCTCTGTCGCCGCGGCCGCCGCCGGATTCCTGCTGCTGCGCTTCCCCTGGCTGATATGGCCGGGTCTGGCGGTTGCGCTTCCCTTCGCAAGCGGCGTTGATCTCGGGCCCTTCAGCATGGCCGACGCTCTGCTCGCTGCTGCCTTCGCCGTCTGGTTTGTCAATGGCGTGCGCTGCAACCGGTTGCGGCTCAACGTAGGCTTTTTGCCAGGCCTTTTCCTTCTGTTTCTGCTCGCCCTTTTGCTCTCGTTTCCCAATTCGATCAACCTGCGCAAAGCCATTGAAGGAGTAATTAAGTGGCTGGAGATGCTTCTGATCATCCTGCTGGTCCAGGAAGCGATGCCGAGGGGCCGAGTACGCTGGCTGATCTGGGGACTTCTGGCCGGCGGCGTATTGCAGGCCTCCCTGGGAATTTATCAGTTCGTCTTTCGCATCGGCCCGCCCAATTTCCTCCTGCTGGACCGCTTCATGCGCGCCGCCGGGACATTCGGACAACCTAACCCCTTCGCCGGCTATCTTGGGTTGACACTGCCCGTCGCAGCCGCCCTCTTCCTGAACGCGCTCGGTTCCCTCTTCAAGCGGTCACGCGCGCCTGAACCTGCTCCAATGGGCAAGCCCGCTGCCCACGGCATACCGGCAAGGGCCGGTTCGCTGGCAGCGTCCATTGCTTATGGCGGCACAGCCACCGTCATCGGCCTGGGACTGCTCGCCAGCTGGAGCCGCGGCGGCTGGCTCGGCGCCGCCGCCAGCCTTGCCATCGTCCTCCTCTTCCAAACCGGCCGCAAGATCCCGACCGCCGCGCTTGCCGCGTTTGCCATCCTCCTGGCCGGCGGTTCCGCACTGGCCCGTTACATTCCTGCCTCACTGACCGATCGATGGGCCGACCTGCCCGCCTACTTTGGCCTCGGCATGTGGGATGTCGTGCGGCAGCCTGTCACAAACAGCAACTTTTCGGTCATCGAGCGCCTCGCCCATTGGATAGCCGCCCTGCGCATGTGGGAACTGTCACCCTGGTTTGGTATCGGGCCTGGCAACTATGCTGCCGTCTATCCACAGGTCCGGCTGCCTCGCTGGGAGGAGCCGCTGGGCCACGCCCACAACACCTACCTGAACGTGCTCGCGGAGAACGGTCTGATCGGCCTGTTCGCCTACCTTGTCATGTGGGGCGGCGTTGTAGGCTGGCTCGTCTATCGACGAAGGCTGATGGCCGGAGGCATGGCCGGCGGCTCCCACCTCCACGATGGCCCGCCCCTGCAACCAGCCCACTGGAACGCCGCCCTTTTCCTCGGCGTCCTTGGCGTCGTCGTTCATCTTTCCATTCACCACCTTTTCGACTATCTTTACGTCCAGGGCATTTACCTCCACCTCGCGCTATGGCTCGCGTCCGCCGTCGCCCTGGCTCGCCGTCCACCCGCCGTCCCTTCTTCTACCGTCCCGCCTACAATTGGGAACTGAAAACTGGTTCGCAGGACGAAAACCTTCGCCCACTCCGAACAGGACGCCTGCATTTTCGGGCCGTGAGACGGTGGCAGAGCCCGCAAGGTGCCCAAGTCTTCGCCGCCGGAACGACTCTGCGCGCAAAAGAAGGACGCCGCAGTCGCGCCGCCGAGGCGCGTAGACTTCGGGCAGCGCAGAATGTGATGCCGGGGACCGCTGGCTTTTGCGATTTGCGAACGAGTAGGCGAAACTACTGCGGTGCCGTCGCACAGATTCGCCAGAGGTCTGTATTTGCTCGCTTTTCCTTGCCTTGAAATGCTCGCAGGCCCAGGCTCGTCCCTTGGGTCTTGGCCTGAGACTTGATTCGACCCGGAGCAGATGCCAGCTATGCGCGGGGTCAATGCAACTGTTTTGAGCCGCAACAAGATTCTGCCAGCGGGCAGCCGCCGGCGCAGAGAGACAAAGCGCTTTCTCAAATTCGCCTCCGTAGGCGCGCTCGGCGCGCTGACGGACTTTGCGCTCCTTAACGTGCTGGTGCAGCTCGCCGGCTTCCTTCCCGTCGTCGCCAACGGGTTCAGCTTCAGCGCGGCCGTAGTCCAGAACTTTGTGCTCAACCGCACGTGGACCTTCCCGGAAAGCCAGGTCCGCAATACGCGCAGGCAGCTCGTCCAATTCGCCCTGGTCAGCGTTGCCGGCTTGGGCATCAACACGATCGTCTTCCAGTTTGTCGACCTGTCTCTGCGCCCCTATTGGATAGAGTGGCTCTCGGACCCCATTTGGGGCCCCACCGTCAGCTACAATTTCGCCAAGCTCTTCTCCATCGGCGTCGTCCTATTCTGGAACTTCGCCGCCAACAGGCTGTGGACCTATAAGGGGCTGTGAAGCTCGTCATCGACTACACGCCGGCCATTCGTCAGTCCGCCGGTATCGGTCGCATCATACGCGGGCAGATCGAAGCGCTGTTCGACCACAACCCAGGCTACGATCTCTCGCTCTTCGTTGCCGGCACCGTTGACGGCGACCTCAGGGCCCGCACTGCACTGCCTCTGCTCACCTTTCCAGCCATCTCGGAGCGAAACCTCACCCGGATCTGGCACCGCCTCAACATCCCCTTCCCACGCGTCGAGTGGCTGGCAGGCGGCGCTATCGACCTCTTTCACGCCACCGACTTCGTTCTCGCGCCGGTCACGGCCCGCCGAAAACTCCTCACCGTTCACGATCTCGCGTTTTTCCACTTCCCCGATGCCGCCATGCCCTCCTTGCAGCACTACTTGAATGTAGTCGTGCCCCGCAGCATTCGCAAGGCCGACCACTTGATTGCCGACAGCCAAAACACGGCGGAAGACCTTCTGACACTGTGGCCCGTTCTGGAAGGGAAAATTAGCGTTGTGCAGGGCGCGGTTGACCACGGATTCTTCCGCCCAGTATCCGAGCCGCAGCAGCTTCTCAGGGCGAGGCAAAAGTACGGGATTGGCGGGAGACCCTTCATCCTCGGCCTCAGCACGCTGCAACCGCGAAAAAACTTTCCGCGCCTGGTCCGCGCCTTTCATGCCGCCAGGCAGGAGGCCGAACTGCCGCATATGCTCGTAATCGGCGGTAGGAAGGGCTGGCTCTTCGATGAGATTTTCGCGACTGTGCGAGAATTGGAGCTGGAAAGCGATGTCGTTTTTCCCGGATTCGTCGCCGACGACGACCTGCCGGCCCTTTACTCGGCAGCCGAATTCTTTGTCTATCCCTCACTGTACGAAGGATTCGGGCTTCCGGTCCTGGAATCGCTGGCATGCGGGACGCCTGTCCTAACCGCAGACAACTCCTGCTTGCCTGAGGCCGGCGGCGAAGGAGCCCTCTATGTCGACGCCGAGTCGGTTGAAGGTATTGCCGACGGCATCGTTCAGCTCTCCACAGAGCCGGAGCTGCGTACACGGTTGGCAGCCGCCGGCGCCGCGCACGCACGCAATTTCACTTGGCAACGCAGCCTCGGCCAGCTCCTCGAGGCCTACGAGCGTGCGCTGAACTGAGAATATGGTAAAATGCTAACATCGCGCCCAAACAGAATCGTCCCATGACATCGAGCCACAAGACTGTCGCCGAATCAGCCACCAGAATCAACCAGTTTACCAATCCCGAGCATGCCAACCTGCTGGGCAATGTCCACGGCGGCGTGATCCTGAAGCTATGCGACGAATGCGGCGGCATAACCGCTGCCCGGCACGCAGGCCTGCCCGCGGTCACCGTAGCCGTCGACAGCATGACCTTCTATGAACCGGTCCACATTGGGCAGTTGCTCAACCTGGAGGGACGCATCACCTATGTAGGCCGCAGCTCGATGGAAGTCGAGGTCGTCGTCAAAGCGGAGAATCTCCTCACCGGCGAGATTACCCACACGAACAGCGCGTTCTACATCTTCGTGGCAGTAGACGGGAGCGGCGCGCCCGCCGAAGTGCCCCGGCTCACTTTGACTTCGGAAGAGGAGCGGCGCCGTTTCGATGAGGGCCGGGAACGACAGATCCGCCGGCTTGAGCGCGCCGGCAGACAGCTAAGCGACGCAGCATAGCCCCCGCAGCAGCAGCCCGATGCCCCAGCTTCGCCACCTTGCCCCCCGACGATTACTTTTCCGACTGCTGCTGCCCGTGGCCGCCCTCCTCACCTTGACCGGTTACTTTTTGCCCTGGATCGAACATCCTGCGGCCGGGTTGGTGGTTCTTGGGCTGGACCTGGCAGAACTGGTGAAATTCCTGTATCCCGTTCAGCAAGGTGACATTCGCCTCTGGCGAGAAGGCTTCTATCTCCCGCTGATCGCGGCCAGTCTCAGCCTCAGCCTGAATGCGTTTCGCCGAGACCCCCCGCATCCTGACGAAAGCAGGGCAGCTGTGCAGGCAGAGGACGCCGCGCAGCGCCTCGAAGCCTATCCCTGGCCTGTCCGCGTCGTCCTGCTCCTGCTCGCCGCTATCGCCGCGCTCAACCTTCTGCCCCCTGCCTGGACACCGCACCTCCTGTTGTCGCCGGACTTTCTCCTGCAGTCGGTTGCCCTCTTCTTCTGCCTGTTGTTCGCTGCGGCCAGCCCATTTGCCGCACTGATTGTGACTCCTTTTTCATTACTTGAAGCGCTCGGGATGAGCCCTGCTTCCGCGCCGCGCAATGGCAGAGCATGGCAAACCGCCCGCCGGCTCGCTTTGCTACGCGCAACGACGCTGGCCGCGCTTGCGGCCGCGGGTGTCTACTTTCCCTTGGCGCAATTTCGCTGGGTCCTGCCTACGCTCACTGACCTCTACGCGCAAAGCCTCGACACCGGATGGGGACCGGCGCTGCTTTTCGTAGGCCAGGCCGGCTTGCTGGCACACTCCCTGACCGATCTCACGATAGCGGCGAGGGCGCGATGACCCACGTCCAGCCCAAATTCAGAGCTTACGAGGTCCCCTTCCGCACGATCTGGCTTAGACGTAGAGACGCGATCGACTTACGCATGGCCGGCAGCGCGCCGCACGCCCAGAACTGGACGACCGCAGATATCGTTGTCCACGTCGCCGCCCACCGCCTGGTCGGTATCACCATGCGCGATCACAAGCGGCTCGGATTGGGCCGCTGGCTGCGCGCCGAGGCGCCGGAGATCCCCTACGCCATGGACAGGGCGCTGCCTTCCGGATCGGTACGCTACGATGAGGCCGGCCAGATTGCATATTTTTCCATCTGGCCTCTGTTAGCCGACGACGCCGTAAGGCATGACTACGAAAGGGAAGGCAAGGTCTACCTGCTCGAAAACGGTGCGGTTGCCCGTATTCGCTTTCCGTTGATGAACAAACGCGGCCGTGCGGGCGTCCTCGGCGCCGCCGCGGCCCTGCTGGCCACACGGTAAAAAGTTTGGGCGCGTATGGCGTCTCACTTCCGCCCGTTACGATTCACGGAGTTGAACTGATGGCAGAACCCATTCGATTTGGCGTTATCGGCGGAAGCGGCGTTTACCAGATGGAGTCGCTGACCGACGTCGAAGAGGTCGAGCTGGATACACCGTTCGGCAGCCCGTCCGATTCATACATCGTCGGAACACTTCGAGGGCAACGCGTAGCCTTTCTCGCCCGCCACGGGCGCGGCCACCGCATAAGCCCTACACGGCTGAACCAGCGCGCCAACATCTACGGCTTCAAAATGCTGGGCGTGGAGTACCTGATCGCCGTCAGCGCCTGCGGTAGCCTGCAGGAACATCTGCGGCCGGGCGATATCGTCATCCCCGACCAGATATTCGACCGCACGCGGCTGCGCGCGCTCAGCTTCTTCGACGACCCGGATGTCGGGACCGATGGCCTCGTCGTCCACGTCAGCGTCGCACACCCTTTCTGCGACCTTCTCAGCGACATCTGCTTCAAAGCCGTTGAGCAGACCGGCGCAACCGCGCACAGAGGGGGAAACTTCGTTACCATCGAGGGTCCTCGCTTCAGTACGCGTGCCGAGAGCCTTGCCTTTCGGCAGTTGGGCATGGACATCATCGGCATGACCACGACGCCCGAGGCCTTCCTCGCTCGCGAGGCCGAGATGAGCTATGCATGCATGGCACACGTGACCGACTATGACGTCTGGCATGAGACCGAAGAAGCGGTCACTGTCGATGCCGTCATCAAAACGTTGATGCACAACGCGGAGGTAGCTGTCCAGGCTGTCGCCAACGCGATCGCGCTGCTTTCCGGCAGTGGACCTTCCCCTTACGCCGATGCGCTACAGGATGCCTTGATGACGAGCAGGGATGTCGTCCCCCGGCGCGTGATCGACCGCCTGGAACTGCTCATTGGCAAATACTACGACCGCACGTAAAGGACCGACTGCTCTCCATGGCCACCGTTGCCCAAACGATCGCCCAGACTCTCCACGACGCCGGCGTTCGCATTGTCTTTGGCATGCCCGGCGGCGAAGTCGTTGCCGTGCTTGAGGCGCTGCATCAGCTTGGCATCCGCTTCGAGTTGATGCATCACGAACAGAGCGCAGTCTTTGCCGCCGACGCCTTCGCGCGCGCGACTGGCCGTCCAGGCTGCGTCCTGACCACGCTCGGCCCCGGCGCTCTGAACGCTGTTCCCGGCATCGGGCACGCCTGGCTCGACCGGGCGCCAATCGTCCTCATAACCGCCCAAAAGCCGGACGCGCTCTTGCCCGGCTACACACACCAGGTCGTAGACCTGCAGTCAATCCTTGGCCCGATTACAAAGCGCTCGCTCAAGGTATCGCCACGGAACGCGGACGCGGAACTGGCCCCGACGGTAGCCTTGACCATGCAGGGCCGGCCTGGTCCCGTACATCTGCAGGTCAGCAATGAAGAGGCAGAGCTGCAGACTGTCGGCCGAGAAAACTCCCCGACCCGCAGGCCATTTGAAGAAACGGGCCATCCAGGGGAGACCCACACATACCCCCGCCCTGCCCTCGTCTCCCGTGCGCGCACGCTCATCGCCAACGCCGCGCGCCCTGTGATTCTCGCCGGGCTGGGCCTGGAACCAGAAGCTCCCTATGGCGCCCTGAAATCACTGGCCGAAGCGGCGAACGCGCCGGTAATCGTTTCGCCCAAGGCAAAGGGAGCGCTGCCCGACGACCACCCTTTGAGCGCGGGCGTAATCGGCCTGACCCGAACCGACCCGGCCTACGAAGTCCTCGCTGAGGCGGACTGCGTTATCGCCGTCGGATTCGACGTCGTTGAATTGGTAAAGCCGTGGTCTTTGGCGCGTACTGACAGGAGCGGATCTGGTGGTGGCCTTGCCCATGTCCCCCTGGTCTGGATCGCCAACTGGCCAAACGAAGACCCCGTCTTGCCGGCAGCCGTCGAGATCGTCGGGCCGACAAAATCTGCGCTGCTGCAGCTGGCCGACAACGATTTCCCCTGCAACCAGGAATGGGGCGCAGCCAGGGTAGACGGTTTCCGCAAAAAACGGGCAGCCCAGCCTCTGCCTGCTCCCCGGCCCGGAAAGCTCCTCCCCCAGCAACTTCTCGACAGTATGCGCCGTCAGCTGCCGGCCGACGCGATGCTGGCCGTGGACGTTGGCAGTCACAAAATCTTCAGCAGTCTTGAGTGGCCCACCTTGCGTCCAAACCGCTTCGCCCTCTCAAACGGGCTCTCCTGCATGGGCTTCGGACTGCCCGCGGCCATCGGCACCGCGCTGGCCTGGCCCGGTAAACGGGTGGCCTGTCTAATTGGAGACGGTGGGCTGCTCATGTGTCTTGGCGAGCTGAGTGTCCTCGCCCGCCTCAACTTGCCGGTAACCGTCGTCGTGCCGGTCGATAATGCCATCGACCTGATCCGCTCGCACCAGCTCCGGCAGGGCAAAGAGCCTCTGGGCACCGAATTTCCCGCGCCCGACTTCACCAGTATCGCCTCCGGATACGGCATCGAATCGACCCGCGTCACTACCCCCGAGGCGTGCGACGAGGCGCTCGCGCGGGCTGCAGCCGGTAACGCGCCCTACCTCGTAGAAGCCCACATCGATCCCATCGGCTATCCCACCACGCCGCGCTGAAGTCCCTGTTCTTGCCTAGAAATTCACCTCGGCGCGCCGCTCGATCTTCGATTCATCCAACTCCATGCCCATGCCGGCCCCACCCGGCACGCTGACCATCCCGTTTACCGGCTTGACCGGATGCTTGAGAAAGAACTGGTGGACTTCGTTCCATTTGATCAGGTATTCGAGCTGAGGCGTAGTCGGTTCCGGCCAGGCGGCAATGACGTGAATGCTGGCCGGCGTTGAATGGCCGTGCGGGATTACCGGTACGTCATAGGCAGATGCCAGCGCCAGGATCTTTTGTGTCTCCGAGATGCCGCCGCACCAGTAGATGTCGGGCTGGTAGACGTCGCACGCGCCCGCATCCATCATCTGCTTCAGCCCCCAGCGTGTGTACTCATGCTCGCCGCCGCTTATCGGTACATTCACTTGCCGGCGGATCTGCGCATACTGCTCGATCTTGTCCGGTAGTAACGGCTCCTCGATCCAACGCGGCGCGTACTCCTCCATGCGCCGCGCCATCTGAACCGTATAGGGCACGTCCCAGCTCATCCAGCAGTCCAGCATAATGTCCACGTCCGGGCCGACGCTCTCTCGCAGTGTACGCACCAGCCTTAGATTGCGTTCCATCCCTGCTTTCCCGTCGGTCGGACCATCGCGGAAGAACCACTTGGTTGCCTGGTACCCTTGGGCGGCAAACTGCTTTGCCCGCTCCTGCACAAGTTCCGGGTCGAGGGAGTATCCCAGCGCGCTGGCGTACGCCGGAACCTCAGTGCGCGTCGGGCCGCCTAACAGCTGACAAACCGGCGCGTCGAACCACTTCCCCTTCAGGTCCCAGAGGGCGCAATCGACCGCGCTCAGTGCCATCATCTCGGTACCCTTGCGGCCGTGCACTTGTGCCCGGTACATCCGGTCCCACAGGCGCTCAGAGGCCAGCGGATCATGGCCGAGCAGCAGCGGCACCAGCTGCGTCTGAATGATGAAAGCCTGTTCGCGCGGCAGCGGCCCGCCCCGGCCCGACACGCCTTCATCAGTGTCAATATCGACAAAATAGGCGGAAATGCGGTAGCGCCCCCCGCCCACGGCAAACATTTCGTGCGCTCCTTCTGCCTTGTGCTCCGGGTAGATGTCCAGCGGGCGCACGAGCCGCTCCTCCCAGAACTCCTCTTCGTGCTCAAGAACGCCCTGCAACTCGTAGACCCTGACTTCAGTGATCTTCATTTTCGTAATGCTCGCTTTCCAATTGTTTGACCCAACGGTTGTAGTATACTGAACCGGCCGGGCGGGGGGCGCGGAACTGCGCGTGGCGCGGCCGATTGTAAGGGGGGAATCGTGCGCCATTCCGGCAGCATCGATGTTCACCCACGATCGGATATTGCGCAAGTCCAGGTCGTGTCTGCTGACGTTGCGAGACTACATTTGCCCGATTCCCGGCAGTCAGCCCGGCCTGACCCATTTCAGTCCCGGAGCATTCCGGATGAGCAATCCTTGGCGCGGCATCTTTGCAATTGTCGTCACTCCATTCAACGATGAACTGGCGTTGGACGAAGCGGCTCTGAAGCGGCAGATAGAGTTCTGTATCGAAAAGGGCGCAGCCGGCCTCGTCGGTCCGGCAAACGCTGGTGAATTTGCTACGCTGTCCGACGACGAACGGCATCGCTGGGTCCGAGTTGTCGTCGATACCGCGGCCGGTCGCGTTCCCGTCATCGCCGCCACGACGCACGGCCACACAGTGCCCGCGGTCGCGCTCAGCCGCTACGCCCAGGATGTCGGCGCAGACGGCATCATGGCTATGCCGCCCCATATCCTGCACCCGGACGCCAGCGGCTGTTACGACTATTACCGTGCGCTGAACGACGCGTTGCGCATACCGATCTGCATTCAGAACTTCATGGGGCCTATCGGCACCCCAATGTCGTCTGAACTTCTGGCCCGCATGTGCTCCGAGCTGGAGTGGATACAGTATCTGAAGGAGGAGACGCTCCCGGAGCCGCGCGCCATTTCGCGCACCCTGGCTGCCGCGGGCGACGCTTGCCGGGGAATTTTCGGCGGACAGGGCGGCATCTACATGATCGACGAATGGCGCAGGGGCGCCTGCGGAAACATGCCCGCCAGCCAGTCGGTTGACCTGCACACACAGATCTGGCGACTGCTGGAGCAAGGGAACGAAGCCGCCGCCCGCGCCCTGTTCAACCGACTCCTTCCGCTGCTTAATTTCGAGCGCATGCACGGTGTGGCCGTCTACAAGCAGGTCTTCCTGCGTCGCGGCGTCTTCACTTCCACCGCCAGCCGTATCCCGGGCGCCTTTCTCGATCAGCAGGACCTGCGTGAATTTGACGCCATCTGGCGCGAGATCGAGCCGCTTCTGGCCGACTAGCCGGAAGAGACCGTGAACGTCTCGCAAGTCGGTCCGCGCGCCTCGTCGCTCTTGGGAATGTGGCTGGGAACCAGGTGGCTTCTCCTGCTGCTTGCCCTGGCGGCGCCTGTTCTGGCCCTCCTCAGGACCGGGCTTCACGGAATAGCCCTCCACGGAGACTCCGTCACATACATCGCCGTTGCCCGCAATTTGACCGCGGGAGTGGGGTACACGCACTTTGATGGCACGCCGCTGACCGGGTGGGCGCCTCTTTACCCCACGCTGCTTGCACTCATTGACCTCGCCCTGGGTGTCGACCCGCTTTCCGGGGCTCGCTTCTTTGATGCCGCCGTCTTTGGCCTGATCGTATACTTCGCCGGCCTTCTCTTCCAGCGTTATCTCACCCAGCCATTCCTCGTCGTCGTCGGTACGGCATTCGTGCTGCTTTCCCCCGACATGCTGCGACTCTCGACCTATGGCCTCTCCGAGCCCTTCTTCATTCTCCTCACCATCGCTTTCCTGCTGGGGATGAACAGGTACCTCAACAAGAACAGTCTCCAGACGCTGCTTCTGACTGCAATCGTGGTAGGGTTGGCCGGCGTGACAAGGTACATAGGCGTAACCTTGATCTTGGCGGGCGCTGCCGCAATCCTGTTCAATAGGCGCTGCACAGTTCGCACCCGAATCCTGCATCTGCTTTTCTTTTGCGCCGTCGCCTCTTTGCCACTCTTGCTCTGGGCGTTCAGAAACATTCAGCTCACCGGACTGCCAACTGACACGCGAGGTCCCTCAAAGTATCCTCTGTATTACAACCTCTACTATGCATTCGTCTTCCATTTGAACTGGTTTTTCCCCGTCCATTTCATAGGCGTCACGGCCACTTCGAGAGGAGCGCTGGCCGTTCTGGCCGCCGTCACTGGCTACCTGGCAGGCGCGCTTCTTAAGCCGAAAGACCTTGTGCGCTTGTTAAGGTTGGGCTCGCTGAAGCTGGACGCCGTCTCCATCTTTTACATCACATACGTGTCTTTCCTGGTGGCTCTCTCTACTGTTATAGGCATTGAAAGGATCGGCTACAGATACCTCGCTCCCGCCTTTGTTCCTGCCGTGCTGATCATCCTCTATATCATGGAGCAAGAGCTCTCTTCGACTGGCAAAACCGTCGCTATCGGGCTCATGGGCACCCGCGCGCGCCTTCCCAGGTCGCCGCTGGTCATCGCCCTGCTAGCCGGCGTATTCGCAATCGCGGCGGTGAGGGAGGTCGTAACCATCGCCCGGCCCGTGGAACCCGATGACAACGTCAACCACATTGCCTGGCAAACAAGCGATACCATTCAGCTTGCCAGGAGAATATGGCTGAGCCAAGGTGAGGGCATTGTCATGTACAGCAACGTTCCATTTGCTCTCTACGCGCAAGCCGGCATCCCTGCCAGATGGGTGCCGGCGGCCAAAAGACATCAGTCCAGTGAGCCGCGCAGGCCGGTTGAATCTTTGGTCGGTCTGTGGCCCGAGACCCCAAGGGCATATCTTGTCTGGTTCGATGCCCAGGAAAAGGGCCAACTCTTTGGCGTAGAGAGTTTGCAAAAGATCGCCGATTTCACGCGCATTGCCAGACTCGAAGACGGTACAGTTTATGAAGTTACCGACCGCTGATGGCAAAATGACGTGCAAGAGGCTCCTAACCGATAAAACAGACAGTTCCTTGACGCGATGATCGCTGCCATCCAACTCTTCCCCCTGCGCATCCCCCGCGACGTGCCTTATTTGGGCCCGCTGGAGGAAGGCAGCCGGCCCAATGCCAAGGGCTACATCGTCCGCCCAGGCAATCGCACCGTCTACCCCGTCCACGACCAGACATTGCTCGTGAGAGTGGAAGCCGGCGACGGCACCGTTGGCTGGGGCGAGTGTTTCGGCGTCGTCGCGCCCCAGGTCGCCCGGACCATCCTTGAGGAGCTGTTTATTCCCTTCGTCATCGGCCGCAGTCCCCACGACGTAGAACGCATCTACGAGGACCTTTATGACCTGCAGCGCGTGCGCGGCCACTTTGGCGGCTACGCGCTTGACGCCATCGCTGGGCTGGACATCGCCCTGTGGGACCTGCGCGGCAAGCTATTGGGGCAACCGGTCTGGCAGCTCCTAGGCGGCCTGCGGCATGAGCGCCTGCCGGTCTACGTCTCCGGACTGCCCGGTAAGTCAACTGTCCAACGAGCTGCCCTCGCCAGGAGCTGGATCGACCGCGGTTTCTCGGCGCTGAAATTTGCCGCGGCCGTGGCCGACCAGGGCGAGGCGGCCGAGATGAAGGCGATTCGCCAAGCGGTCGGCGACGGTCCTCGTATCCTCGTCGATCTTCACTGGCGCTACACCGCGCTCGAGGCGATCCAGCTGATCGACCGCCTGTGCGAGTTCGACCTGCACCTTGCCGAGGCGCCGGTCGCGCCCGAAGACCTGAATGGGCAGGCACAGGTCGCCCGCGCCGTTCGCACGCAGGTCGGGCTGGGCGAAGAGTGGCGCACCGTCCACGAGTACCTGCCCCGCTTGCAGGCCCGTTGCATGAACGTCATCCAGCCAGAGATCGCCCACACAGGCATCACCGGCTTTCGACACATCTGTGACCTGGCGCAGGCCTTCCACTGCCAGGTCATGCCCCACGCGACGATCAATCTCGGCATCGCCCAGGCCGCCAGCCTGCACGTCGCCGCGACCTTGGCAAACTTCGCCATGCACGAGTACCAGCACTCGATCTTCGACCGCAACAAGCAGTATATCCGCAGTGCCATGGACTGTCGGGCCGGCTATTTACAGCTGCCGCAGGGTCCGGGCCTGGGTACAGAGCCAACCGAGGAGGCGCTCAGCTTCACGATTGGGCGCGACTGAAACTGCAAGGAGCTATCCACATGAGTGAGAGAGAGTTCGCGGTCGTCGATACCCATTGCCATATTGGACTCCACAAGTACGAGCCGGTTGAGGTCCTGCTCTTTCACATGGAGCGGGCGGGCGTCGACCAGGCCGTCTTCATCCAATACCTGGGCAACACGGACAACAGTTACATCGTCGATGTAATGCAGACGCACCCGGGACGCTTTGCCGCGGCCATGATTGTGCCCGACGACGACGACGGCAGCGCCGTCCGAAGATGGGCCGACCAAGGCATCATCGGAATCCGTTTGCTTGCCGACTTCCGCGGCCGCGGCGCCGACCCGCTCGCCCACTGGCGCGCCGCCGCCGACCTGGGCCTGGTCGTCAGCGTCTTCAGCCGCCCGGACATTCTCCAGAGCGCAGAATTCTCCGAAGTGCTGCGCCGATTTCCAAATCTGTCGCTTGTCGTCGAGCACCTGGGCGGTGTCTCCCCCGAAACCGACCTTGAGGAGTTCAAGGCCATCACCGGCCTCGCGCAATACGACAACGTGACCATCAAGCTACCCGGCTTTGGCGAATTTTGCCACCTTCCCTGCCCGTTTGGGCATGTCCCACCGCTGGCAGAGCTCACCCTGGAGGCATTCGGCCCGCAGCGCACGATGTGGGGCAGCGACTGGCCGCCGGTCAGCACGCGCGAGGGCTTCGACAGTTCGCTGGCCTTCCCCCTCGAATACCTGTCCGGACTGAGCGAGGACGAACGCGCCTGGATCTTCGGCAAGACCGCGCACAAGGTCTGGAGACTGAACAGCCTATAGGCAAGGAAATCGCTGATGCCAAAAGTGATCTTTTTCACCCAGCTCGTACCCGAACTGGCCCGGCAGGTCATCGCGCCTGCGCCAGGCGAGTGGGATGTGTCGTTTCACCCCCACGACCTGCCGACCGCGCAGAAAGCCCGGCTGGCGGTTGACGCCGACTTCCTCATCCTCTTCCCCAGCGAAATCGAGGATACTGTCCTGAGGGCCGCCCGGCAGCTGCAGCTGGTGCAGTTGGTCAGCGCCGGCTTCGAGCGCATGCCGCTTGAGCTTCTGACGGAATTGACGATTCCGCTCGCCAACAATGGCGGCACCAATGCAATCGACGTTGCTGAGCACACCTTCGCCCTCATCCTGAGCGTTTACCGCCGCCTAACGGAAATGGACCGCAACGTTCGCAACGAGGGTTGGAAGGCGATCGACAGCGGCATGACCACCTTTACGGTCCAGGGCAAGACCGTCGGCATCGTCGGCCTCGGCCATATCGGAAAAGAGGTGGCCGCGCGCCTCGTCCCCTTCGGCGCAGACGTACTCTACTATGATCCGTTCCCCGCGCCCGGCGAAGTGGAGCATGCATTGCAGGTCGAACGCGTCACCCTGGATGATCTGTTGCGGCGCTCCGACGTCGTCACGCTCCATGTCCCCCTGAATGAGCAGACCCACCATCTCATCGGCGCGACCGAGCTTGCACGCATGAAGAGCAGCGCTGTCCTGATCAATACCTGCCGTGGACCGGTCGTTGACGAGGCCGCGCTTGTCCGGGCCCTGGAAAGCGGGTCGATTCGCGCTGCGGGCCTTGACGTCTTGCACGAGGAACCTACCGACCCGAACAACCCGATTCTTCAGTTCGAAAACGTCATCTTCACGCCCCACGTCGCCGGCGTGACCTACGACACCTGGCAGCGGCGCGGACAGTTCATCTTCCAGAACCTGCAACGCGTTTGGGCCGGGAAGGATCCTCTCTCGCCGGTCCGAACGTGAGACGTGTGCTTGCGGGCAATGCCGCTCGACGACGCGATTGCCGGCAGTGCATTTTGAACTGAGTCGACCACCGTCCTCCTTTGGTGTTCCTTGTTGCCACTGTTATACTCCCACGGGCGCGTCTGTCCACTTTGTGCCGCCCCGTATTGAACCTCTGCGGATTCACAGGCCGAAAGGTCCGATTTGGGGGCCAGTCAGGAGCATACATGTCAGAGATAGGTCTAGTAAGGGAAATTGCCCAGCGGCTGCGGGAGAACGTCGCCCAGGTGATCGTCGGAAAGGACGAGACAATCGACCAGTTGCTGGCAGCCCTCTTCTCTGAAGGCCACGTGCTGTTGGACGACGTGCCCGGAATCGGCAAGACGACCCTCGCCAAGACCCTCGCTGCCTCGCTTGGAATCAGCTTCCAACGCATCCAGTTCACGCCGGATCTGCTCCCTTCGGATATTGTCGGCGTCAGCGTCTACAACCGCAAAACGGACGACTTTGACTACCGCCCGGGGCCGATTCTGGCTGGAATCGTTCTCGCCGACGAGATCAACCGCGCCGGGCCCCGTACACAGAGCGCATTGCTGGAGGCGATGGAGGAACGCCAGGTCACCGTCGACGGGGTTAGCCGGGCGCTTCCATATCCTTTCTTCCTGATGGCGACCCAGAATCCGGTCGAGTTGGCGGGCACTTTTCCGCTGCCCGAAGCACAGATGGACCGCTTCCTGATGCAGGTGCAAATGGGCTATCCCCAACGCGAGGAGGAACGCGAGATCCTGCACCGGTTCCGCACCGACAATCCGCTGGCCAGGGTCCGGCCTGTGGTCAACGCCGAGGAAATCCGCCGCGCCTCCGCCGCGTGCCGCCGCGTTTTCATCCATCCGGTGCTGGAGGACTACCTGCTCGACCTGGTGGAGGCGACACGCAGAAGCGACGCGCTTGACCTGGGGGTCAGCCCGCGCGGCAGTCTCGCCCTTTACCGCACCGCGCAGGCCTACGCCGCGATCCGCGGGCGCTCTTTCGTCACGCCCGACGATATTCAGCAGCTCATCGGCCCCATGCTGCGCCACAGACTGATCCCTGGACCCGATACGCGTCTGCACGGCACATCAGTTGCCAGTGTGCTGGCCGATATCCTGGAGGGCGTGCCCGTCCCGGTCGAAGAAAACTGGCAGAATACGGCCGTTTCGGCAGGGACTGACCAGGCTGACCCTCTCGATGCCGGCGACGAGCAGATACCTGAATCCTCCGCTCCTCTCCAAGCAGCCGCCGTCGTGCCCGCGGCTGACGGACCCGCTACCGAATCCAGCTGATGGGACGCACGGGCTGGACCGCGGCGGCTCTCATACTGTTCATTTCGCTGATCACGCGCAGCAACCTGATTTTCACGATGGCTCTCATCCTCGGCTTGATGGGGGCGGTCGTCTGGCTCTGGAGCCGCTACAGCCTGGCCGAGGTTACCTTCAGGCGGAGGTTTGTCGTTGACAGACTCTTCTTCGGCGAAAAGACGGACCTGCTGCTTGAGGTTACCAATGCCAAGCCCCTGCCTTTGGCCTGGCTGCGCTGCGAAGACGACATTCCCCTTGCACTCGAGCTGGCGCCTGATGAGCGCGTCAGGCACTATCAAGCCAACCGCCGCGTACTGATCAATCTCTTTTCGCTTGGGCTTTACCAGCGGGTTATCCGCCGTTACACGGTCACCGGTACGCAGCGGGGGGCCTGGAAATACGGGCCCGCGAAGCTGATATGCGGCGACATCTTCGGATTTCGCAGCCAGCAGGTGGAGTTAGACGATACCGACCTCCTTTTGGTCTACCCAAGGCTCTATTCTTTGCCTGAACTGGGGTTGGACGCCCGCCATCCATTCGGAGACTACGAGAGCCGCAACCGCCTGATTGACGATCCCTTACGTTTGAGCGGCGTACGCGACTACCTGCCCGGCGATAACTTTCGCCATATCCACTGGAAGGCCACGGCCCGCCGCCAGGAGCTGCAGACGAAACTGTTCGACCCGTCCGCTTCCCGACCGCTGGCAATCTTCGTCAACATCCGGACCTTCACGCACCGTTTCGAAGGGATTGACCCCGAACTGCGCGAGTTTGCCATCAGCGCCGGCGCCTCCCTCGCGCGCTGGGCACAGTTGCGCGGCGACCCGTTTGGCGTATTCGCCAACAGCATGATGCAGGCGGGCCGGCGCGTGCGCGTTGCCCCCGGCGCGCATCCGCACCAGTTGATGCGTGTACTGGAGGCGCTGGCCCACTGCGTCGGCATCCCACACACAACGATTGAACGGGTCCTCCAGCAGGAGATGGACGGCTTGCCCAACGGCACCTCCATCGTCCTCATCAGCGCGACACTGCCGGAAAGCCTGCGCCGCGCCCTTGTCGACCTGCAACGCCGCGGGTTCACGGTGACGTTGCTTGGCATCGGCGGGCTGAGGCTCGAGCAAGCGATCCCCGGCGTTGCCTTCCGATCGCTGTCACGGCATGGACTGGCCGAACTCTCCCTGGTGAAAGAAGAGGGGACGCCCGAAATCGAGGCGCCCGCGCCCGCCGGCTGATTGCCGCGGGCTTGATAGCTTCAGCGTTTGCCGGACCTGACCCATGAATTCACCGATTGTCTTGCCTTGGAAACATGCGGAGTGGAGCGGCATCGAAGGGCTTTTGCTGCCCGTGCTGGTCGCCGTCATGCGTCTCTGCTGGGTCTGGCCGTGGATGATGCTGGTCCAGGGTTTCCTGTCGCCCTCGGTCGATGGGCCGGTGATGACGCCGCTGATGTTGATCGCCTTGCCCATCATCAGCTTCAGCCTGGCCCGCTGGAGCATGCCGACGCTCGCAGAACGCCGTGACCTCCGGCGCGTCACCGAAGTCCGCCGCCATATCGCATCGGCCGGTTTTGCCGTGTTACTGTTTATGCTGTGGCTGCGCTTCCTGAGCCAGGACTTTGCCCTGTGGGACCTGCGCTGGCTCCCGGCCGCCGGCTATGAACTGATCTACTGGAGAGCGGTTCCGATCGAGGTCCCGGGGGCAGCACTGTTCCTGTTCTTGGGCATTCTCCTCTGGCTGCGCGGCGCGCTCGACGGGCGCGGTCAGTTCCACCACGAAGAGATCTGGCGAGCATTCCTCTGGGGTGGGGCTGCACTGGCGTTGTTCGCCTGGATGATTCCCACGGCCGGCCAGCCTCCGGGTCTTTTCGGACTGCTGATGCTCTTTGCCGCAGCAGGACTCTCCGGCCTGGGCGTCGCCAACCTGCGCAAAGCCAGCGGCTGGCGGCGCAGCGCGCGCATAGGCAAAATGAGCCCCAACCGCAGCTGGCTGGTGGGTGTAGGCGTGACCATCGGCGCTCTGCTGTGCGTCGCTCTGCTGATAGGCCTGGTCATTCAGCCGGAGGACGCCGCCATCCTTTGGCGCGTTTTGGGGATGATCTGGAGCGTGGTTGCGACAGTGCTTGTCTGGATTGTGACGATCATCGCCTACCCGATTTTCGTAATCGTCGAGTACCTGATTCGATTGTTACGCAGCCTGTTCGGCGATCGCTCGCAGGAGCAGGAGGCGCAGCCGATCGCGACGCCGCCGCCCCAGGAGCCGTTTCCGGAGCCGCCTGAACGGGCGGTCGAAGCGGTTCCCGAACCCTATCGCTGGATAGCTCTCCTTGTTATCGCAGCCGGCGTTTTCATCATTTTCATGCTCGCGCTGCGCCTGATGCGGAGCCGTTCTCCGACCGAGATCGACGAGATGCGCGAGTCCGTGTTGACGGCCAACTTGCTGCAGGCCCAATTGGCAGACCTGTGGGGGCGGCTGCGCGCCAGGTTCGGTCCCCCCGCAGAGGAGCCAGACCCCTACCTGTCGCTGGCAGGGGAGGTCGACACCCGCCGCCTGATTCGTTCGATCTATCAGCGGCTGCTTTCCCTTGCGCAAACGCGCGCTCCGGCCAGACTTCGTTCTGAAACGCCTTTCCGCTACGGCGGCCGGCTTACGGAACAGCCCGACTTCGACAAGCGTGCCATTGGGACCATCACTGCTGCCTACAACGAGGCACGCTACGGCGACGAGCCGCCCTCCCCACAGACGGCCGAGGAGGCGCAGCGGGCCTGGCAGCGGCTCGAAGACGAACTGTCGCCGGATCAAACCGACGGCGATACTTAGAAGAGCGTGCAGCGACCGCTGCGATTCTAATGTGACCAGATTTTCCAGGAGCGCATGACATGAACGGCGCACAGTCCCTCATCCGCACCCTTTTTGACGGCGGCGTAGATACCTGCTTCATGAACCCCGGCACGTCGGAGATGCACTTCGTCGACGCGCTGGACTTTGTGCCGGAGATGCGCTCAATTCTATGCCTGTTCGAAGGGGTTGCAGCCGGGTGTGCGGACGGGTGGGCGCGCATGACCGGCAGACCGGCCGCAACGCTATTGCATCTGGGGCCAGGCTTGGGGAACGGCATCTCCAATCTGCACAATGGACGCAAGGCGCACTCGCCGATTGTCAACATCGTCGGCGATCACGCCACCTATCATCTCAAGTTTGACGCGCCCCTTACGGCCGACATCGAAGGGCTGGCCCGCCCGGTATCCGGCTGGGTGCGCACTTCGCCGAATGCGCGTGCCATCGCCGCAGACGGGGCCGCCGCGATCGCGGCCGCGCGCACGCCACCGGGGCAGGTCGCCACGCTGATTTTGCCGGCGGATACGGCCTGGGGTGAGGCGGACGGACCCGCGCCGCCGCAGGAGCCTGCAGCCATGTCTCCGGTTCCTGAGGAGCGCGTTGCCGGCATCGCCGACCTGCTGCGGCGGCGCGAGGAGACTGTCATCCTCGTGGGCGATGCGGTGATGGGGCGCGACGCGCTCAGCCGCCTCACATGCCGCATCGCGGCGCACGCCGGCGCGCGCGTCGTCGGGAATCGCGCGGCCGCCCGTGTTTCTAGGGGCGCGGGGCGCCCCGTTCTGGCGCGGCTTCCTTACCCGGTCGAGCAGGCCGTCGCCCTGCTGGCCGGCGCCCGCCACGTTGTCCTGGTCGGGGCAAAGGACCCTGTCGGCTTCTTCGCCTATCCGGACAGTCCCAGCCGGCTGGCGCCGCCGGACGCCGAAATCCATCTGCTGGCTGAGGCGCATGAAGACATTCCCGCCGCGCTCGACGCGCTGTGCGAAGAGCTGGGCGCGCCGCAGGCCCCGCTTCCTCTCGCCGCCCTGGAGCGCCCGGGCTTGCCGAGCGGCCCGCTCACGCCGGATGCCGTTTGGACTGCCCTTAGCGCGCTGATGCCGGAGAACGCAATCGTCTCTGACGAGGCCGTCACATGCGGCCGCCAGTCCTATCCGCTTACCGAGAGCGCGCCGCCGCATGACTGGCTGCACGTCACCGGCGGCTCCATCGGCCAGGGTCTGCCCGCGGCTACGGGGGCGGCTGTCGCCTGCCCCGAGCGCCAGGTCTTTGCCATGGAGGGCGACGGCTCCGGGATGTACACGCTACAAGCACTGTGGACGCAGGCGCGCGAGTCTCTCAACGTTGTGAACGTAATCTTTGCCAATCGCAGCTACCGCATTTTGCAGGGCGAGCTGCAAAGAGTGGGCGGCGCCGGAGAGCCGGGCCCGAACGCCATGGCAATGATGCGGCTCGACACGCCGAGCCTGGACTGGGTCTCCATCTCTGAAGGGATGGGCGTGCCTGCCGCCCGCGTTGACGACGCGGAGGCGTTCGCCAAGGCCCTGCGCCGCGGAATTGAAGAGCCTGGTCCCTTTCTGATCGAGGCGCTGGTCTGAAAGAGCAGCGCAACCCGCCCCGGCCGCCGCGATTTCCCGACCCTCACCAGCGGGCGCGGCAAACTGGAAGCAGTCCGAACGCGTTGAGGCAAAGTCCACCGGGAAGATGCTCGACTCTGACGCAAGCCAGACAACGGAAGATGCGGTCGTCGCGGCCCTGAAGGCGTTCTTGTCAGAACGCGAGCCGCTATACATCGTCGGCGGCGCGGTGCGGGACCATCTGCTGGGCACTTCCACGGTCCCAGGCTGGACCTACCCGGCCGGTTCGCTGCGGCGCCCCGCCCGCGCGGGAGCTTCACCTCCCCAGCCTCCCAATCCCGCAGCAACAACCGATCTCGACCTGGTCCTGCAAGGGCCGGTGCTGCCGGTCGCACGGCGCGTGGCTGACCGGCTCGGCTGGGCCTACTATCCGCTGGACGAGAAGCGGGACGTCGCCCGGCTGGTCGGCGTCGGCGCGGGCGGTCAGCGGATCGAATGCGACGCGGCCGCGCTGCGCGGCGACCTGCGAGCCGACCTGCTGGCGCGTGATTTCACTGTAAACTCAATGGCGCTGGAGATCTCCGCCGCGGGGCAGCCCAGGCTGATCGACCTGTGCGGCGGCGCGGTCGACGTCGAGTCGCGGACCCTGCGGCGGACCGCGCCCGACAGCCTGAGCAGCGACCCGGTCCGGCTACTGCGCGCCGCGCGGCTGGCGGTTCAGCTCTCGTTCACGATCGAGCACGACACGAGGGCGCAGATCGCAGCCGGCGCAGCCGAGGTCCTGGCCGTCAGCATCGAGCGCGTGCGGGAGGAGTTGTGGAAGCTGTTGGACTGCCCCAGGCCGGATGCCGGCGTACGGGAGCTGGAGACGTTGGGCCTGCTGGCCCACCTGCTACCCGAAGTCAAGGCACTGCAAGGGGTTGTCCAGTCGCCGCCTCACCACCTGGACGCGTACGAACACAGCCTGTTGACCGTCCACTACGCCGCGGAGCTGCGGGACTGGCTGCGGGGCGGCCCGCCGCCGAAAGACGGGGCGCTCTCGCAAGCGCTCGCCCCTTGGAGAGGACCGCTGCGCGCGCACTTCGCCCGCGAGATCGCGGCCCTACATGACCGCGCCGGGTGGCTCGTCTGGCATGCGCTTTTCCACGACACCGGCAAGGCCGGCGGCCTGCCGTCGGCCGAATGCCAGAACGATGCCGGACGGCCGCGTCGCGCCGACCATTACAGTTTGAGCGCCGAAATCGCGGACGACCGCGTTTCACGCCTTCGTTTCAGCCGGCGAGAGGGTATGCTGGCGCAGAAGGTGGCCGCGCTGCACGGCCGGCCCCGCAGGCTCTACCTGGCGCTGGACGCCGGCGAGAGCAGGATACCTCCGCTAAACGCCTTTCGCTTCTTCCGAGAAGCCGGAAGCGTCGCGGGCGGACGCCAGGTCTTGTTGGGAACACATGCCGGCTCCGCGAGCCCGCCTCTGGACGCGGTGGACATCGTGCTTCAGGCCATTTCCGACCGGCAGGCAACGGGGCTGGAGCGGGGCGAGGACTGGCCGCACTTCCTGGCGGCGATGGCCAGCCTGCTGGAATTCGCATTCTCACCGCAGCCGGCCCACCTGGCGGCGCCGTTCGTCGATGGCCACACGGTAATGGCGCATCTGGGCCTGAGCGAGGGGCCGGCAGTGGGCGCCATCCTGCGCGAGCTGGCGGAGGCACAGGCTGCGGGCGAACTCAGCAGCGCGGCCGAGGCGCTGGCCCTGGCGGAGGCGTTGCTGGCCAGGATGAAGAGAGCACGAGCTTCGGGCGTGTAAGCGGCTTCAAAGGGCCGGTAGAACCTCTCCTATCTGACAACCTGTACAAGCTCAGCTCGCATTGACCACGCGCGCCAGTCGGACACTAGCCGCGCCGGAGGCGATGATCTTACGCGCGCGTTCGATGCCATCCGGCACGCTGCCTGCCAAATCGAAGAGATGCAGAATGACGCCGGCGGTCAGGCAGAGCTGTTCTGCGGCGTCGCCTGGTTCGCCCGCAAGCGCGGCCTCGTTGAGAGCGGCATGGGCGGCAGCGGTCTCGGGCGCGGGAACGCGGACCCGCTCGCGGTGGCCGAGCGCGGCGGGGTCCAGCACCAGGTCGCGGGACGCGTCCTCGGCGAAGACACGCGTCTTGCGGCCGACCGCCATTTCGACGGAGCCTTCCTCACCCTGAACGATGAAGCTGCGTTTGGCGCCGGTCTGGACCGCGCGCAGCCGCTCGATGTAGTTGCCGTGGAAAAAGCCGCTGAGCTGAAAGGGCGCATTGGCGGGATTGAGAAGCTTCTCAACGCTGTTGAGGACGGTGCGCAGACCGAACTGGTGGCGCAACGGCAGCAGGGCATGCCACTGTGGCGCGAAGCGACGGGCGGACAGGTAGCCGACGCCGACCGACTCGACCGTGCGCTCGACCTCGTCCGGTCCGAGGTCGTCGGCCACGCCCATCGCCCGTAGCACCGGTCCCGGCCCAATGCCCGACTTGGTTGGCACGTTCTCGTCGCCGTGGAGCACCACGGGAAGCCCGGCCTCCGCCAGCAGGATGGCGATGGCGGGGGCCAGCTGCGCGGTGTTTACCTTGCCGTCGTAAGGCGCGGCCAAGTCGAGCAACCCTTCGACACGCGGCTCGATCTGGGTGATAGTCTCTGCCCGGAGGAGGTCGGTGAAGCCGCGGATCTCGTCAACCGCCTCGCCCTTGACGCGCTGCGTGATGAGAAAGGCGCCGGCCTGGGCAGGTGAGCAGCTCTGTTCGACGATCTGCCGCAGGGCCTCGACCGACTCGTCGTATGTGAGGTCCCTCTTCAGTTTTTCGCCGCGACCGACCGCCTTGATGAAGGGGATGAACGGTCCGGGGTCCTGGTCGGTCGCGTAGATGGAGCGGTCGTCAATGGTTGGGCTCAGCATCGCTGATCTGCCGTCAGTTCGAAAGCCGTCATGAACCGGCGCTGCCGAACAGGCGACGGCCCGCATTCGGTTTTAATTTGGGCAGTCGCATTGCGCGCGGCAACGGAACGGCTCGGCGGCGCGGGGCTCAGAGGCGACCCAGGAGCGTGTCGACATCGGGCGCGGAGGGCGCGTTCAACTCGAATGTCAGCGGCTCGCGGGCGTCGTTCTCGACACGGGTAACGGTTGCATCCCCTCCGAAGAGGGCAGCCAGGTTTTCGGCCAGCTTGCCCTGGGCAGCCTCACCGGCGTCGTCGCCGCCGCTGCCATTGGGCGATCGATTGGGATAATTGAGCCGGTCAAGCAGGACGATCGTAGCCGCATCGGTGCGAAGTTTCAGCTTGCCCTGCAGCTCGACGTCACTCTCAGCCAGCTTGATGCCGTTGAGCGCCTGCGCAAGCGTCGTCGCCAGCGCCTCCGGCAGGTCGGCGCCCAGGTCGCGTTTGCGCACGTATTGGAATCCCGGCTTGCCGCCGGTCAAGTCGACTACGTAGTCGGCCTCGTGGCCGACGAGGAGGATCGCTGGCCCGTCGACAATATGCTTGTAGTCAGCGACGTCGAGAAGCAGCTCATTCGGCACGACGTTCTCTCGGATCCAGCGGTGGAAGACGGGAATGAACTCCTCGACGTCGACGGAGAGGTCCTCGAAGTAGAACTTGACGCTTATACGGTGCGGTGCAGTCATCGTCGTCTCCAGCTTTGGCGTCCGGCAGCGGCGCCTAAATTTCAATCAGGACATTGCCGCCGACCTTGGACTCGCATACGTGTGTGGCCTCGATGAAGAGAAGCGACTCCTCGATCAGCCGGTGCGCCGAATCGTTGTCAGGGCTGGGGTTGGGGCTCTGGTGCCGGTCGAACAAATACTGGCCAAACTTGCCCTTGGCGTACTGGTCGAAGAACAGCTCAGTGTCGAAGAAGCGGGTCTTGAACTCTTCCACGATGCGGTCCGCGCTGTCGCCCACGTCGAGGAACTGAGTGCGAACGAGGGCTCTGGCTGCCTTGACCATCGAGGAGTAGGCCAGATTGTCGGCGCGCGCCGGATCGCTCTCGTCGAGGGCGACCTGGGCTTCGAAGGCCTCCGATTCAGCGGTGGCGATCTCCATCGAGAAGAGGGAAACAACCTCGCCGGCGCATTCGCCGATGCCGATGTCGCCTAGGCTGAAGACGCGCGGGTCGCCCCAATCGGAGAAATAGTCCGGCTGCTGTTCGAAATCGGGCAGCTGCATATAGGGCTGGATGAGACCGCGGGCCTCCTTTTTGCCGATGCGGCCGATCCACTCCTGGAAGGTCTCGCCCTTGGCGCGCTCTTCCACATATTTGCTCGTTATAGTGTCGACGACTTCGGGTACGGTCTTGGAGGGGACCGCACCGACCGCGAGGCCGTAGCTGCCGGCGTTTTCACGCCACATTCCGCCGAGGACGACCTGGAAATGGGGCATCTTGAAGTTGCCGGAGCGGCGGCTGTTGCCGAAGAAGCCGATGTCGGAGACGTGGTGCTGGCCGCAGGAATTGAAGCAGCCGCTGATCTTGATCTTCAGGTCCTTGATGGCGTCGGGCAGGGATGCGCTCTTGGCAGTCAGGCGCGTGCGCAACTCGGCGGCCAGCCCGCGCGACGAGGCGATGCCTAGCTTGCAGGTGTCGGTGCCGGGGCAGGCGGTGATGTCGACCACCGTGCCGGCGCCTGCCTCCCCCAGGCCGATTGCGTTTAGCTCGTCGTAGAGGCCGGGCAGGTCGGAATCGGAGACCCAGCGCAGAACGATGTTCTGTTCGACTGTCGTGCGCACATTGTCGCCGACGTACTTACGGGCTATGTCGGCCAGGGCCCAAGTCTGCTGGGAGGTCAGGTCGCCGAGCGGGAGGTTGACGGTTACGACGCTGTAGCCTTCCTGCCGCTGGGCGTAAACGTTGGTCGCGAACCACTGCTGGAATCCCGCCGCGTGCACCTGACCATTGAGGAAGGTCGGCGGCCGCGTCGGCTTCTCCTCGTAGTGAGGCAGAGTATCGAGGTAGGCCGTCCAGCGGTCGTCGTGGGGCAATGTCTTGCGCTCCTCCTCGACGAGCCGGCTGAACTCCTCGATGCCTAGCTTGGCGACCAGGAACTTGATGCGGGCGCGGTTGCGGTTGCGCTTTTCGCCGAGGCGGGCGAAGACGCGGGATACGGCCTGCGCCTGGGGCAGGATCTCCTCTTCGGGCGTAAATTCGCTGAGCACCTTGGCCTGATGGGGGACGGTTCCGAGGCCGCCGCCGACGTAGACCTTGAAGCCGCGCTGCTGCTTGCCGTCGACCTCGCGCACCTGGGCGAGGTAGCCGAGGTCGTGCATCATGACGAGACCGCAGGCCTCGGTTTCGCAGCCCGAGAAGGCCGGTTTGAACTTGCGGCCGAAGTCCTGCACGTCGTCGTGGCCGAGCAGGAAATGGGCGAAGGCCTCGGAGTAGGGCGTGGCGTCGAAGACTTCGGTCTGGCAGACGCCGGCCAGGTGGCAGCATGTGACGTTGCGGACCGAGTTGCCGCAGGCCTCGCGCGTGGTGATGCCAACCGAGGCTAGACGGCGCATCATGTCAGGCGTATCTTCGATATGGACAAAATGGAGCTGGAAGTCCTGGCGCGTGGTGACGTGCAGGATGCCGTCGGAGTATTCGTCGGCGACCTGGGCGAGGACATCGAGCTGCTCGGCCGTAAGACCGCCGCCGGGGACCTTGATGCGCTGCATCCCGGGGGCGTGCCACAGCGTATCGGGCCCCTTGATGCGTTCAAGCTCCTCAAACTCAAGCTCGCGGCTTTCGAAGCCGTCGTGGCGCTGGCCGTTGTCGTAGCGCTGGCCGTAGACGCCGCGGCGCAGACGGGTTTCGGCAAATACCTTTTCGTCGAGCTTGCCCTGTCCCATCAACTCCATCTGGCCTTCGAATATGTCGATCTCGTGGGCCCATTCAAGGGGCATCTCTTCCGCCAGGATCTCTTTCCAACCGATGTTGGCCACGGTAGTCTCCTTGCCTTGTTGCTTTGCTGCCACAGGTGGGGCAGCGTAGTGGTCGTCGGAGTCCCGAAGCGTGCCATTGCGCGCCCCGGCGAGCTTGGATCTTGAGTCTGAGCCTCTATCTCTGAACTGATGGAGGCGCAACTACTTGCCTCCGTTCAGTCTGAACGAGCCTGCCGCGCCGTCATTGTAGGGCACGCGCGCCGGGATTGTCAAACCGGTTGTGTTGGAATCGTGCAGTCCAAAACTGAGGTACAACTTCCAATTCCTTCGGCAGAAACCGAGTCATAGCTGGTCCCTACAGTTCCCGGCAACTGGCCACTGCCCCACTATCCACTGCCCACTATCCACTGCCCACTATCCACTGCCCACTATCCACTGCCCACTATCCACTGCCCACTATCCACTGCCCACTATCCACTGCCCACTATCCACTGCCCACTATCCAC
>DAOUHX010000312.1:0-4448 GCA_034428395.1 Caldilineaceae bacterium
CGCCGCCACAGGATTCGTGGTCTGTACTTCCGGATCGGCCAGGACCGACATACGTACAGGCAGCTGCGTTGTGGTCAGACCCATCTCACGCTGAGCTTCTACGCTGGAGAAGTACTTCAAATATTCGAGTCCAGCATCCTTATTCTCGGAGAATCTATTGATTCCATAGCCAATGTTTGCGCCGCTGGAACCACTCTGGAGGTTGATGCCGGGAACCAGACCCAGCTTGGTGCGCCCGACAATCTTGGACTTTTCCTCGTTCTCATTATAGAGACCATGGTAGCGGCCCGGGTTGACCTGCATGGCGCACAGACTTTGGGCATACGAAATGTGGGCCTCTTCGTTGGTGCCAATGCCCCAGCCGGCAGGGTCCATCACCTCATAGGTCACCAGCGCATCATAGACCGCCTGCATCGCGTCCAGTCCTTCGGCGCTGTTGAACGCAACCGACTTGAAATCAGGGCTGTACATCGTACCATTCGCCCCGTTCAGGAAGATGGCATAGAAGACGAATACGCCATTTGAGCTCTGTAGCGGCCAAAGCCAGGTGTAGCGGTCGGTCTGTCCGTCGCCCGTCGTGTCCTTGTTGAGCGCCGGCGCCATCTCGAACACCTCCTGCCAGCTTTCGGGCGGGCTCTCGGGGTCGAATCCGGCCTCTTCAAAAATATCCTTATTGTAGAAGCCGACGTACACAAGCACGCTGAAGGGGACAACCCGCAGGCTTCCACCGACCGTAGCGTCCTGGACAACCGGTACGGGGATGTCATCCAGCACCGCCTGCTCGATCTTGTCGTTCAACGGATCATAGAGGCTGGCCCCGTAGAGAGCCGTGAGACCATCCCAACTATAGAGGACGTCGAACGAGGAGTCCTGACCTGCAAGAATCGTAGCGTACTTGGCCTGCAGGTCGGAGAACGGGATTTCATTCCACTCGCCTTCAATGCCGGTCGCCTCCTTGAATGCCGGCAACATGCCCTTGGCTTCCGGCGGTGACGGCTGCGACAGAATCGTGATCTTCTGCATCATCTCTTCGGCGGGGGCAGCCTCTTCGCCGTCCCCCTGTGGCGCAGTGGCTACTGGTACACAGGCGGCAAGGAACGAACTGCCGGCACCCATTCCTGCAAGTCTCAGAAACTGGCGGCGAGAAACACGATTAGACCCAAGCATTGTCTTCCTCCTCATAGCTATTGGCGACTAACGTTCTCGATTACAGCACTGCTATCCTCCGACCTGGACTGAGCCGCACGTAGTCCTGAATAAAGTATGTCAGGCGATCACCCCCTTTATTCTCGCTGCACGCCCCGCTCCCTGCCTCACTGGTCAACGTTCAGCCATTCAGTTTGAACAGGCGTGCGGCGTTGCCGCCAAAGAAAAGCGCTTTGTCTTGCTCCGACATGAAGTCGGCATGAAGACGAACATAGTCCATCGACTGACGGTATGTCACATTGCGCTCGGCCGCAGGCATATCCGAACCCCACAACAGCTTTTCAGGACCCAGTTCATCGTATAGAAGCCTCAGCGTTTCCTGTGCCCAGGGGAAGGGATAGGCAGTATCAGGGGCCATCAGATGCAGCATTACCTCCAGGCTCAGGTTGGGATTTTTGAGACAGGTCAATACCTCTTCGGGGATGTCGAAACGCTCCGCCTTGGGCCGAATGGCAATCGTCTCAAGGCCGTGCGTGAATACACATGGAATGTCCGGGTGCGCTCTGGCCCACCGGTCAAGGCGCCGAACCTGCTCCATGTAGCCGCCGAAGCGATCACGATGGCTGGTGTAGAGATACCAGAAAACCGGGATTTGCAGTCGCCGGACCGTCTCCCACAGCGGTTCAAATTTGGCGTCATCCAGATTGTCGACAAACCCGGTGAAGGCGAACGCCTCAACCATAAAGTAAAGACCTTTCAAGCCCAGCGTTGCGACGGCGTGTTCCAGCCGCTCCAACTGTTCCTCCCGGTCCGCCTCCCACTCACGGATCTGCGCTAAGGGGAGATATCGGTCCGGATAACGCTGCATCACTTCGCTCAAGTACTCGTTGAGACTGCCGTAGACATGGTCGTGCTGCAGCACAGCTTTGTCCACACCCAGGTAGTCCATATTCGTGACCATGAGTTCGGGCGGCGCGGTCATGTCTCGAAACCAGCAAGGGTACCACTGCAGGTAGTACTCCTCACCATCCACGGTGCATTCCAACTGACCGTACTGGCCGATACGCATGTTGACGTCCGGCATGTCGGCAATCGCGTCGCCGCTTGGCATCAGCAGCCCCGGTTCCGCCCGGCTACCATCCCGCCGCCGTCGCCAACCCTGGACATGGAACTGCACGTGATGCTGGATGATCTCAAGTTGCGTCTGGGCGGTCTGGTCGCCCGAATCCGTACCGAATCGTGGAAAAGCGTGGGCATGGGCATCGATTATCACGTGGACCTAATCTCCAATCTGCCGTAGGCCGTCTGAGGAACCTGGCTCGGCCGGAAGGCACAATGTGAATCGGAAGAAGAGGGAGTGCAGAATGATGACTATATATCATATAGAATTATGGTTGTCAATAGGCATTGTCTCCAGAACTGTAGTCCAAAACAGGGGTACAGATCCCTTTACCTTGGGAACCAGCGGCGCCATGGCCGCCCCTTTATGAATTCTCTGACGGAGTCGGGGAAAACGCTCTTCAGATTCCTTCTGGACGGTCGGGGCGTTCCGGCCCTCCCTTGTGCGGGGGGACTCCCCCCGCAACGCCCCCCTGACACCACTCCGTCCGACGAGTGTAGGATCAATTGTAACCCTGTGCTACCAGCGGCCCATCGCGCCGCCCCCAAATTAGCGATCGCCGCTCCCTCGGCGGGGGCCGGAACTGTGCCGGCACAGTGCCCCTCCCAATGGCGGCAAACAGTTTCAGCCACCCCCAGGAGCGAGTTCCCCCTAAGCCGATCCTAGCCACGAGAGCGGGCTGCACACACATTCCTGAAAGTGGTTGTCATGAGCGGCATCAAGGGTTAGACTGTCCCTCACCCTACAATTCATGGAACATCCTTCATGCACAACAATCGCTACGGGCACATGGTCCACGAATACACGGTCGGCCGCGTGCGCCGCATCATGCAGAAGCGGGCCGCAAGACTGGACGCAGTACAGACTCGTGCGCAAGCCGAGGCTTACGTGGAAGATGTGCGCTCAAAGGCTGCGCGCTGTTTCCCCGCGCTTCCAGCAAGGACTGACCTGAACGCGCGGATTACCGGATCGTTGGATCTCGGCGAAATCAGCTTGGAAAAAATCGTCTACGAAAGCCGCCCCGGTTTCCTGGTCAGCGCCAACCTCTACCTACCAGCGCGGATCGACGCCGAGCTGCCCTGCGTTCTCGGACTGTGCGGGCACGCCGATGCAGCCAAGGCCTACGGGCCTTACCAGTTCTTTGCCCGCGGGTTGGCGGCCAAAGGATTTGCCGTCCTCACTGTCGACCCGGTCTCCCAGGGTGAACGGCGCCAGTTTTACACCGGGGAAGGCGTGCCTGAAGGAGAAGCGGGGCCCAGGTCGACAGTCGCCCACAACATGATTGGCAACCGTATGCTTTTGACCGGCGACTTCGTCGGCAGCTGGTTTGCCTGGGACGCGATCCGCGGCCTCGATTATCTGCTGGAACGGCCTGAAACGGACACGACACGCGTCGGCGTTACCGGCTGCTCCGGCGGGGGCACGCAGACCACACAGGTGACGGCCCTCGACCCGCGCATCACGATGGCCGCGCCGGACTGCTACATTACCAGCTGGCTCTACAATCTTGAGAACGAGCTGCCCGCCGACGCCGAACAGAACCCCCCACGCGCGCTCGAATATGGCCTGGATGAAGCCGACCTGCTGCTGGCTTTTGCGCCCCGCCCAACCATTATCCTTGCCGAGGAAAACTGCTACTTTGATCTGCGTGGTGCAAGGCAGGCGCATGCCGAAATGGAAAAGATTCATACATTGCTCGGCTCTCCCAACTCCACCGAAATCAGCGTGGGCCACTTGGATCACGGTTTCCACAAACATGCGCGCGAGGCGATGTACCGCTTCTTCATCAAACATGCCAGATTGAATGTAGAGCACCACGAGCCGGTCATGGAGGAGATTCCGGAGACACTGCTAAACGCCGCCGGGGGCGAAGTGGTCCCTTTCGGCAGCAAGAAGATCTTCGCCTTCACGCAGGCGCGGGCCCGGGAGTTGGAGGTGCAGCGTCCTCGCCTCGAATTTGCGGCGCTGCAAAACGCTATAAGGAAACACCTGCAGATCACTGTTCCGGATTCGCCGCCCCATTACCGATTCCTGCGCCGCAGCGGCGGGCAGGATGCTGCTACCGGCAAGGGCTACCAGTTCGCGGTCGAGACCGAAACGGGCATCCAGGTCATCCTGACCATGTTCGGCGACCTGGAAAACCAGTGCCGCCGGCCTGAAGGCGAAGTCTCTCTCTTCGTCG
>DAOUHX010000313.1:0-34678 GCA_034428395.1 Caldilineaceae bacterium
TCAGCTGGCAGGGAGGGGATACCGTGCAGTGCGAAGACGGCCCCATCCGCCTGCGGTTGAACTTCAGCGGCCTCCGCGCCGAGGACGTCAAGTTATATGCCGCCTATGTTTCAGCGGCATCCTCTTGAATGGCAAGTCGGTATTCTTGATTCGCCGGACAAGCGCAATGGCCAGGAGACCCCATGTATGAGCGTGTAGAAGTCGCCGCTATTTCCTTTCGCCCCAAAAAGTGGGACAAGGCAGCCAACGCCGACCGCATGGAGGAGCTCTTCGTCCGCGCCGCCCAGGACAGTCCCCGCCTGATCCTGACGACCGAGGGCGCGCTGGAGGGTTATGTCGTTATGGAGATTGTGGAAGGCAGGGCCTCGCCGGACACCATGCTGGAGGTGGCCGAACCAATCGATGGCCCCTACATCCGCCGCTTTCAGAAACTGGCCTGCTCCCTCAAGACCTGTCTCGCATTCGGCTTCGCTGAGCGCATCGGCGACGAGGCCTACAACTGTGCGCTCCTTCTCGACCAGCAGGGCGAAATCTGCGGCAAATATCACAAGGTGCAGCTGGCCGAGGGAACACATCCGACCTGGCGCTTCAACCGTGTCGGCTCCCGGCTGCGGGCCTTCGACACGCCCATTGGCCGCGCAGGATTCGTCATCTGCAACGACCGCTGGAACCCGCACATCGTACGCGCCCTTGTTCTCGACGGCGCCCGTATCATTCTCATCCCTTCCTACGGCAGCAAGTCCAAGTCCCAGAATCAGGCCGTTCTCGCCAGGGCGCGCGAAAACGGCGTCCCTATTGTCGAGGCGAACGTCGGCATGAACTTGATCGTCAGCAAGGGTGAGATCTGCGCCTACCAGTGGGGCAACGATCAGATTACCCACGCGGTCGTTGACGTGCCGGTCGCGCCCGGCGAGGTCGCGGCGCGCAGGGCCGAACAGGATTACCTGGAGGCGCAAACGCCCGAGATGGATCGCCGCTATCAGAATACACTGGAAAGAGTCGGGCAATTGTTCAACGGCTAGTTTTCTCCGCGGCAGCAGACCTTACCCTGAAGCAGTCGCACTCTCACTCTTGAAACCGGCCCGCCCACGCACGATTTGCCACACGCGCGAATCTACAGGCGGAACATCCTGAAGGAACCATTCATGTTCGACATTGTAATTCGCAACGGTGAAATCATCGACGGTGCCCGGTCCGCCCGCCGCCGCGCCGACGTCGGCGTCACTGGCGACAGGATCGCCGCCCTCGGCAATCTCAGCGACGCCAGCGCGGCCCAGGTTATCGAAGCCGCCGGCAGGGTTGTCGCGCCCGGCTTCGTCGACGTCCACAATCACTCCGACGGCTGGATGCTCAAGACGCCCCACCTGCACAGCAAGACGAGCCAGGGCTTCACCACCGAAGTTATCATGGCCGACGGCATCTCTTATGCCCCGGTCAGCCGTTCTACTGCCCGCGAGTGGATTTACTATCTGCGCGGCCTCAACGCCCTGCGCATGGAGGACTACAGTGGCTGGGAGAGCCTCGCCGACTACATGGAGCTCCTCGACCGCCGCAACGTCCAGAACGTCATCGCCCAGCTCCCATATGCCAACGTGCGTACGCTCATCTGCGGCTGGGATTCGGACGCGCCCGACGACCTGCAGATGCAGCTGATTCAGAAGCAGGTCGAGCAAGGCATGGAGGAGGGAGCGTGCGCGCTTTCCACCGGCCTGGACTATGCCGCACAGTGTTTCGCCTCCACCGCCGAACTCGCTGCCGCCTGCCGGCCCATGGCCGCGGTCCAGGCCCCGTATGTCACCCACATGCGTTACAAGACGGGCATACTTCCCGCGCTGCAAGAGGCAGTCGAGATCGGCCGGCGCGGCGGTGTGCCCGTGCACATCTCCCACCTCAAAGCGCCGAGCGAAGCCGATGGCGAGGCCATTCTGGACTACGTCGACCGCGTAGCCGTCCACGAGGTCGACTTCACTTTCGACGTCTACCCCTATCTGGCCGGTTCAACTCTGCTCAACTACCTGCTCCCATACCAGATCTGGCGCGACGGTCCCTTTGCCGCCCTGCCGAAACTGCACGATACCGACATGCGCGCCCACATCGAGCGCAGCCTGCCTGTGCACGCCTCCGATCTGGATGCCGTAAGGATCGCCTGGCTGCCGAGCAAGGAAAACAGCTACTACCAGGGCAAGACGCTGGGCCACTATGTCGCTGCAGTCGGTAAATCGCCCACAGACGCCCTTTGCGACCTGCTAATCGAGGAAAACCTGGCTGTATTGCTCGTCTTCTTCCACGGGGAAGACCGTTTCGTCGAGCCGTTCCTGGCACATGAAAAGTACATGATGGGAACCGACGGCGTCTTCCATGAAGACGCCACCGTCCATCCACGTCAGTACGGTTCGGCTGCTCGTCTGCTTGGGTCCTGCGTGCGAAAGGGGCTGTTTTCCCTTGAAGATGCCGTCTGGAAGCTGAGCGGGGCGGCCGCTAACCGTTTTGGCTTGAAGGAGCGCGGCCTTGTGAAAGAGGGATTCTACGCCGACTTAGTCGTATTTGATCCTGATTCAGTCCAGGACCACGCCACGTTTGAAGAGCCTCATAGGTATTCGACCGGCGTCGGCGACGTTCTGGTCAACGGCGTGGCAGTAATCTGCGATGGCGCGCCGCTAGAACTGGCCGGTCCCTCCCTCCCGGGAAGGGCCATTCGATATCGAGTGTAACCGTTCCGCAAACCAAGACAAGCCACGGGACTCCTCTCCAGTTGCGGTGTTCGGCTCACCCTGCAGGCGTCGGAGTCGCGGTGGGGGCCGCTTCAACCGGACACTCTGACCACAGGCCGGCTCCCTGGCCCTGTGCCTCCTCTGCGGCCGCCAGAATGCGCGCAGCATAGCTGCCCGGTGAGCCGGAGTCGTCAAACTTGGCGTAACCCTGCCTAGCCAAAGACTCGTTCAAAAGCCGTCCGTTCGCCAGCCATACGTAGCCAAGCAACCTGCCCAGCTCGTCTCGCCCGGTGCGCTCCACACGAACCGTCTCTCCGTTGAACAGACTGGCGAAAAGCGACGCCTGTCCACCAAAACACTCGACAACGCCTTCCGCTTCGGGGGCATCGATGTCTTGCAGCAGAATCCTTTCCTGGGTTCCATCTTCAAAGAGCAGGTCCAGCGTATCGCCGTCAACGACGTGGGTGATGACAGCCTGGTCGCCTTTGGGGTCCCCGGGCGGGTCTTCTTGTACCGGCGGCGGCGGCAGCGCCGGCGACGCAGTTTCGGCAGCCACGACGGGTACGTCAGCCGCGCCGGTGGCGGTCACAAATGCGGCAAAGATCCATCCATTCTGGCCATCGAAATCGACCCGATACCACTCTCCGGTTCCGTCTTTTCCGGTAATCGGATGCTGTTCGCCCGCATGGGCGCCGCCGATCCTGGCGTATTCTGTGCCGGGCCCAGCCCGTACATTCAGGTCATCGTTTATGGTAGCCACTGCTCCCTCGGGCGCAGCCATCTCGCCGCTGCCTGTAACAGGCACGTTCTCAGTGTTGGCTGCCGTCACAAATGGGGCGTAGACCCAGCCGGTCTGCCCATTGAAGTCGATCTGCCACCAATCGCCGTCTGCGTTTTTCCCCGTTATGGGAAACTCCTGTCCGAGTGTCGCCGCGCCGACGATTTCATAGGTTGTTCCGGGGCCCTCGCGCACGTTCATTTCGCCGTTGAGAGTCACGACAGCCCGGCCCTGGGCCGGTACTTCGGCGCTGCCCACAATGGCTACACTTTCGGCGCCGGCAGCCTCAACAAAGGGGGCGAAAATCCATCCTGTCAGACCGTTGTACTCTATTCGCCACCATTCCCCGTCCTCGCTCTGGCCGGTGATGTCATATTCCTGCCCATAGGTGGCCGGCCCGATGACAGCGTAGTTCGTGCCCGGACCGTTTCTCACATTCATATCCCCGTTAACAGTTACGAAGGCCCTTTTCTCCATCATCTCCGTCTCGCCTGCGGCGACCACGGGCACGTTCTCGGTATCGACCGCAGTCACGTAAGGCGCGAAAATCCAGCCGGGCTGGCCATCCAGGTCGATCTGCAACCAACTGCCATCGGCATTTTTGCCAGTGACGGCAAATTCCTGTCCCAGCGTTGCGCCACCGACGACAGGGTATTCAATCCCCGGGCCGGCCCGCACGTTCATGTCTCCGTGGACGGTCACCTGCCCCCTGTTGACAACCTCAGCCGCCGCCGTTGTCGGCTCGGCGGTCGCGGCCGGTTCAAGCGTTGCTGTCTCGGTTGCGGTTGCAGTCGGCAGTGCCGCAGCTGTTGCTGTTGGCGATGGCGGTTGGGGTGTCGGTGGCGGCGGGGTGGCTTCGGGTACAGGGGTGGAAGTCGGCAGGACAGCGGCTTCCTCGACTTCATCCCCGCGGCAGGCGCTCAATCCAATGGTCAGGAGCAGGAGAAAAAACAAGGCTTTTTCTCTGCCAAAGGAAGGTCGCTTTCGCTTTGCCTCGACCCTTCCAACCCTACGCGGCCGGCGAGATGGCGGCAGGTCATTCTCGTTCGAAGTCATGTCAGGACCCCTCAGTCAGGCGGCTCCGTCTTCGCCGCGTCTACAATCAGTCCCACGGCAGCATCCTCGGGAATGCGGCCGGTGTCCAGCATCAGATGATAGTGGCGGCTGTTTTTCCAGTCCGCGCTGGCGAAAAACCGCTGGTACCAGTTTCGTCGTTGTTCGTCCGCCAGGTGAATGATGCGTCGCGCCGTCCCGATATCGGCCATACCTCTTCGTCTTTGAATGCGTCTGGCGCGCAGTTCCGGAGAGGCGTAGAGGTGCACGTGCAGCGCTGAAATGTGTTCCTCCAAAATCAGCTGAGAGCCGCGCCCGATGAAAACGGCCCGACCTTGCTCAGCCAGCGAGCGAATGGCGTTCGCCATCTGTTCAACGTACGTCTTCTGGTCCATCGGGCGGGTCCGCCGGCTGGGGTCGGCTGAGAAGAGTGAGCGCATCTCCTGGCTGACGACGCCGGCTCGCGCCATCAGCTTCTCTTCCGCCTCTACGATTACCTCGACCTCGACGCCTGCCCGCCTTGCCATTTCAGCCAGCACTTCCTTGTCGATGCAAGGCGCGCCCAGTTCCGTTCCCACCGCTTCAGCAATGCGCGTGCCTCGCGAACCCAGTTCCCTCGAAATGGTAACGACCGCCATTCCAACCTCCTTTGCACGCGTGTAATACGCGCATGCGACCGGTGCCAGGTTGATTTGCGACTTGTCGCCGCGGTCCGGGCCCCTGTGGCGCGGCGTCGGTCTTGGCAGTGCTTCGGGGGCAGTCGTACTTGCCCAACCCACGGACGGAAAAATCCGAGAGCCAACATGACTCGTTTCGGCGCAAAAAATCACCTTCCCGATCCAGTAAAAGGATACGTCGATTGCACCAATGCGCGCAAGTAGTCATCAGATGCCCCAGTTATACCGGTATCGGTGCGCGCCCGCGGCAGGGATGGTGGCCTGCATGCAGGGACCGTTGCCCTGGCGTGTCCAGTTGGGGTAGGATAGCGTCCATGGATGAGATCTGTTCTTCTTCGGCAATGGAGACGATTCGCGCGATTCGTGACCGGAAACTTTCGGCGCGCGAGGTTGCCGACGCCTATCTGGCTCGCATCAGCAGGGCAAACACGACCGTCAATGCCGTGACTGTGATCGCAGATGACGCGCTGGAACAGGCCAGAACGGCGGACGAGATCCAGGCAAAGGGAGAGGCGCTAGGCCCTTTGCACGGGCTACCATTTACAGTAAAGGACACTTTCGCGGCGGTGGGGCTTGTCAGCAGCCTGGACAGGCGGATCCGAAACAGACAATCGGTAAGTAGTGACGCGACCGTCGTAGCCCGCATGAAACAGGCCGGCGCGATTCTTCTCGCCAAAACTAACTGTCCTCCGGCTGGCAGCGGCAATGACACTGAGAACGCGGTTATCGGCCAGACTCGCAACCCTTGCGATCCCAGTCGTTCACCCGGAGGCAGCAGCGGGGGAGAGGCAGCGATTGTCGCGGCCGGTGCTTCGCCTATGGGACTGGGAAGCGATACCGGCGGCGGCCTGCGCGTTCCGGCAGCCTTCTGCGGCATCACTGCACTGAAGCCAACCCAGGGCCGGGTACCCAACACAGGCGTCTATAACCAGCCCGGCGGGTTTACCGACCAGCGCACGCAGATCGGACCGGCTGCGAGGAGCGTCGGAGACCTTCTGCTTGCCCTGCGCGTCATCGACGGGCCCGATTATCAGGACGCCGGTGTCGTCGCCATGCCTCTCATGGACCCCGAACAGCTTCCATTGGACGGTCTGACCATCGCATATTTCCCCTTCGACCCCGACTCCCTCGTCACATCTTCGGTCTCGAACGCGGTCGGCGGCTCCGCCCAGGCTCTTGCACGCGCGGGCATTCAGGTTGTGGAGAATCGACCGTTGGATCTCGTCGGCGGGGCCCGCGACCTCGATCGGGGCTGGCGCAACATGGCAGGAACGCGCGGCCAGGACGTGGTCGAGTTGCTCCATGCCTGGGACCAGTTCAGGACAAATCTACTCCACTATATCCGGTATTACGATGCCATACTCTGTCCCGCGGTCCACCATACCGCACCTTCGATCGGCACGCGCGACACCCAACGCTTCGACTACACCGTCCCCTTCAGTCTCACCGGTTATCCCGCTGCGGTCGTACCGGTTGCGCAGGACAGTTCCGGCCTTCCTGTCGCCGTCCAGATCGTCTCGCATCCTTGGCGGGAAGACATCGTGCTCGCCCTCGCCCACCGCTTGGAAAAGGAGTTTGGCGGTTGGCAAGCCAATTGCGCTGCCAACCTGCAACTCTAGCCCGTTTCCGGCGTATTGGTGAGAGAAAAGCCGCCAAATTGGAGGAAGAAATGGACGAAGAACGCAACGGCGAAACCGCAGCAAGGGAAGCGGGCGAAGGACCACAGGAAACGGCAGGAGGCGAAGACATCGCCCGCGAGGTGAACCGGCTGGTCGAGGCGATGGCCGGAGCTGTGAACAGTGCCTGGAACAGTAGCCGGCGGCACCAACTTGAGGCCGAGCTGCGCGGCTGTTTGGGGACACTCGTAGACAACCTGGAGGAGGCGCTCAACCGTTTCGGGCGCAGCGAGCAGGGGCAGGAGCTGCAGGACCAGGCCACCCGGGTAGCCAGTCGCGTCCGCGAGAGCGCGCTCGCAGCCGAGCTGAAAGATGGGCTGGTGCAGGGTCTGAGGACGGCTGCTGACGAAGTACAACGATTTGCCGGCAACTTCGAGGAGTCTCAGTCCGAAGCCGGGTCAACGCAGGACATCGAAGTGGAAGCGGACCCGGATGAGTCGCGTGAGGACCAAAAGTGAGAGGTGCCGTCCGTTTGGCTTCGGTTTGGCCGGCTCCCGAAATCAGGGGAGCACAAAAAACTGCTTTGCCAGCTTCAGGATTCCCTGGCCCCACGGCACGCGATGGGAGACACCGCTACTGTCCTTGAAGTTGTCCAGGTTCTCCATGTACCATGTGAAATTGCGGACCAGCGCCTCTTTGTTGCTGTATCTCGGCTGCCAGCCCAACATCCTCTGCGCCTTCGTTACCGAAACAAATGAGTCGGTGGCCGCGGTTTCATAGACCCACTTATACAGCGGCGAGAGTCCCAACCTCTCCAACACTCGCAGCGTCCAGATCGCGGGGCCGGCCGGCAACGGGACGACCCGTTTGCCGTGCCCCGCAAAGTCGAGCACAGCCTGGTAGTCTTCCTTCATCGTCGCAAACTTGGTCGCGCCAATGTTGAATGTGTCATTCACGCGCTCCGCCGGCAGGGTCGCAGTCAGATAGATCGCCGCGCACAAGTCCTCCACGTCGAGCAGTTGATACCGGTTCCTGCCGCTGCCCAGCATCGGGAAGTTCCTGCCGTCCTTCGCCCAGTCGTAGAACAACGCAAAAACGCCCAGGCGTTCCGGCCCGATAAAGGTCTTGGGGCGGATGACCGGGACGCACATCCCCTTTTGGCGGTATTCCAGGCAGACCTCTTCGGCCCCGATCTTCGCTTCACCATAAGGGCCGACACCGATCAACGGGTCCTCTTCGTCCAGTGGATGGTGATCTGGAATGCCGTACACGGCGGTGGACGAGATCTGGACCGTCCGCTCGATGCCCGCCTCCTGGGCGACCTGCAGCACGTTGCGAGTGCCGTCGATGTCGGTCGAATAGATCTCCTCAGGGCTGTAGAGCGGGAGCGCCGCCGCGGCGTGAACTACCAGGTCCACACCCTCCATTGCCGTTCGCAACGCTTCGAGGTCGCGGATGTCTCCGTCTACAACCGTGATCGCCTCCCTTTCGGGATAGTCAAAGGGAACGATGTCCAGTGACACCGGCCGGATGCCGCGCTCGAGCAGACAGCGCACCAGGTTGATGCCAAGAAAGCCCGCCCCGCCCGTTATCAGCCAGGTCTGCCCAGCCGCTCGACTTTCGTATGGGGCTGTCTCTGGAAGCGCAGATGACGAGAGATCAGCCGCGCGGTCTGGACCGCCCCTCTCACCTGCCGAAGTCGGGCCTTGGCCTTCTGATGTCCTGCTTTCTGTAGAACTCGACACTGGCTGCTCGACTGGCATCTGCATCAGGAACCGCTGTCCATCTCAATCCAACGCTGCAGGAGTGATCGTGTCGAATCAAAGGCGATTTCAGACGGAAGCTCTTCCGGCCGGTACCAGCCCGCTGCCTGAACGTCGTCCGCCACGTACGGGATAGCCGCAGAACCGGCCGGGCCCGCTTTAAAGGCCAGGACGATCCCGACTCGTTCGCCACCGTCATTTACCATAGGAAAGATGTCCAGGAGGCGACCAATTTCCACTGTCAGCCCGACCTCTTCGTTCAGCTCCCTCTGCAGCGCCTCCAGCGGCATTTCCCCGGCGTCCATATAGCCGCCCGGCAGCGACCATTTGCCCTGCGCGGGGTCGACGGCGCGTTGCACCAGCAGGACGCGTCCTTCGTGGAGAATCAGGGCAATAACGGCCACTTTCGGGTCATGAAACTGGACGAAACCGCAGGACCTGCAAACGGGTCGAACGGCGTTGAAGCGCGACTCCTCTGCAATCGCGCCGGCACAATATGGGCAGTAGCGAAATCGCCTGTTCATTGTGGGAAGTATAGCACCTGCCGTCCCGAAGTGGTATACTTGCCTCATGTTTTCGGCGGAAATTGGCGCCTCCCCCCACCCCGGTCAGGCAGTTATACGCGAGAGACCGGCCCGCAGTGCACTGACGCGCACCGGCGGCTTCCTCACCGGTTTCAGCCATACGCTGCAACCCTACATTGGGTGCCGCTTCGGATGCAGCTACTGTTATGTACGGTACTCGAACGTCCACCGTTTCAACAATGGGGGCTTGGAGTGGGGCAACTACGTATACCCGCGGGTTGGCATTGCCGAGCAGTTGGAACGCGAACTGAATCGGCTGGAAGAGAAGGAACAGATCGAGCAAACAGCAGTCTTTATGTCGTCCACGACCGACCCCTACCAGGGGGCCGAGCGCAGCTTCGGGTTAACCCGCCAGTGCCTTGCAGTCTTTGTGAAGAGACCCCCCGGCCTTCTTGTAGTTCAGACCCGCTCGCCTCTGGCGTCAAGGGACTTTGACATGATGGCGGCACTTGGCGATCGATGTCTTCTCAATGTCTCGCTGGAGACCGATCGCGATGACGTTCGTCAACGCCTGACGCCGCGCTGTCCCTCGATAGGCAAGCGGCTGGCTACTGTCCGCCAGGCACGCGAGGCCGGTATTCCGACCCAGGTGACGGTCAGCCCGTGCCTGCCGTACTCCGGTGTCGAGACCTTTGGAAAGCTGTTGCTCAGCACAAGCGATCGGATAGTTGTGGACAGCTTCGTGGCCGGAGACGGCTGCGGCGGCAAGCGCACCGCGCGCACGGCCATCCCCGCTCTTTACGCCGAATCCGGCTGGCACGACTGGCGGTCCCAGGACGAGGCCCTTTGTCTCTACCATTGGCTGCACGACAGGATCGGCGAACAGGTCGGTTGGTCCCAGGAAGGGTTCACCCGGCAGGCCCGCCGCGTCACCGGTAGGGCCGAAAAACCGACGGCAGAGGAGCTGCAAGCGAGGTACTGTCCAAAATGACTCTCTATGGCGGCATCGAAGCTGGTGGAACCAAATTCGTCTGCGCGGTCGGCTCCGGACCGGATGAAATAGTTGCCGAAATTCGTCTACCTACGGAATCGCCGGACGAAACGTTGGGCCGCGTAATCGACTTCTTCAGGCGACAGCAGGAGCAGCATGAGATCGCCGCGATCGGCGTCGCCTCCTTTGGCCCCGTCGACCCGGAGCCGGAGTCACCCAGCTTCGGCTACATTACCAATACGCCCAAGCCGGGATGGGCCCATACGCCGGTCGTGCCGCTGCTACGCGATGCCTTCGGCCTACCGGTCGGGTTCGACACCGATGTCAACGTCGCCGCGCTCGGCGAGCATCGTTGGGGTGCGGCCAGGGGCGTCGATACATTTGTCTATTTGACTATCGGCACCGGCATCGGCGGCGGCGGCATGGTAGACGGAAAGCTGATGCACGGGCTGCTCCACCCGGAAATGGGCCACATCGCCATACCCCATGACTGGGAGCGCGACTCCTTCGCGGGCACGTGTCCGTTTCACGGAGACTGCTGGGAGGGGTTGGCCAACGGCCCCGCGCTTGAGGCGCGTTGGGGACAGCCCGGCGAGACGCTTCCCGCCGTGCACGAAGCCTGGCAACTCGAGGCCCACTACCTGGCGTGGGGCGTCGCCAACATCATGATGATTCTGTCGCCAAAGATGGTCGTGATGGGCGGCGGTGTCATGGAACAGGAGCAGATCTTTCCGCTTGTACGCCAGAAAGTGAAGTCCCACCTGAACGGTTACATTCAGAGCGAGACCGTGCTTGAAGGGCTGGACGACTACATCGTTCCGCCGGCGCTTGGAAGCCGTTCCGGTGTCCTGGGCGCGATCGCTCTCGCACAGCAGGCCCGCGAACGCGGCTAGCTGTCTCCCGCCACGCCCGCTTCCCGGCTCCCCTATCGTGCCCGCATGACCGCTCGCTTTGACCCTGCACAGCATCCGCACCGCCGCCGCAATCCGCTGACCGGCGAGTGGGTCCTTGTTTCGCCCCATCGCATGCAACGTCCGTGGCAGGGCCAGACGGAAAGCCGGCTGCCGCCGTCCCTGCCCCGCTACGATCCGGACTGTTATCTGTGTCCCGGCAACGAGCGCGCAGGCGGATTGACCAATCCCGTTTATGCCCACACCTTTGTCTTTTCAAATGATTTCGCCGCCCTGCGTACCGATACGCCTGGCGGCGAATTCAGGTCCGGCCGCTTCTTGCACTCGCAGGCCGAGACCGGCGTATGCCGCGTCATCTGCTTCAGTCCTCGCCATGACCTGACCCTGGCGCGTATGGGGCGGTCCGCCATTCGCCGCGTGATCGACCTCTGGGCGGAACAGGCGGCTGAGCTGGGGCAGGACCCGCAAATCGGCTATGTGCAGCTCTTCGAGAATCGGGGGGCGATCATGGGCAGTTCCAACCCGCATCCACACGGCCAGGTGTGGGCCACGCGGCGCCTGCCGGTTGTACCTGCCAAGGAGGACCGCGAGCAGCGCGCCTATTTCAAGAGACATGGCGCGCCGATGTTGTTGGACTATCTGGAAGAGGAACTTGCAGAACGGACCCGGATTGTGGTCGACAACGAAGCCTGGGTGGCGCTGGTGCCCTACTGGGCGGTCTGGCCCTTCGAAACGCTGGTCCTGCCGCGCCGGCATGTTGTGCAGCTGGCCGCTCTGACACCGTTTGAAAGGGATGCACTCGCAGATATGCTCAAGCGGCTACTGACACGCTACGATAATCTCTTTACGACCAGTTTTCCCTATTCGATGGGCTGGCATGCCGCGCCGACCGATGGAGGCGACAACCTCCACTGGCAGCTTCACGCCCACTTCTACCCGCCGCTTCTGCGTTCAGCCACGGTAAAGAAGTTCATGGTAGGCTACGAAATGCTTGCCACGCCCCAACGCGACCTGACCGCCGAACAGGCGGCGCATCAACTGCGGCTCGCCGGCGAAGTTCACTTTGAGGATGCGTGAGAGTTTGCTGCGCGGTTGCGGTAGGCTTCTGTGGCTGACCGGTAGGCGTCGCCGCCGTGGGAGTCATTGATCACAAACAGTGGAAAGGCTTCAACCTCCAACTCGCGAATTGCCTCGCTCATCAGATCATCGTAGGCAATGGTCCGGCTACTGAGAATCTGCCGTGCCAGCAGAGCGGCCGCTCCGCCCACCGCGGCAAAATAGACGGCTGTATGCTGTATGAGGGCTCGCTTAACTTCCTCGGACCGGCTTCCCTTGCCGATCAGTCCTGCCACACCCCGCTCCAGCAGTGGGAGCGTATAGGGGTCCATCCGGCCGCTTGTCGTAGGGCCGGCCGGACCGATCGCGGCGCCCGGTTTGGCCGGCGCCGGCCCAACGTAATAGATGACCTGGCCGGCAAGAGGCAGCGGCAGCGGTTCTCCCCTCTGCATCGCCTCGAAGAGGCGCTGATGCGCCGCGTCCCTGGCCGAATAGATCCGGCCCGTGAGCAGGACCTGCTCGCCGGCCCGCAGTGACTTCACGGTTGCCTCATCGAGCGGAGCAACGACCGTCTTTGTCATCACAACTCCAGGGTCGCGCGTCGCGGCGCCGAGCAGTTCAGGTTCACCGCCATCGGAAGCGCCGCAATGTGCGTTGCCAGGGTTTCCACGTGCACCGCCAGCGCGGTCACGACGCCGCCCAATCCCTGCGGACCGATCCCAAGCGCATTGATGGCTTCCAGCAACTCCGCCTCCAACTCGGCTAGGTGAGGAACGGGGTTTAGGCTGCCGATCGGTCGCAGCAGCGCTTTCTTGGCCGCAATCCCGACGGTGTCGAGCGAGCCGCCGATGCCCGCGCCGACGATGAGTGGGGGGCACGCGTTGGGGCCCGCCCGTTCAACCGTCTCCAACACGAAGCTGCGCACGCCGTCAATCCCAACCGCGGGCGGGAACATCTGCACGCGACTCATCAGCTCGGCCCCGAAGCCCTTCTGCAGTGCGCTGACTTTGAGGCGGTCTCCGGCCACAATCTCCCAATGGATCAGCGCGGGCGTGTTGTCGCCTGAGTTCACTCGCAATAGAGGATCGTTCACGACCGACTTGCGCAGGTCGGCGTATGCATCTCGCGTTGCCGCCTGCAGGGCATCGTCGATCGTTCCTCCGCTGAAATGGACGTCCTGGCCGACCTCCACGAACAGAATCGCCATGCCTGTGTCCTGGCACGTCGGGATCGTTTCGGTTTCCGCATAGGCTGCGTTCTCCAGCAGGAGCTCGATGACCTGCTGCCCGGTGGGCGACTCCTCTTCGCGCTGCGCTCTGCGCATCGCCGCCAGATAGTCATCCGGCAGACTGTGCGCGGCCTGGCGCAGGAGCGCGGAGACCGCCTCTCGCACATCTCCCACGTCGACAGTTCGCAATTGCCTTTCCTCCTGTCCTGAATCAGCCGGGCGCATGGCCCCCGCCGCCTGGTCAGTCGCCAAGCGATGCGACGATTTGCGCGAAACGGGGGTCTCCGGCCGTCAGCTCCGCCGCGCGCTGAAAGGCTGAAGTCACCTCAGGGTCGGCACTGTCGAGCAAATAGTGCCCCCATGCCCTCAATGCGTGGACCTCCCCCCGCTCAGGGCGCAGCGTTAACGCGTTGTCCGCGTACTGAACCAGAAGCGCCCCAACTGTGTCGCCGAATCCGAAAGCCGCGGAATCGCCGGGGATCGGAATGTCGCTCAAGAACCGGTGCAGCCCGACGGCCCAAAGCGCGTCGAAAGCACTGGTCCAGTCTCCGGCAAAGACGTGGCCCAGCAAAGGATACTGGCTGGCCCTGGCGAGTTGGCGGCTGACTTCAAGATGGTGGCGAATCCAGGCGGCATTCCAGTCAACCGTCCCACTTTCGGGGGCCATCTCTCTGGCGCGCTCGATCTGGGCCAGTGCGTCCGCGTACAGGCCTGCCTCGGCCAGCGCCAGGGCCTCGTCGTTCAATGCGCGCAATGCCTCTGAATGACTTTCGTCCAGTGACCTTGGAGCCGCTTCGACTAGCGCTTGCCCGTCCCAGGTGAAGAATCGCGCTTTGTAGAGCTGCACTCCGCAGGCGTAGCAGAAAATGTAGGGGTCGCTGTTGTTCAGCAACAGGTCCTGCTGCCCGTCGCCGTTCAAGTCGGAAACGGACCCGGCATCGGGGATGCTGTTGAAGCTGCTGATTGCGACTTGAAGCGCTTCGCCGTCCCAGTGCAGCAGCTCTATGCATCCACCGTGCGCGCCCGCCCCGCCCTGCACAAACAGCCAGATGTCATCCGTGTCGATTTCTACCTGCACCAGCGAGTGTTGGTCCAGGTAGTTCACGCATGCCAGCTCCACCCGGCCCAATTCCGACCACTGGCCAGCTTCGGTAGCATGGATCGAAACTTTGTGCATGAAGGTGCCATCATCCGGGGGCAGCCCGTACGTAAACGCCGCAAACAGGGGGACTTCATCGCCGCTTTCGAGCGGCCGCGCGGCCACGCCGCGCGCCTCGTCGTGCACCATGCCGTATTCCGCGGCCAGTTGGCCTCTCAAATTTTCGAGACTTGCCGGGGGAACGGCTGTCGCCGCAACCGGTGCCGTTGCGCTCCTGCCTTCAAACGCCGCCGCCATTTCGGCGTAGCGCGGATCGTCCGGGGCGAGTTCAGCCGCCGTTCGAAACCGTGCCGGGACGGCAGGGTCGTCCCGATTGACCAGGAAACGGCCCCAGGCCCCCAGGGCGTGAATTGCCGCCCGCTCAGGCTGTAGTGCTGTCGCGGTGTCGGCATACTGATTCAGGAACTCTCCGACCAGTGACGCAGAGCTGACGGCTGTGAATTCTTCGGGAATCGGGGCATTGCTCGCGATCGTCGGCAGGCCGATAGCCCACATTGATTCGACGGCAGCCTCCCAATCGCCGGCAAACACGTGACCCAGAATCGGAAACCGGCTTTCCGCGGCCTCGCGCCTGCTTTCCTCCAAATGGTGCCGAATCCAGATTGCGTTCCAGGCGACCGTGTCGTCTTCCGGGGCCATCGCCTGCGCCTGCTCGATCCGCACTAACGCATCGGCGAACAGGCTCGCCCGCGCCAGATCAACGGCACGGTTGTTCAGGTCGCGTATCTCTTCGCCATATTCGTCCGACAACGGTGTCGGAACAACCTCAACGAAAGACTGCCCATCCCAATAGTAAAGTTGAGCCCAGTACTGCGAAACGCCACAAGCGTAGCAGAAGACATAGGGGTCGCTGTTGTCGATCCGCAAATCCAACTGTCCGTCCTCATTCAAATCGACCAACGATCCAGCGTCAGGGCTGCTGCTGAAGCCGCTGACTATCACATGCAGGCTGTTTCCGTCCCAACGCAATAGTTCAAGGCAGCCGCCATGGGCTCCCGTCCCGCCCTTAACGGTCAGCCATAAGTCTCCGGGTACGATCTGGACCTGTTCCAGCCAAGTTTCTTCCAGATAGGTGACGCATTCCAAGTCCGTTCGCCCCAACTCCGTCCAGCCGGCCTGCCCCGGCGCGTGGAGCGATATCTTGTGTGTGAAACTGTCGTCTTCCGGCGGAAGACCGTTGGTGAAGGCAACGAACAAGGGCTGCCCGTCGCCGCTCTCGACCTGCTTCACGTTCACCCCGCGCGCGGGATCTCCGGCAATGCCGTAAGCGGCGGACAGCCGGTCTGTCAGCGCGTCTGTATCGGGCGCCGCAGCAGAGGCAGCCGGCGTTTGTAGTCCCGCGGCGGGCAACATAACCGGTTGCTCGCACGCGGCCAAGGCGATGGTCAAAAAGACAATTATCGAGAATACTGGGCGCAAAAGGGAGAATCGCATGGGATATTCCGACTTTCGCCGGCTCTACCGGCAAAGCGGTTGCCTTCTCGCGAGCGTGGCACAAGCAGTAAAACTCAAATATTTCGGGCAGACAGGACTAAGGAAGTGTAAGTAATCGCGTCAGAGGTTTCTGTCGGTATCCAAGTCCGTTTGCCCAGTGAGCCAGGTAGCAAGATGGCGCCGCGCCTGGCAAGCGCGCGGCCTGCCGATGGTCGCGGCGCAATAGTGAACAGATTGAAGGCGGTTCTCTTTCCCGCGCAGACTATATCACGGATCAATTTCCGCACCAAGACATTTTCCCGTCCATCGCAGTATAGGCACCCGGTCTTGCCCTGCAGGCTACGCGATGATAGGGTATTCGGCAGCCCTACCAGTTCGTATGCAGGAAGGAAGGCAACCTGCGGCCCCAATGACCGGACCAGACCTGATCGAGCTTCTCCGCCGGAACTATATCGCCTACTTCCGTCTGTTTCACGGTCAGCACGGCGTATGCGTCCACGAGGACGATCAAGTTGCGTGGATCGTAGCCAACAGGCCGCCCGGCAACCACGTCTTGCGGTCCAGCTTTCCCCCCGAAAGCGTTGACGATAGCATTGACGCACTTCTGGACGATATAAGCAGTAGAACCGAGGCCTGCCGCTGGCTCTGTTTTCCCGGCGACCGGCCCGATGATCTTGGCGACCGACTGGCCAGGCGCGGGCTGTCTGCCGGTGAGGGCGAGCATTGGATGTTCCGGCCGCTCGGCGAACTGCCCCGCCTGTCCTTCCCTGTCGGGTTCCGCGTTGTTCCGGTCTCGACCGGGCCGGACCTCCGCTCCTGGTGGACTGCCTCCGCGCGCGGTTTCGGCACGAGCCAGCGCGCCGCCCAGCTCTGGTACGATGCCTATCGACGTCACTCCCTCGAAGCCAGCACCAACGCCCGGCTCTATAGCGGTCTTGTCGGCCGCGAGGTGGTTACGTCCGGTGCTCTCATTCTGGCAGGCGGCATCGCAGGCATTTACGATATCTCCACGCCCCGGCCCTTACGCGGCAAAGGGTACGCCTCCGCCCTCATCAGTCACATCCTGGCCACAGCCCGTTCTCTCGGCTACGCCTTCGCCGGCCTCCAGACGGCGAATGAAGGAAAGTTCTACCGCCGCCTGGGATTCGAAGCCGGCTACCGCGAAAGAGAGTTCTTCTGGATCGCGGATAGGTAGGCGCGATCGGCGATTCCTCCTACCCGGAATGGTGCGGCCCAGCTGACAGTCTGCTACACTGCACTCCAGGATCGAACCGCACGCCTTTTTCGTTTTCAATTGGTGACCAGAATGCAGAATGAATCTGCTGAGCCATCTCCTGCCGGCAGTAGCCCAGCCGAGCCGCGCTTGTCCGCCAAAAGGCGGGTCTTTACGCTGGCCTGGCCCGTAATTGGTGAGAGCTTTCTTGAGACGATGTTAATGGTGGTCGACACCTGGATGGTGGCACAGTTGAGCATGGCCGCTGTTGCCGGCGTTGGCGCCTCGGTCCAGGTGATGTTCTTCGTCATCGCCGCACTTGGCTCGCTGAGCGTAGGCAGCAGCGTGCTCGTAGCGCAGGCCTTCGGCGCCGGCAAACTGGCCGACGCCGCCCGCCTCTCCCGCCAGTCGATCGTGTGGAGCCTGTTGTTTGCCATTCCCCTCGCTGTCATCGGGTCGGTCTTTGCTTCTCCCATCATGGGTCTCTTTGGTGCAGATGAGGATGTAACCCGCATCGGCGTCGAATACCTCCAGGTCTCGATGGCCACCGTTGTCGTCCTTGTCGTCCTCTTTATCGGCGGCGGCGCGCTGCGGGGATTGGGTGACTCGCAAACACCGATGCGCGTCACCGCTGTGGCAAATGTTGTCAACGTATTCTTGAACTACGGTCTGATCTTCGGGCTGGCCGGTCTGCCCGCCCTCGGCGCGGTGGGGAGCGCCTGGGGGACATTCTTCTCGCGTCTTCTCGCCGCGGCACTCCTGCTCTACGTCATGTGGCGCGGCAGACAGGGCGTTTCGATAGCAGGTCGCGCGGGCTGGCTGCCTGACATCAAAGTGGCATCGTCTGTTCTGCGGGTCGGTGTTCCGGCTGCGCTCGAACAGCTGCTCATTGCGACGGGATTTACGCTCATGACAGTTATCGTCGCCAGCCTCGGAACCGCCTCCCTTGCCGCCCACCGAATTGCCTTCAATGCCCTCTCCCTGTCATTCCTACCCGGATTCGGCTTTGGAATCGCCGCGACCGCGCTCGTGGGACAGTCATTCGGCGCGCAGGAACCGGAACAAGGCGCCGAAGTCGCCGACATTGCCACGCGCTGGGCGGTTCTGTGGATGGCCGCGATGGGGGTCATCTCCTTCTTTTTGGCGGAACCGATCGTACGCCTCTACAGCAGCGACGCGGAAGTTGTGCGGACCGGCGCGGCAGCAATCAAGGTCGTGGCGCTGGCGCAGCCGTTCTGGGCCACGCTCTTCGTTCAGTCGGGCGCGCTGCGCGGGCTGGGCAACACCGTTTTTCCCTTGCGCTCCAACTCCGCAAGCATCTGGTCGACCATGCTCATCGCATGGGTGGTTGTCACTTTCTTTGACGGCGGTCTCGCACATGTGTGGGGCATCTTTCTCGTCACTTCGCCCGTGAACGCAATCATCCTGTGGCGCCGTTTTCATCGCTCCGTGCGAGAATGGTCGCACTCGCTGGAGGAGCGGGTCCTGCAGAGCGCGCAAGCGTAAATGCCGGCTTCGATTCCCGCAAAATAGAGAAGGTACGCCAGGTGTCTGCCAGACCGGCTGACCCGGCGGAGAACTATGGTCCAGCCCTATACGGTTCCCGCTGCGCGACATCGAGTAGAAGAGAAGATTCGCCGCAGCCATTTCATCACGACGCTGGCTCCCGCCGATTCAGTTGAGGAAGCCAGGGCGTTTATCAAGGAAATGAGAGCCGAATTCGACTCGGCCAACCACAACTGCTGGGCCTACCTGGTCGGGCCGCCGGGATCGACCGCGCAGGTGGGCATGAGCGATGACGGGGAGCCGCACGGGACCGCAGGACGGCCAATGCTGACAGTGCTTCTCCACAGCGGCGTGGGCGATGTTGCCGCGGTTGTGACCCGCTATTTTGGAGGCGTCAAGCTGGGCAAGGGCGGGCTTGCAAGGGCTTACAGCGGCGGCGTGAAGGATGCACTGGAGGGACTGCAACGCGTTGAGAAAACGTCGAGATCGAGCCTGGAGGTCGTCATCGGCTACAGTGCCGTTACGTTGTTCCAGAGGATGCTGCCGGAGTACGAGGCGGAGATCGTTGCCCGGCAGTTCGCGGCTGACGTCTCATTCCAACTCCTGATGCCGGACAAGTACATCGAAGGATTTACCACCCGCCTGGCAGATCTGACGAATGGTCAGGGGCGGGTTATGGTTGACCCGCGGGCTTAGCGGCGACTCTGATTTCGCCGATCGATTTCAGGACCAAATCGGCCGATTGCGCCAGCTCTTCGCACGAGGAAGCGCCGGTCAGCACCCCGACTCGCAGCCCCGCCCCCGCCGCGCGCCCCATCTCAAGGTCGGACAACGCGTCCCCGACGACAGCGGTACGCGACGGCGCAACGCTCAACTGCTCGACAGCCGCCAGAAGCGCATCAGGCGCCGGCTTATGCCGGTACGGCCCATCTCCGCCGGCGACGAAGTCGACGTAGGGCGCGATGTCGAAGTAGGCCAGCGCCGACTCCGTGTTGCTGGCGTCGTCATTGCTGATTACTGCGACCTTTACACCACAATTGTGTAACGCAGAAAACAGCGTCTCCAGACTCGTCACCGCCTTCAGATGGCGGGAACCCTCAAACAGCGGCCCGAAATCTTCCCATACCAGCCGCTCGCACGCGCTCCAGTCCTGTTCGGGGCCGGCATGCTGGAACAGGACCGTGACCAGGGCATATCCGATCGCGGCATTCGTCGAAGTCGCAAACGGCGCTCGCGCGTCGAACGTGCCGGTTGCCGAGTTATACCCCAGGGTACGGTACAGTTCTGCCCGAACATTCGATCTGCCCGCGAAGTTCGCCGCCAGCCGCTCCACGCCGGCCAGAAACGGCGCTCGCAAGCTGGCGCCAAAGTCAAACAGAGTGCCGTCTTTGTCGAAGGCGATGAGGTCGGCGTCAAAAGTGTAGCTGCCGAACTGTACAAGACCCATGGATTGGAGGAATTGACCGGGGCTTTCCAGGCTGGAAGTTTTCGCGAGGTGCGGAGACTATCGGCTATCGTTGGAAGCGTTTGTCAAGTAGTCTTGCCCGATGACGATGCGCAGGTCAGTTGAATCGGATTTCAGGAGTCCGGGCATGGCGTGCAGGGAAGGCGTCAAGTTCAATAGACGGCCGAGTTCCCGCACGAGCCTATCGTCGGTGTTGTAGTTCACCAGGAGCGTCCGCCGGTAATCGCTGCGGTCCGCGTCACCGATCGCAACGACGTTCCAGCCCTTGGCTTGGAGTTCCTGGCGGACCCGGGCGGCGACGCCGTACTGGGAGGTCCCGTTCAAAACCTCCAACCTGGCGTCGCGCGCATTCAAGACTCGCACGATGGGACGCGGGCTGCTCTGGCCTGCTCCGGATTCGGCGATTTCGGGGGGCGTCGGCGCGCCCGGCTGCGCTGGCGAGCCCGATAGCGGCGTTGCGTCCGAGTCGCCCGCCGCGACTGCAACCGGACCGAAGAACTTCCTCAGCGCGGGACGAATCAGCTCCCGGTTGGGCAGCAGGATCCAGGCCTTGTTGTGGCTGTAAGTCTCAGTACCGTACCGGTTGTCCAGCACCAATTGTCGGTACTCGAACTGGCCGGACTGGACGTGAAACGCGATTTCGGCCATCTTCGCAGGCGGCATATCGGTACTCACGCTGCCCCACAACGTGTTCATCAGCTGCGGTGCATTTCCAAGCAGCGTAGGTATCATGTCTGTTGACAGCAGCTTGTTGGCCACGGCCTGCAGCAGCTGCTGTTGACGCGCCGCCCGCCCGTAATCGCTGTCCATGTTGCGCGTGCGCGCGTACTTCAACGCGGTCTCGCCGTCGAAATGGTGCCGCCCGGCGCTCAGCTGAAATGTCTGAAAGCCGAAGTCGGACGTCGGATACTCAGGGTCGTAGATCGGCTGCTGCACGTCGACGGCAACACCGCCGATTTCGTCGATGAAGCGGACGAATCCATTGAAGTTGGCCTGAACGTAGTAGTGCACAGGCTGGCCGATGAAGCCGCTTACCGTATCCATCGCCAGCTGCGGACCGCCGCCGGGATAGCCTCTCTCTTCACCCAGGGCATAGGCCGTGTTGATCTTTGTCGTCAGATTGTAACCGGGAATGGGCAGCCACAGGTCCCTGGTCAAGGAGATCATCCCCGCAGTCTTCCTCTCCAAGTCGAGCGTCAGCAGAATCATCGTATCGGTGCGCGGCGGCTCCCGGTCGCTGACCCGGTCGTCGGAGCCCAGCAACAGGATGTTCACCTTGCGCTCCGGCACGAAAGCGATTGTTGGGACTGCGACCGTGTTGTCGTCCTCGCGCGCAACGACCGGCTGCTCAGGCTGACTTGCCGGCACCTTGTCTGTGTTCGCTTCAGCCAGAAGTCCCGGTCCGAACTCGGGAAAGCTCCTGCTGAAGGCATAGTTGCCGGCCTGTTCTGCGAGTTTGCTGCCGACAAATAAGGCGATGACGAGGAGAAGGATCGAGAGGAAAACGCCCCCGAGAACGGCTAGAGGACTGCTCCAGGGGCGTCGGCTTCGAGCCTGGACTGGAGTCTGGCTGTAGGCTCCGGGCCGCAGTCGTGAGAAGAGTCTGACCTTCGGCATAGTGCCTGCGATTATAGCATGAATGCTGGTTGACAGCCAACTGGATATGAAGCAAGGGCGGTCAGGCCTGGCGTCGCCGATTGGCGTCGCGACCGATTCCCGTGATGCGAAGACCTGCCAGCGGAATGTTGACCTGCGGGGCTTGTTGAACTAACGCGGGAGGGGATGCGCGTACAGCGCAGAGCTCGTCAATATGTACAACATTCCGGTGAGCTCGTCCAGGTAGAGCCCCCTCAATCCTGCCAACGCCATGTCTTCGGCGTCGACGAACTGTTCGATATAGCGGCCCTCTTTGTCGTAGACGAGGATGCGTTCCTCGGTTGCGTCGGCGACATAGAGGGTTCCGTCGGCGTTGTCGTCCAGCACGAGGTCGACGAGCAAGCCCCCCAATCCCGGGACCCTCTCCAGACTGAACGGCAACTGTTCTCCCTGACGATAGCGCAAGACGGTCCCATCTTCGGTCATGAGCCAGATGTCCCCGTCGATACCCATTGCTACCAGCCCGGAGAGATCGCCCTGAACCTGCTCGTCGAACCAGTTTACCGGCGCTTCATCGTAGTCCAAACCGGCCGGTGTGTAACGGAAGATCTGGTTCTCCCGCTCATCCGCGAGGTAGAGCCGGCCATTGTAGATGGCCAGCTGACCGATGCTTCCCAAGGTGCTCTGACCCGCCAGCTGCAAGTGTGTGGCCCCGTCAAATCGATTGTAGCGGAAGACGTTGTTGTTCCGGTCCAGTACCAGCAGACTGGCCTTTTCGGCGAATCCCAATATGCGCGGCTGCCAGGCAATGTCTACGATCCGCCCAACCGTTACGCCGGATACAATGTCTCCTTCCCGCAGTACGGCGCCGCTGTTCTCATCAAGCAGCGTCCGGTCCGAGTTGGTCCGGTAATGTTCGACCAGTTGCCTGCTACTGTCCAAGACATAGATGTCCTGGTCGGAGACGACGACGCGTTGCGGCGAGGCCTCGGAGGCGTACTCCAGCAATGGAACGTCGAGAGAGTAAAGGGCGCGAACCTGGAGCAACTCCTGCAGTTGGGTCGCAATGACTTGCGACATCTCCGTGATCTGTTCAGTAACGCCTACAAGTAAGACAGCTTCGTCCAGATATCGCTGTGACTCGCTCAACGCCGCCCTCGCCGTGGCACTGTCATCGACCTCCAGGGCCCGCTGGACCTCCAACAGTTTGCTGCCTGCCAGTTCGACCAGCTGAACTCCTTCCTCCTGATTGATGCTGCCTTCTCGCAAGAATGCTGCACCCACAACAGCCGACGTCAAGAGCGGAATCAGTACGGCAATAGAAAGGAACAGTCTGCGACGGTTCCCCTTGGTCGGTTCGGGCGGCGCATACTCCGGCAATGCCGGAAGCTGAAGCCGCTCTCCGGCCTGGGGATCCGCCGGAAGGGGCGCCTGCGGCCCAGACGGGGCGGCTGACTCGGGCGCCGCCGGGTGACCTGGATCTCCTTCGTCCGGGGACGCCTCGGCCTCCTTCTCCTGTACCGCTGGCAGAAGATCCCGAAACAGCCCCGACATCCAACGCCCAGGTCGGCCCAGGAAACTGAAGGCCCGCCTGTACCAGGGGCCTCGCAGCTTCACAAAAGAGCGAAACGGTACAGCCAGCTGATGCTGCATCGTCGGCGCGCTTGGAAGATCGTCCGTGCCGGCATCGCGCCGGTTCCGGAAAGGAATTATGGACCTTCTGCCGGCCTCGTCCGGCATTCCCCGCACCGGCGGCGCTGCTCCGACCGCGGTCGGCAGCCGCGAGGCTGCATCCTCATCGGACCCCGGTCCGGGCTGCTCCGAATAGACAAGCAGCAGGCCCAGTAAGGGTAAGTCTTCACCCTGCTCCCGCAAATGCGCGACCATGTCGTACATGTTTTCCACCGACGTACTGACGATCGCGCCGCCGATCGTCCGAACATCGGACTGCAGGAACCACTCGCTTTCTCCCAGAAAGAGAACGTCATCCTGTTCCAGCTTGTGCCGGTAGACGTGCACATTCGGTTGCGACTCTCTTCCCAACGGGCCGGTATAGCGGTCGGCGTCCAGCGGAAACTGGTCGAGACGTTGCTTGGTCGCGATCAACGCCATCGGCGGCCCGGCCGCGGCAATGACAAGGTGGCCCTGCACGATCGCCGCGCAGATTATGCCCGCTTCCAGGTCGATGTCCGGGCTGCGTCGATTCAGATCGCGCAGCGACTCGTGCGCGCTGTTGATCGCCCGCTTCAGAACGGTGCTGACCGGTCCGCTCGCCGAATAGTAGGTCAACTCGATGATCGACTGTATCTCGCGAACCGCAAAGCTGCTGACGGAGCTGCCGCCTATCAGTTCGATCAGGATGTACAGGTTGCCCCTCGTCGAGCGCTCGTCGTCAAACGCCGGCTCAATCCGCACCAAATGATTGGCGCGCGGGTTGCGATGGTCCATCAAGAAGGCGTGATGGATCCGGGCCTGGCTGGAAGAAGCGGTGCTTGCCATAGTAGCTTTAAGTTGCAGCGGGGATATTGGCCGCAGCAGTCGTCGATGTTAGAATGTTCGGACCCATCCGGCGCCCCATGGGAATCTGTCCTGAGGTTCTGCCGCGACTGGGTCCAACTCCAATTGTACACCTTGCCGAAATAGCGTACAAGCGCAGTTTCAGACGCGATTCGTTTGTTTGGTTGTCGATTCGACGCCGAAATACGTCGGGCGACGAACAGTTTGCGGCCAGGCTTCTATATTGTTCAATAAATGCGTAGTCTGAATCGATATTGGTCTATGAAAGTCGGAATCGTAGGCGGGCCGAACAGCGGAAAGACAACGATATTTAACGCTCTTACCCGCAGCAAGGCCGCCACAGCCGGCTATTCCAGCGGGCAGGTTGAGATTCACACTGCCGTCGTCGACGTCCCTGATTCGCGTTTGGACCACCTCGCAGAGCTTTTTGCACCGCGTCCCGCGGTATACGCCCAGGTCACATTCAACGACGTGGCCGGCCTGACCGAGGGTATCGGCAAAGAGGGCAGCATTCAGGGTCCGTTGCTGAACGCAATCGCCGTAAACGACGCCTTGCTCCTGGTGGCGCGTTCCTTCAGCAATCCTGCCGTGCCCCACCCCCGAGATCGCGTCGATCCGAGCGCCGACTTTGACGACATGGAGAACGAATTCCTGCTCAATGACATGGTCACGATCGAGAATCGACTCGAACGAATTACCGTCCAGCGCTCTCGCGCCCAGCCGGAAGAGCGTCAGCGCATGGCGCGCGAAGAGGCCCTGTTGGAACGGCTCTACCCTGTACTTGAAAATGGAACGCCCTTGCGCAAGGCCGTTGTGAGCGCTGAAGAAGCAAGAACGCTGGCCGGATTCGGCTTTCTCAGCCTGCTGCCCCTCCTGCGAGTGGTCAATGCCGGCGATGACGACGACGAAAGCCGGTACCAACACCTGCTCAATGACGAAACTTTCTTCCTGCGCGGCCGCCTTGAGGCCGACATTGCGCTGATGCCGCCGTCAGAGGCCGACGAGTTTCTCGCCGAGTTTGGCATTGTCGAGGCGGGCCTCAACCGCGCGATTCGACGATGCTACACTCTTCTCGGACTGATCAGCTTTTTCACCATCGGCGACAACGAGGTACGCGCATGGGCCGTGAGCGCCGGTTCCAAGGCGCCTGCGGCCGCCGGCGCAATCCATACCGATATGGAGCGCGGCTTCATACGGGCCGAAACTGTCCACTACGATGATCTGGAATCAGCCGGCAGCATGGCCGAAGCCCGCAAGCGGGGTCTGCTGCGCCTTGAAGGAAAGGATTACGAAGTCCGAGACGGTGACATTCTTCAGATTCGATTTCAGGTCTGACGCAGCCATAGGTTCGCGTTTACGTCTCTCTCTTTTTGTCTATTATGGCGAAGATATGTATACTGCTTTTCGGTGTTGCGCAGGGACAGCACCAATCCCCACGAGGAGTGGAATATGACTGAGGAAACCCGTACCGTCGAGGAAGAATCGGCAGAGGCCTCTGCTGAGGAAGTTGACGCCGGCAGGAAGGTGGTTCGTCTGAGCGTCGGCCAGGAGATGACCGGCACCATCAAGCAGGTGACCGACTTTGGCGCGTTCGTCGACATCGGGGCCGGCCGCGACGGCCTCGTTCACATTTCCGAACTCTCGGTAGGCCGCGTCAACAACGTCAAAGAGTTCGTCGAGGAAGGCCAGGCAGTCACCGTGTGGATCAAGCGGCTGAACCGCGAACGCAACCGCATCAGCCTCACCATGATCCCGCCCGATACAAAAACGATTCGCGACCTTCAGGAGGGAGAGCTCGTCGAAGGCATCGTTTCCCGCATGGTGCCCTATGGTGCATTTGTCGATATCGGCGTGGGCACCGACGCGCTCCTTCACGTGCGCGAAATGGGCAACGGTTTCGTCCAGAAGCCTGATGACGTGGTCGAAGTCGGCGAAAGGCTGGAAGTACGCATCGTTACAATCAATCGCCGCCGCCGGCAGATCGACGTCAGCATCAAAGGGCTGCGCGACGAGCCCGAAACCGAAGAGGGGGCCCTCGACGATGCCGAGGCGGCCCAGGCCGATGACGCCGATGGGCAGGTCGTCGACAAATTCGAAAACATAGAGGTTCTTTCTCCGATGGAACTGGCCTTCAAGCGCGCCATGGAGTCCGATGGCAGGGAAGAGATTTCACAGCCTCGGGGTGACCGCCGTCGCCGAAGCCGCAAGCACCGCGCCAAGGCCATGCAGGCCGAGATTATCCAGCGTACGTTGGATACGATGCGAGAGTAGAGATCCTTCGAATCCATAGACGCTTCAGGCGGCGGACGCCCACGATTCCGTCGCCTTTTTGATTGGTGCCGCCGAAGCCGGGAACTGGCCTGTGCCTGCACGCCGCAGGCGGGGAAACTGCGAAAACTGTGGACATACGAGAAGGCGTCGCCCTGGTAACCGGCGGAGCGCACCGCGTTGGAAGGGCCGTCACGCTGGAACTCGCCCGCGCCGGCGCCAACGTGGTAGTCCTCTTCAATGCTTCCACCGGACCTGCCGAAGAGACCGCACAGGACGCACGCGCGCTCGGCGTAGATGCAATGACTGTCCAGTGCGATGTCAGCGATCTGGGCGCCGTCCAGCGGATGGCAAAGGCGGTACGTTCCCGTTTTGGGCGTCTCGACCTACTGGTCAATGCGGCCGATCGTTTCGACGCACACACTGTTCCGACCGAGGACTACGATACCTGGCGCCGGGCAATCGACGTATCCGTGCACGGCAGCTTCTACGTTAGCAACGAACTCGCGCCCCTTCTGCTCGAACGCCCGCAGGCCTCCATCGTCAATATTGTCGACATTTCGGTCTGGCACGCCTGGCCCAACTTCACCGCCCACGCCGTAGCCAAGTCCGGCCTGCTCGCCCTGACGCGGCAGCTTGCGCTTGAGCTGGCGCCCACCGTGCTCGTGAACGCGGTCGCGCCCGGTCACGTCATGCCCCAGCCACACTACAACGAGGAGTTTCTGCGGCGCAGCGCCGACCGCACGCTGCTTAAGCGCTGGGGCACACCCGAAGACGTCGCACACGCCGTCCGCTTTCTTGCCCAGTCCGACTATATCACCGGTGAAGTCATCCGTGTCGACGGCGGCGAACTGATAGCCTTACGATCCGAATAGTTCTGTGCTACGATTTTGGCGGTTGAATTCGGAGTGGACGGACCTGAGCTATGCTAAACAAACTGCGGATGAGGAATTTCAAGTCCTGGAAGGACACGGGCGATGTCCGTCTTGCTCCGCTCACCGGCCTTTTCGGCGCCAATAGTTCCGGGAAATCGGCAATCCTGCAACTGCTTCTTCTGCTCAAACAGACGCAGGAGTCGACAGATCCTTCGATCGCTTTGCATCTAGGCCAGGACGAACGGGCCTACGTGCACTTTGGTGAGATGCGGGACGTCCTCAACCAGCGCAAAACTGAAGGCGAGCTATCGTTTGGCCTCAGCTGGAACTCTTCGGACTCTCTGCACATTCTCGATCCTGAGAGCAATGATGGCAGTCCGCTCTTTGAGATTGGAGCAATTGAACTTCGCGCTCTGATTGCAGCCGTTGCCGGGGGGCACTGGGTTGAGAGCTTTGACTATCACTTTCTCAATCGCGATCAGCCATGCCGTTTCGGAATGTATCGAAAGGAGTTCTTGCAGTACGACCTGATGTCTGTGGGGTACAAGATAGAGCCAGCACATGGAACGAAACGCCCTGGCCTCCCAGCGCCATTCAAATTCTACGCCTTCCCCGATCGGACTTTTGCCCGTTACCAAAACGCCGCGTTTTTGAGGGCGCTTGCATTTGACTTTGAAGAACAGCTGCGCCGCATTCACTATCTGGGACCGACGCGCAGCGATCCGCGGCGAGCATATTTCTGGGACGGCGAAGAGCCGTCTGACGTAGGACCACAGGGCCAACGCACCGTTCCCGCTCTGCTGGCCGCCTCCCGTGCCGACGAACAGCCAACCCGTTGGGGCGACCGCAGAGAAAGGCCATTCGTAGTGAGGCGGGTGGTGGAGTGGTTACGGGAACTGGGCCTGATAGAAAGCTTCAGGCTTGAGCGCCGGGGTGCAATTGCGGAGGACAGTGCATTTGGGGGCAGCGGTGAATTCCAGGCATGGGTGAAGCAATCCCCAGGATCGGAAGAGGTGCTTTTGCCTGCGGTAGGTTTCGGAGTTTCTCAGGTTTTGCCCATACTTACGCAGTGCTACTACGCGCCCGAAGGTTCAACTCTGATTCTCGAACACCCGGAAATGCACTTGCATCCGAAAGCGCAAGCAGGGCTGGCCGATGTATTCATCGACGCTATCAACACCCGCAACATACAGGTCATCCTTGAGAGCCACAGTGAACACTTGCTGCATCGCCTGCAGAGAAGAATCGCGGAGGAAAGAGTAGGCTCAGGATCTTGTGCTTTGTATTTCATCGATAACCCTGATGGACGTTCAAGGATCAACGAACTGAATTTGACCGCATTCGGCGACATTACAAATTGGCCCAGGAATTTCTTTGGTGATGACATCGGTGATCTGGTAGCCATGACCAAAGAATCAATACGCCGTAGGAAGGAGCAAAGCTAGTTGGTATGGATCTGGTTGTAGATACAAATGTGCCTGTTGTCGCAAATGGCGACGCGAGCCATGCTTCGGGAGAGTGTGTGGACAAGTGTGTGGGCTGGATAGACGAAGTCTTTCAAGACAAGCATATTATATGTCTCGACGACGACTGGCACATCTTGCAGGAGTATTCCGCGCAGTTGCGATCTGAAGGTCAACCTGGAGTTGGAGATGGATTCCTCAGATGGGTTTTGGTTAACAGAACAAATCCTGCAAGATGCAAATTGTTGCCGATTACCTTCCAGGACATCTTCGGTCAAAGTCCTTTCTCAGAGTTTCCCACGGATCCCGCGCTGGCCGGTTTCGACAGGGACGATCACAAGTTCGCGGCGGTAGCGCTTACGCATCAGCCCGGCGCGCTTGTACTGAACGCGACTGACCGAGACTGGTGGGAGTATCGAAAACCTCTGAAAGCCAACGGCGTACAAATCGAATTCTTATGTCCGAATGACCTTATTGGACGTTAACCTGGGCCGGCAGGCCGCAGCACGTCGGGATTCCGTCGCACAGCACACATTCAACGCAATGGCCCCTTATGTTGCCGCAAGGACGGGAACCCCCCTTGACTTTGCGGTCTCTTGCTCGAATCGGCCAGGAATGGTACATTAGTGCCGCCGTGCAGAGTGCCCCAAATGAACCACTGCTGGAAGATGCTTTGACCGTCGCAGCACCGCGCAGAGAGGACTCAGTGTGGACCCGCTAGCAGCCTTTTCGACCGAACTGGAAACGAGCGCCGACCGGCCTGAGAGGCTGGCGCTGACGATCGGCACACTTATCGACAACGGCCTCGACGTCGAGGCCGCTATCCGCCGTCTGGACGAACTGGCCGATCAGGTCGACCAAAGCATGCCCGCCGGCGCAATCGGCCGCGCCCGCGCCGAAGCGCTGATCACCGTCCTCCATGACGAGATGGAGTTCCGCGGCAACGTGGAGAACTACTATGACCCCGTCAACAGCTTTCTCCACCGCCTGCTCGATACCCGGCTCGGCCTCCCGATCACGCTCAGCCTCCTCTACATTGCCATAGGCCGCCGTCTCGGGATCGGACTTCAGGGAATGGGCTTCCCCGGCCACTTCATGCTCGAGTACCGCGATCACGCCGGCGTCTGGCTCCTCGACCCGTTCCACGGCAAAGTCGTCGCCCTCGATGAGCTGACCCAATACCTGTCGCGGCTCTTTCAGGAAACGCTGCGCACGCCGGTTGCGCTAGAGAACTACAGAGTCGACACCAATGCGCTGATTCTGAGAGTCCTCAACAATCTGCGCGCCATATATGTCTCGCAGCACAGCCTGCCGAAAGCCCTGGGCGTTCTGGACTTCATGCTGATCGTCGAGCCGGGGGAGGCCAGCCTTTGGCGCGATCGCGCGCTGCTGCACTTCGGTTCTCGCAACCTGCTCGCCGCCGAAAACGACCTGCGCCGCTACTTCCAGCTCAAAGGCTGTCTGCACCTATTCAGGGGTGAAATCGAGATGATGCCCGGCACTATCCCCTACGGAGCATGGCTGCCCGAAGCCGAGCAGCCGGCGACCGGCGAAGAGAAGCGCCTTCTCATCGTGCTCAGGAAGATTCGGGAAGAGATCCGGAGGCTGAATTAGAGTGAAAATGAGGGTCCCCGCCGACGCTTCGCGGTTGTGGCGGTCTTGCTTTCGAATCTTAAACACTATTCGCCCCTTTTTCTGTTCGCTGCGCGTTGAGGGCGCCGAGAACGTACCGAAGGAAGGCGGGGTTGTTCTTGCGTGCAATCATCCCGGCGGAATGGACAGCTTTGCTCTCGGTTTTACTTGCCCCCGCCAGGTCTACTATATGGCCAAGCGGGAGTTGTTCAACATCCATCCAGTCATGACCTACCTGCTCTACCGGATCGGCGCATTTCCCATCAATCGCGGCGCCAGCGACACCGCGGCCATCGAATACAGTATCAAGCTCGTGCGGGAGGGACGCGTTCTGGGGATGTTTCCGGAAGGAACGCGCAATCGCGGCAAGCCTCTGCGGCGCGGCAAGAGCGGGGCCGTCCGGATTGCCATTGAAGCCGACGCGCCAGTCGTGCCCGTCACCGTCCTCGGCATTCCGCACCTGCACAGGCATTGGTACAACCCGTTCAGGCGAACACGGATCGCCGTTCGCTTCGGTCAGCCATTTCACTTTACCAGTGGGACAGTTGAGGAAGTCGCGGAATACACCCACGAGGTAATGCGGGCAATGGCCCGCATGATGCCGCCCGAACTGCGCGGCCACTACAGTGAGGACGCGGCCCCCGCAGGGCCCAATCCACAGGATTCAGCCGGCGGCGCCAGCCGCCTGCAAGAAGGCATCGAGGCTCCCCGACAGGATCCCGCAGGGCCAGCTAAGCCAGAGTTCCCATAACTTTCTCCAGGGCCTCCCGGCTGGGCCTCAGCTTCCCGTCCGGCAGATACGCCAGCGGCGTCTCCGTCAGATTCAGAAGCTCCGTAAACGTAGGCTCCTCTTCATTGATGTAGAGCAGCCCCGTGATCAGCTTCTGCTCATCCAGCGAACGCTGGATCGCCGTGTAGGCCGCCGCCCGGTCAGAGGGGTCGTGTTCCGGGTCGATCTTCTTCAGGATGATGCTGCCGCCGTCGTGCAGCTCAACCTCGATCTCGTCTTCGTAGTCCGCGATCTCTATCTCTTCGTACTCCGGCACAAAGTTCAGCTCGTGCAGCTTGATCTCGTTATTGCGGCCGAATCCGTAGCTCTTGGTCGAGCTGTCGTGATTGTTGAACGTGACGCACGGGCTGACGATGTCCAGCACCGCGATCCCCCGGTGATTCATCGCCGCCTTCAGCAGGACTTCCAGCTGCTTCGGGTCGCCGGCGAAACTACGCGCCACAAACGTCGCGTTCGCGGTCAGCGCCTCCAAGCAGATGTCCAGCGCCGGCAGGTCGTTCACGCCCTGGTACTTCAGGAACTGGCCCTCGTCCGCCGTCGCGCTGAACTGCCCCTTTGTCAGCCCGTATACGCCGTTGTTTTCGACAATGTAAACCAGCGGCAGATTGCGCCGCACGGCATGCTTGAACTGACCGATCCCAATCGACGCCGAATCACCGTCTCCGCTCACGCCAATTACCTGCAAGCTCGTGTTGGCGATCACCGCCCCCGTCGCCACCGACGGCATGCGCCCGTGCAGACTGTTGAACCCGTGACTCCAACCCAGGTAGTAGGCCGGCGTCTTGCTGCTGCAGCCAATGCCGCTCAGCTTGACCACCTGCGTCTGGTCCAGATTCATCTCCCACGCAGTGTTGACGATCCGCTGGCTGATGCTGTCATGCCCGCATCCCTTGCATAGCGTGGAAGGCCGCCCCCGGTAGGACGTCTTTTCCAGGTCAAGGCGGTTCTTCTTGGCGGGTCGCCCGCCGCGGGCACTGTTTGGCTTCGTTCGCGTGCTCATTGCCGAACCTCCTGCGTGACATTGAGTACTTCGTCAACAATGAAACGGGCGCTCAGCGGCAGCCCATCGCATTTGGCGATCGATTTGAGCTTCAAGGCCTGGTGCGGCTCCTCCGTCGTCAGAATTGAATGGAGTTGACCGTCGCCGTTAGCCTCGATTACACATACTGTCCGGTAACGATCGATGAAGTCGCGCACAGCGTCGCCGATCGGCAACGCCCTCAGACGCAGATAGCTCGTAGCAACTCCCTCGCCGGCCAGCCGGTCGCGCGCCTCCTCGACGCCGTCGTGATTGCTGCCAAGACTGATGATCCCGATGTCGGCCACGTCCGAGTCCTCGACAACCGGCTCGGGCGCCAGGCGCCTTGCCGTCTCCAGCTTTCGCCGCAAACGCAACAGGTTCTCCTCCCAGTCGTCCGGCCTCTCACTGTAATACCCGTACTCGTTGTGCCCCGTCCCGCGTGTGAAATACGCCGCCATATTGTGCTTCGTGCCAGGCAGCGTTCGATATGTGATGCCGTCGCCGTCGACATCCATGTAGCGCGCCCACACGCCCTGACGCTCTTCCAGGTCCTCCGCGCTCAGGACCTTGCCGCGCTTGAACGGCTCCTCTGAATACTCGAAGGGTTCCGAAATGTGCGCATTCATGCCCAGGTCCAGGTCGCTCAGCACGATGACGAGCGTCTGCAGCTCCTCGGCCAAATCGAACGCCACGCGGCCGAACTCAAAGCACTCGGCCGGGTTCGCCGGAAACAGCACGACGTGCCGCGTGTCGCCATGACTGAGGTAGTAGGCGGCCTGGATGTCGCCCTGCGACGTGCGCGTCGGCAGCCCGGTGCTCGGCCCCATCCGCTGTATGTCCCAGATCACCGCTGGGACTTCGGCAAAGTAGGCCAACCCCGCGAACTCCGCCATCAGGCTGATGCCCGGTCCGCTCGTGCACGTCATCGCCCGCGCACCCGTCCAGCCCGCGCCCACGACCATCCCGATCGCCGCCATCTCGTCCTCTGCCTGCACCACCGCCACAGTCGACTTGCCCGTCTCCGGGTCCGACCGCAGCTCGTCAGCATACTTCTCGATCGACTCGGCCAGACTCGACGAGGGCGTGATCGGGTACCACGAGGCCAGCGACAGGCCGCCCGCCAGCGCCCCCAGCGCACCGGCCGTGTTGCCGTCCACCAGGATCTTGCCCTCGTTGAAGCCCGACATCCGCTCCACGCGATAGACGTCGTGCGGCTTGACGTGCTCCCGCGCCCAGTCGATGGCATGTTCAACCATGTCCATGTTGAGCCGGACCGCGCTCGCCTTGCCCGCGAAGTGGTGATCGAGCGCATCCTCCACTTCCGCAACGTCGATTCCCAGCAGTTCCGCCAGCGCACCGACATAGACCATGTTGGCAACGTAGTCGCGCAGGGCATGGGGCAGTTTCGCCGCCTTGACCAGCTCTTTGACCGGCATCCCGTAATACGTAACGTCCTTGCGCCGGTTCGCAATCGGCAACGAGTCGTCATAAAGGATTACGCCGCCCGCGACCGTGCGCTCCATATCCTCCGTCACCGTCCGCCCGTTCATGCATACCTGCACGTCTGTCGTCTCACGCCGGCCCAGGTAGCCTTCCTTGCTCAGGCGGATGATGTACCAGGTCGGCAGGCCCTGAATGTTGCTCGGAAACAGGTTCTTGCCGTTGATCGGGATGCCCATCTTGAACAGCGCACGCAGCAGCACGCCGTTGCTCGTCTGGCTTCCCGAACCGTTCGCCGTCGCCACGTTGATCACAAAGTCATTGACGGTTGCAGGGGCAACCTGTTGAACGGTCGGCTCTTCGCGCACTGCAACGCTCATGCTGGTCTCCTTACCCCGTGACCCCGTTCTATGCTGGTCGGCCCGTTCGCGCCGTTGCGCCTGACGCCCCGCGTACGCAGGAGCAGCAAATGTTCTTCGTTCAACAATCTGGCCCTTTCGTACTCTCCCTGTTGAATCGCACCCGCAATCCTCTGGTGATAGTCCCAGACCTCGGTCAGATAGTCGTAGTCAGCGTACAGGTTCAGCTCAACCGCTTCGTACGCGTCCCAATATGCCTCCAGCAGACCCGTCGCAAACAGATTGTCCAGCCGCCTGAAGATCGTCATGTGAAAAGCGCGATGTTCCTGGTGTGGAATCTGAATCCGGCTCTGCTGGAGCTTGTGCCACGCCCTTCCGACGTACTCGTCCAGCTCACTCTTGTCCTCCTCCGTCAACGCCTCCACCGCCCGCCGCCAGAAAGCGCTCTCGATGCCATTGCGCAGTTCGCCGAAGTCGCGAAAGAGCCGCTCATCCGTCGCCAGGCCGAACATCAGGCTGGCACGCGCCGCCGGTGTGAAACTGTAGTCGTTGCACTCGATGCCCCGACGCGGGCGCGCCGCCACCAACCCCAGCACGCGCGCGCCTTCCAACTGTTCGCGCAGTTTTCCGAC
>DAOUHX010000314.1:0-22879 GCA_034428395.1 Caldilineaceae bacterium
GTACTCGATCGCCGGTTGAAACACCGCGGCCGCGTCCATCGTGCCGTAACGCTCCAGCGCGGCCAGCCAGCCCCCGCATGCTCCCGGAATGATTGGTGAGCGCGGCCCCCGCTCCCGGCTTGCCGCCTCGCCCACCTCCTCGAAGGTGGCCGCGTACGGCGCGCGGCCCATATAGTCCAGAACCTTGTGCTCCCCCTCGCTCGCCGAATAGATGTGCATGTATCCGTCGCCGCCCAACCCAGACATGTACGGCTCCACCACGTTCAATGCGGCGGCCACCGCCACCGCCGCGTCAATAGCGTTGCCGCCGTCGATCAGGATGCGCAACCCGGCGACCGATGCCAGCGGGTGCGCCGAGGCGATCATGCCCCGCTTTCCGGTTACTGTTGATCGGTGAACGATTCCTCTGGCAGAAAAGGACATCTTGTGTCTCCCAAGACTAGTCTTTGTGATTTGGCTAGCTTATGAGAACTCTGAAAGGCTGTTTTCCTGAGGATACAGACTCACGTAGTCGTCAGCTTATGAGAAATTTGAGAAATCTGGATCACCGAAAAACCAGAAAACCCTTCGCACTTACGAGCACGAATGTTGTGGAGGAAAAGACGCGAGAATTGTTCCCTTAAAGCGTCTCAAGGAAGCGAGACCCCAGTCAAGTTGAGAATCGCAGAGTCCACTTTGATCACCTCCTCCCTGTCGAATGGCCAGGGATATGATCCCGCGTCAGGAGCCGATACGGCCAACGTCACTTCTTTCTCGACCAAGAATTTGATGAAATGCTCCAAGTCCGAAGCCATGATGTAGGTGGGGTTGTATTCGTATTCGTGGTCGTGAAACACGTCCGGGAATCCCGGCCCGAAGTCGCCATTTAAGGGGACAATTTAGTAGCTTCCACAGCCGTCGGAACCGATTGGAAACTACCCTGATTACTGAAATCTGGGCAAGAACGTGTTAATGAACTCAACGTCTCTTTTGTCGTTTCTTGGTTCTGTGCCGCTTTGACTGACCGTCTTGATTTCGTTCAGAATCAGTGAACGAACAATCAGTCCATTTGTAATCATGCAAAAAGGCTTGTATCTCCGGCGGAAGAACCAGTTTTGCTCGTTCCATGAACGCCCGCAGATCCGTTTCGGTCGCGCCGACGAGCGGTTACACCTCGAAATCCTGAGGAAAGGTACTTCGCAAGAGTTCCAATAGTCGATGAATGTTCATTGTGGCCCCCTCGCTGTCTTGCCAATCGTAGCGAATGCGCGTCGCTACGACCCGCCTTTAGGCACGAAGACGACCAATTTGCTCCTTTCCAGCGACAAGGTTCACTCCTCCCAGATCAGCAGCACGCCCATCGCCTCCGACAGCCGTTCATAGAGCAGGTCGAAAGCCTCTTTGGCCTGCTGGTAGGGGAAGCGATGGCTGATCAGCGGCTTGACCCGGATCTTTCCCGCCTGCATCAGTTCGACGGTCCGCGCCATCATGACTTCGCCGGGGTCTTCCTCGAAATAGCCGCCCAGCATGCGCCGCCGTTGCATCCTGGCCGCGTCGAGCGGCAGAGGCTGCCCGTGATAGAGCCCGATCAGGTGCAACGTCCCGCCGACGCGTACCATCTGCTGCGCCTGAGTAAAAGACTTCACGCCCGGTTTGCCGCCGACACACTCGAACACGATATCGGCGCCCTCACCCCCGGTCAGCTCCATAACCCGTTCGACCGGGTCCGTCTCGTTCACGTCGATGGCGTGGTCCGCGCCGTAGTCAAGTCCCTGCTGACAGCGTTTGGCGATCGCGTCGACGACGATGATCCGTTTGCACAGATGCTGGCGCGCCGCCTGCAGCACCAGGTTGCCGACCAGCCCCTGTCCCATGATAACAACCGTATGCCGGGGCCGGATGCCCGGCGACTGCGCCCAGATCACGCCGCTTTTGGACAGAGGCAGGAAGGTCGCTTCTTCAAAGGAGATGTCGTCCGGAATCGGCCAGACGCGCGGCCCGTCATACCCTTCAATCGGCTGCACAGCGTACTGCGCGTGGGGCGCGACCGCCATCACCCGGTCACCTGGCTGAAAGCGGTGCGCGACTTCGCTGCCGACCGCGTCAACCACACCGGCCAGCGAATAGCCCATGATCGCCGGATTGATCTCCTCCTCTCTCATGTAACGCCTCAGGATTTCCGACCCTCTGCTGATCAGGCTGACCTTGCTCCGCACCCTGACCTCTTGCGGCCCGACCGGCGGCATAGGCACCTCTTCCAGGACGATATTACCAAATCCTTCTGGCTTGGCTACGCGTAGCATGGCAAGAACCTCGCATTAAACAGCAGTGGTTAGTAATCCGTGGACAGTGGATAGTATACTACACTGGCCGCATTCCACTACCCACGTTCTCTTGATCCCATGCGCCGCCCCAACTTCCTGATCATCTACACCGATCAACAACGCTGGGATGCCCTTGGCGCCAGCGGCAACCCCCAAATCTGCACGCCCCATCTCGACCGCCTGGCGCGCGCAAGCGTCAGCTTCGATCACTGTTTCGTCCAAAACCCCGTCTGCATGCCCAGCCGTCTCAGTTTTCTCACGGGGCAGTATCCATCCACCCTCGGCGTCACCCACATGGGCGTGCCCGTACCCGAGGATACCGTCACGCTGCCCCGCCTGCTGGCACCCTACGGCTACCGCTCGGCCAACATCGGCAAGCTGCACTTCCAGCCCCACGCCAACCGCGATCACCGCACTCATCACCCAGCTTACGGCTTCCACCACCTGGAAATCTCCGACGAACCCGGCTCGTACGAAGATGCCTATCGAGCCTGGGTACGTCGCCACGCGCCTGACCAACTGCCATTCATCAGTTGGGGCCTGGCGCCGATGACCGAGGTCTGGCAACAAACGATGGGCCTGCAGGATGGGATCGACCATCCGGCTGAACGATTCCCCAAGCGTCCGCTGCCTGCCCGCTGCCGCGACGACATGACGCACACCGCATTTGTTGCCGAACAGTCGATCGAATTCATGCGTCAACAGGCCCATTCAGGCCAGCATTTTCTCTGCATCGCCGGCATCTACTCGCCCCACTCCCCGTGGGTGGCGCCGCAAAAGTACTTCGACCTCTACGATCCCGCGTCCCTGACCCTGCCGACCTTCCCGCCCGAAGTGGACGCGCAGCGCAACGCGCGCAACTTCCCCGACGAAGAACTGCGTCTGGCGCGCCAAGGCTACTACGGACAGGTCAGCGAGGTCGACCATCACGTCGGTCGGATGCTGGCTGCGCTCGAAGAACTGGGCCTGGCTGACGAAACTGTTGTCATCTTTACCTCCGATCACGGCGAGTGGCTCGGTGAGCACCTGCGTTATGGCAAGGGCTACCCCGCCCACGACCAGTGCAGCCGCGTCCCGCTTCTGATGCGTCTGCCCGGCAATGCCGCGCCCGGCCGTACCAATTCCGGACTGACAGAAGCGCTCGACGTGCTGCCGACCATCCTCGATCTGGCCGCAATTCAAAGTCCGCCCCACCTGCAGGGCCGTTCGTTGCTGCCACGATTGTACGGCGACGGACACGGCGCCGACTCCGCCTTGACCGAACATACCGGCTGGAAATCGCTGCGGACACACCGTTTCCGGTACGTCCTCCACGCCGACGGCGCAGAGCGTCTCTACGATCTGTCCGCCGAGTGGGGCGACTACCGCGACGTGGCCGCCGAGCCGGCCTACGCTGCCGAGCTGGCCGACGTTCGCCACAGGCTAGGCCACAAGCTGCTGGCCGCGGAGAGGCCGCTGCCGCGCGCATGGCCCTATTGAGAAGACTGTGAGGAAGGAACAGATGGCCGGCAACGGCCCAAAACGTGCAGCCCCGCGCCGCGCCGGAACGCGGCCCCACGCCATCTGCCGCGTCAGCGAGCTGCCGCCCGGCGAACGCAAGATTGTCGATGTTGGCAGCCGTTCGATCGGCGTCTTCAACGTGCACGGCGCCTTCTACGCGCTGCGCAGCCTCTGTCCGCACCAAGGCGCGCCACTCTGCCGCGGAACGATCACCGGCACCGCCCGCGCCAGCCAGCCCGGCGAGTTCATCTGGGAGCGGGAAGGCCAGGTCCTGCGCTGCCCCTGGCACGGCTGGGAGTTCGACATCACCAGCGGTCGCTCTGTCTTCAATCCACACCGCCTACGCGTGCGGACCTACGACGTGACGGTCGAGCAGACAACCGAGGAAGAGGATCCGTCAGTCGAAAGCTTCGAAGTGACCGTTGAGGACGGTTGGGTCGTGCTGCATGCATAGCCCTTCGTTGCTGCCTGACTTCTCGGAACGGCCGCGTCTATGACAAACGATCTCTCGTCTTGACTTCTGGCTCCCCTTCATCCTTCTGCTTTACCCCGCGAATGCTGCCCGCCTGAACGTCTGCACGCACCCCCTATCACTTTCCTCCATGTCGCCAGAAGTAACGTTTTGACACCTCACTTGGCTCCAAGTCTTCCCTCTTACCTCCGCAATCCGACGTCAGATACGCCAAAACCGGCAACTCCTTCTCCTGAAATTGGGATATTTCAACGGGCAAGCAGCCGCCCGCGGCCGTTATTCTATTTATTAGAAAGTCCGCGTGTCTTCTTTCTAGGCGGACCAAGCGGCCCAATAGGCAGTACCGGACTTATCCGAAAGTGCCTTGTCGCGAGAGTCGCGCCATGGCGGGCGGACTCTCACGCGCAGTACACTGTAAGGATTCTTTCAACCATGAACGACACAATTGAGGGACGATGTGGACCGGAAATGGGGCGTACGTCGGCATTCTGCAATGCTGTTGCATTCTTGACAGATGTGAAAGTAGGCGGATATGCCGTCGGGCTCCTGTTCCTGTTCGCTGCCATCATGGTCACCTTGACCGCACACAGCTACTTCGACTCTCCTATTCCGCTGTACGTTCTTGTTGCGGCGATTTCTGCCGGCGAAGTCACTCACACGATCTTATGTAAGAACGAGAGTCCTTTCGGTCATATCCTCACGCTCTTTTTCCGCTATTTGGGACTGGGGATCTCCGCATGGGTTGCCGTTTCCTACCTCGGTTTCCCTTCAATCCTGGGCGTTCTTGTCATCTGCACCTGACCGTTCATCGGAGTAAAGGCATTTGCCCTGCATCCGTAAAGGGCTTCACCGAGAATAGCGGACTTCCGGCACTTTTGGGCACCGCTCCTGACTCCTTTTGATGCCAAATGCGAGGGCAAGAACCTCCTGGTAGTGAAGGGAACACAGCATGACCCGGGGCCGACGTGTGGCAAGCGCCGCCAGCGCGGCGCATAAGATGAGGAAGGCACATCGGATGGCGACTGATACTCCGGCGCGTCGTATCGAAGTACCTTACAGGCTTTCTCTAGCCGTTTGGTCGGCTCTTGCCGCTGCAGGCGCGTACTTCTTTCTGGGTGATAACTATCTGGGGATCGACTCTCGGTTTCAGCTCGCACTCTTATTCCTGGCCTTTTCCGCGAACTGGTGCATACATGATGTAGTCTACAAACGGAAAAGTCTGGGTGGCGCACTGCTCTCGTTGGCTATCGAGAATCTCCTTTTCGGTTCTGGGATTTGGATATCTCTTGCCTTTTTTGGCGACGATCCCTATCTGAGTCTTCTTCCCCCACTGGTCGCAATGTTTGCCGCAAGGCACTTGGAAGCGCTCGTCCGAAGAGTGGCGCGCAAGACTTAACCCCTTAGCCGGACGCCCTCCTTGCTCTCCGAGGCGAGCTAACACTTCACCAGTGCGCCCTTCCCGCCGGTGAGAGAATTGCCCTGACCGCGGCGCCCTTTCCACACAACTGTAACGTGGGCGGGGTGCGGACTCCAGCGAGTCGGTGTAGAATATGCCGGACGCACTTCCCTGCGGCGCAGCGCCGGCAGAGTTCGACGCGCCGTCTCTATGCCACCTCAGTCAACAAACCATTCCACAGGCGGGGCAAACTATGGCCGACCCGATCATCACCAAAATCGAGCTGCACACCTATACCTGCGAGAGAGAGGATCTCGGCACCGACTACAACGGTTTCAACATCGTCTACGAGCCGGGTAACCGCATCAAGCACGAAGGGAATGTCCTGCGTATCGAGACTGACCAGGGCATCGTCGGCGAATACGCCGGCGGCCGCGCGGCCGAGTTCTCCACCATTCCCATCTTCGCCCACTTTCTGATCGGCCGCAGCGCCCTGCAACGCGAACTGATCTACACCGAGGTCAAGCGCGCACTGCGGCAGGTCGCCCGCATCGGCCTCGCGCCGATCGACATCGCGCTGTGGGACATCGCCGGCAAGCTCTACGACCAGCCCGTCTATAAGCTACTGGGCGGCTACAAGGAGAGCGTCCCCTGCTACGCCAGCACCTACCACGGCGACCACCAGCCCGACGGCCTCTCTTCGCCCGAGGCATTCGCCGACTTCGCCGAACAGTGCCTCGAATTGGGCTACCCGGCCTTCAAGATTCACGGCTGGGGACGCGCGCCGGTCAGCCAGGAGGTCGCCAACGTCCACGCCGTCGGCAAACGCGTCGGCGACAAAATGGACCTGATGCTGGACCCCGCCTGCGAACTGATCACCTTCGGCGACGCCGTCAAGGTGGGCTGGGCCTGCGACGAGAACCGCTTTTTCTGGTACGAAGACCCCTACCGCGACGGCGGCATCTCCCAGTTCGCCCACCGCAAGCTGCGCCAGCTGATAACGACGCCCATCCTGCAGACCGAGCACGTGCGCTCGCTCGAGCCGCACATCGACTTCGCGCTCGCCGACGCCACCGACTATGTTCGCGGCGATGTCGGCTATGACGGCATCACCGGGGTAACAAAACTGGCCCACGCCTGCGAGGCGCTCGGCATCGACCTCGAATTCCACGGCCCCGGCCCGGCCCAGCGCCAGTGCATGGCCGCCATCCGCAACACGAACTACTACGAAATGGGCCTGCTGCACCCCAAAGCCCCCGGCAGCCATGAGCCCGAACTCTACGTCGACTACCGCGACGAATTGGACGCCATCGACGCCAACGGCCATGTGCCGGTCCCGCAAGGGCCGGGGCTCGGCGTTGAAATAAACTGGGATTGGGTAGAGAGAAATCGCGTCTCGGTGGTAGAATGGTGAGTGCGCGGCGCTGCGACAAGGCACGACACACACAGCCCGGCATACAGTTCGCATAGCCAGATTTCCACCTTCAGAAACGGCGCAGGCACTTCGCCTGCCGTCCCAGGAGGAGCCCCTATGACTCTCGCCACACAGGCCCAACTCTCGACCTCTGAGCTGCTGGCCGCGCTGGAAGGCGTAACCGCAATCCCCGTCGTTCCTTACCGCAACGGCAACGTCGATTGCGAAGCGCACCTTAAGAACGTGCGCTACCTGATGCAGAACAACAGGCAAAGCGAAAACCGCCCGCGCGTCCTCTCCATCGCCGGCACCAGCCCCATCCACCAGATGACCCGCGCCGAGCACGTTCGCCTGGTCGACATCACGACGCAGGCGATGGGGCACGAGGGCGTTTACGTGGCCGGCGTGCTGCCCAATCCACTTGCCGAAGCCAGGCAGACCATCAGCGAGCTCGCCGCGCTCGAGCGCTCTCCTGACGCCTATCTCATCATGCCCCTGGCCGGTGTCTACGACCCCGACAGCATGTACGCCGAGTTCATGGCCTTTGGCGAGGAGATGAACGACCGCTTCGGCGCCCGGCTCATCTACTACTTCAAGGACGGCCGCGACATTGCCCAGATGGAAAACCTCTTCCGCGACTCGGATGCTTTTGTCGGCGTGAAGGTAGGCACGAGCGAGGACGACGTCGAGCCGCTCAAGCGAGCGCTCGGCGACAACGGTCTCGTCATCTGGGGCATCGGCGACCGCAGCACGCGCGCGGCCCAGCTCGGCTCCAAGGGCCACACATCCGGCATCGCCATCGTCTACGCCGGCGCCTCCGATGCCATCAACAACGCACAGCGCGTCGGTGACTTCGCCGAGTCCCAACGGGTGGAGGATGCAATCTTCGCGCTTGAGGAGCTGCGCTTCCGCGGCGGGCGCCGCTACAACTACGGCGCTGTGATTTCGGCCATGGCCCAGTCCGGCTTCGACGACATTGACGGCGGCGACGGCGCGCCCTTCAACCCGCTTGTCCCCGCCGAAATCGCCCGCGAAGTGAAGGCCGCGATCGACGACCTGGCGCAATATCACTGAGTCCTGGAGTCTGACGATGGCACCCCACCCCAGCGGCGCGGCCGACGCGCCGTCCGTACTGCTCATCTCGACCGATCACTGGCCCGCATACCTGATGGGCGGAGCCGGACACGGCGCCATCCGCACGCCAACGCTCGACAGCCTGGCCGACGCCGGCGTGCGCTATACCAACGCCTACGCCGAATGCCCCGTCTGCATACCCGCCCGTCGCACGCTCATGACCGGCACCACCACGCGCACGCACGGCGACCGCAACTTCATGGTGCAGGAGCCGATGCCGCCCTTTCCAACCCTTGCCCAGACCTTCCGCGACGCCGGTTATCAGGCCTACGCGGTCGGCAAGCTGCACGTCTTCCCCCAGCGCGATCGCATCGGCTTCGACGATGTGATTCTCGCCGAAGAGGGCCGCCCCATTCTCGGGGCGATCGACGACTACGAGCTGTGGATGGGGGAGGAGGGCTACCCGGGACGCTCCTACGCGCACGGTATGAGCAACAACGAGTACGACTTCCGTCCCTGGCATCTGCCCGAGCACACCCACGTCACGAATTGGGCTACCGACCAGATGTGCCGGATGATCCGCCGCCGCGACCCGACGCGTCCCGGACTCTGGTTCCTCTCCTACTGCCACCCCCACCCGCCGCTCGTGCCGCTGGAATGGTACTATAATCTCTACCGCGACATCGAAATTCCGCTTCCTTACCGGGCCGCGTGGTCGGAAGATTTCGCCGACCTGCCCTATCCGCTTCAGGTGATCCAGACCCGCTACGGCGATGCCTTCAGCCAAGGGGCGCTACAGGGCATCTACCGGGCCTTTTACGCGCTCTGCACCCACATCGATCACCAGCTGCGCCGCGTCATCGGCACCTTGCGCGAGGAAAAGCTGCTCGACAACACGATCATCTGCTTCACCAGTGACCACGGCGATATGCTGGGCCACCACGGCCTGTGGGCCAAGCGGCTCTACTACGAGCAGGCCGCCAACATCCCGATGCTGCTCCTCGGCCCGGCCGGCGACGAACGCACACCGGCAGGCACTGAGGATGACCGCCTCGTCGGCTGGCAGGACGTCATGCCCACCCTGCTCGAACTGGCCGGCATCCCGGTTCCCGATAGCGTCGAGGGCAAGTCGATGGTCGCCACCGAACGCCGTCCCTATCTCTTCGCTGAAGTGGGCGAAGGGCCGATGGCGACGCGCATGGTCCGCAAGGACCAGTACAAGCTGATCTACTACCCCACCGGCAACCGCTTCCATCTCTTCGACCTGGACGCCGACCCGCTCGAGATGCACGACCTGAGCGCGTCGCAGGAGCACGCGCAACTGCGCCAAACTCTGACCGCGCACTTGGTGGATGAGCTTTATGGCAGCGACGAAGAGTGGCTGCAAGACGGCGATCTGGTCGGCCTGCCCCCGCGCGAATGGCAGCCGGCCCAAAACCGTGAACTCTCAGGCCAGCGCGGGCTGCACTGGCCGCCGCCGCCGTTTGACCTGTCCGGCAGACAGGTCGGCATGCCGGGGCAAAAGTAGAGGCATGCGGCGCAAAATTATTCCGCTGCCGAGCCACAGGCGTCGCTTGCCTGCTTCCTGAAACTGCACCAACGCTGGACCGAAAACTTGAAAAGGAACGCTCCCTTGTCTTCAACAAAGCGCCGCTACGCGCTCGTCGGCACCGGCGGGCGCGCCAGGATGTACATTGACGCCATACTCGGCGACTTCGCACAGTGGAACGAGCTGGTCGCACTCTGCGACCTCAGCCAGACGCGCATGGACTGGTACAACAACCAGGTCCGGCAACGCGGCGCGCACACCTTGCCTACCTACCTCGCCCGCGACTTCGACCGCATGGTCGCCGAAACCAGGCCGGACGTCGTCATCGTCACCACCATGGACGCCACGCATCATCACTACATCTGCCGCGCCATGGAGCTGGGCTGCGACGCCATCACCGAAAAGCCCATGACCACCGATGACGCCAAAGCCCGCCAGATCTTCGACACGATCGAGCGGACCGGCCGCTCGCTGCGCGTCACATTCAACTACCGCTACGCGCCGCTTGCAACCACCGTGCGCGAGCTGATCATGCAGGGCGCGGTCGGCCGCCCGCGCCACGTCGACTTCTCCTGGGTGCTCGATACCCGCCACGGCGCCGACTACTTTCGCCGCTGGCATCGCGAAAAGGACAAGTCCGGCGGCCTGCTCGTGCACAAGTCCACCCACCATTTCGACCTGATAAACTGGTGGATCGACTCGATTCCCCGCACTGTCTACGCCCAGGGCGACCTGCTTTTCTACGGACGCGAAAACGCGGCCGCGCGCGGCGAAAGCTACAGCTACGACCGCTACACCGGCGAGGAGGACGCCGCCGCCGACCCGTTCGCCTTCAGCCTCGATTCCGACGAGACGCTGCGCAACCTCTACCTGAATGCTGAGGCCGACAGCGGTTACCTGCGCGACCGCAACGTTTTCGGCGACAACATCACCGCCGAGGACACGATGAGCGTCACAGCCCGCTATCGCAACGGCATAATTCTCAGCTACTCGCTGCTCGCCTACTGCCCCTGGGAGGGCTACCGCGCCGCCGTCACCGGCGACCGCGGACGCATCGAAGTGGAGGCCGTCGAGGCGGTTGGCCGCACCTTCGTCGCCGGCGAGGAGGAGAGCCTTCCCGATGCCGGCAGCCCGCTGCCCGATTTCGGCGGCAAACACATCTGGGTCTTTCCTATGCACCTCGCGCCCTACAGCGTAGAAGTGCCCGAAGGTATCGGCGGACACGGCGGCGGTGACCGCGTCATGCTGGAGCAGATCTTCCACCCCGACCCCCCCGAAGACCCCTTTGCGCGCGCCGCCTCGCACGTCGACGGCGCCGCATCGATTCTACTGGGCATCGCGGCCAACCACTCCATCGCCTCAGGCCAGCCCGTCGAAGTCGATCACCTGCTGAAACTCAACCACTCCTAAGGAGACACTCCATTGAATACCCTGTCCGGTAAGAATGTCCTGGTCACCGGCGCCAGCAGCGGCTTCGGCGAGGCGATTGCGCTGCAGTTCTCGCAGGCGGGCGCGCACGTGGCCCTTGTTGCCCGCCGCGAGGAGATGCTGCGCGCGCTGGCGGATCGCATCGAGCCATCCGGCGTCCGCACACTCGTCTGCTCCTGCGATGTGGGGGATGAAACGCAGGTCCGCGCCACCGTCGACAAGATCAACGCCGAATTCGGCCCGATCGACGTGCTGGTCAACAACGCCGGCACGAACGTCCCCAACCGCACCATCGTCGACACAACCACCGCCGACTTTCATGCCGTTGTCGACGTCAACCTCGTCAGCGCCTTCCTCTTCACCAGCCTGCTCCTGCCGCAGATGAAGGAACGCGGCGCCGGCACCATCATCAACATCGCCTCGCGCGCCGCCAACTTTCCCAGCCTGCTGGCGGGAGTCGCCTACAGCAGCGCCAAAATGGCGATGAAGGCCCTCAACCAGATCACCAACGAGGAAGGCAACCCCCACGGCGTGCGCGCCTGCGTTATCAATCCCGGCGTCGCCGCAACCCCGCTGCTCGACCGCCGCCCCGTTCCGCCCCCGCAGGAGACGCGCCATCTGATGATGCAGGCCGAGGATATCGCAGCTACCGTCCTCTACGCCGCCAGCCTCCCGCAGCGCGCCAACGCCGACCGCATCGATCTATATGCGACCAGCACGGAGGTGTATTGACATCGATCGCAAGTCCGGAGACGTGCCGCCTGCCATCGCCGCCGTCGCCTCCGATGGGCAACTCACCCCGGCGCAGAGACGCCGCCTCCTTCTATCCCTCTCACTGCGGCGCCAGAAGCCCGGGACCGGCAGCGCACCCCAATTCCTGCGCGAACGCAGCGCGCGCTACGCTTGGCCCGACCTGCGAGACCTGCTGAAAGGGCTCCGTTGGGCTGTCGCCGGTGCAGTGGCGACCCGCGCCTACATGCCCGAACGGATGACAAGAGATTTCGACCTGCTTGTTCACTTTGAGGACGGAGACGAGGCCCTGGCGCGACTGCGAAGTTCGGGCTTTCAGCAGGTTTCTGAACTGTCGATTCCCGGCTTCACCCTGCAGACGCCCGACGGCACCACGATCAACCTGCTCCTCGTCCCTTTTGCCTGGATTGACGACGCATTTCAACGCCAGCGCCGCGACGCGGCCGGCTTCCCGGTCTTGGATCTACCCTATCTTGTCCTCATGAAACTGGAAACGTCGCGCGCGCAGAATCTCGCAGATCTTTCGAAAATGCTTGGCCTCGCCGCGGCTGAAGAGCTGGATCGGACTCGGGAGTGCGTCGCCCGCTACATGCCGGAAGCCTCGGAGGACTTGGAGTCCCTGATCTACCTCGGCCGTCTGGAAATGAAGGACGTGTAAACGGTTTTCGCTCAAGCCCATCCACTTGGGGGAAATTGCCAACCCATGCTACGCGTAGGATTCATCGGAACCGGCCGCATCAGCGACCTGCACGCCCTCGAATATCTGCAACACGAGCGCGCCCGGATCGTGGCCGTTTGCGATATTGACACCGAAACCGCCGAACGCCGCGCAGCCGGGTGGGGCGTTTCCTCCACTCATGTTTTCAGCCATCACCACGAGCTTCTTGCCCTGCCCGACCTCGACCTGGTCGAAATCCTCCTGCCCCATCACCTCCACCATCCCGTCACACTCGACGCATTCGCCGCCGGCAAACATGTCTCGGTCCAGAAGCCGATGGCTCTTACCCTGGCGCAGGCGGACGAGATGATCGCGGCCGCGTCAACTGCCGGAAAACTGCTCCGCGTCTACGAGAACTTCCTCTCCTACCCGCCAGTGACGCAGGCGATTGAACTGATCGAAGCCGGCGAAATCGGCGACCCGCTGACCATCCGCATCAAGAGCAACGCCGCGTTCAGCCCCAACGCCTGGCACTTGCCCCTCGCCTCCTTGGCCTGGCGCTTCGACCCGGAAAAGTGCGGCGGCGGCCCGCTGGTATTCGATGACGGCCACCACAAGTTCGCGCTGGCCTGGCACTTTATGGGACTGGCCGAAGAGGTGCATGCCTGGATCGGCGCAATGGAGCTGATGCCGGGTCGCGTGCTCGATGCGCCCTCTATCGTCTCGTGGAAGTTCCCCGGCAACCGTTTCGGCTCACTGGAGGTCGTCTACTCGCCCCAGCTGGTGGTCGAGACCCGTCACTACGCACAGGATGACCGCATCGAGATTACCGGGACCAGAGGAGTGCTTTGGATCAACGGCGGGCACGGGCGTCTACCTGACACACCGCCGCTCGTCCTCCGTCGTGAGGACAGAACGCGCACCTTCGATGACCTGCCGACCGGCTGGGATCTGAGCTTCGTCCACGCCACCCGCCATCTCATCGACGCCTACGAAAGCGGGGCCCCACCCCGCCTGACCGGCGCCGAAGGCCGCGACATCCTCCGCTTCCTCCTCGCCGCGCAGCAGTCCGCCCGCCAGGGTCAGGCCGTGTCCGTTTGAGCTGCGAAAGCCGTGCCTGCCGGTAAGCCAATGAGCACAAACGGCCGGCCTAACAGCAATGGACAGCTGGCAGGTCGGCCGATTCGGTTCAAATGTGAACGCGCCGCACGCCTTGCGCCGCCGCTTTAAGGGCAGACGTCCCTAGAATGGAATGTCGTCCTCACCGCCAGGATCCTGGCCTGCGCCGCCGCCACTGCCCCAGTCCCCGCCCTGGCCGCCGGATTGACTACCGGCCGCGGCAAGCGCTTCATTCTCGGCCCGCGTGTTGAGGAAACGCACCGTCCGCGCCCGAACCTCCAGCGAGGCGCGCGTGTTTCCATCCCTGTCGGTCCAGGTGGTCGGCTCTTCCAATTCGCCAACGACCAGCACCCGCTGTCCTTTTGTCAAGTACTGGTTGCAGGTTTCGGCCAGACGCTCCCATGCAGCCACGCGGAACCAAACGGTCTTGTCCTGGCGCTGACCGTCCTGGCCCGTCCAAGATCGGCTCGTCGCAACGCTGAAATTTGTAACAGGAGTCCCGCTGGGCGTGTAGCGCATCTCCGGATCACGGCCCAGGTTCCCTATCAGTGTGATCTGTTGATACATTTGGCCTCTTCCTTCCCTCAATTCATGTCCAATCAGCCGGCGCCGGCGAAACGGGCCGCGTCAGGCATTGCCCCCGCCGCCCCGTGCCTCGCCGGCGCTCATCTGATACCTTGTGGACACACCATCAAAAGGGAACGTCCACGTCGGCACCGGCATTCGGACTGGGAGCACTTTCGCCATCAGGGTAGCTGGGCGGTCCGCCCGACTGCTCACCAGCCTCGGCGCGCGAGGTGAGGAACTTCACGTTGCGCGCTGTCAATTGCAGCGAGGCACGCGCATTACCGCTCTCGTCCGTCCACACATAGGGCTCCTCCAGCTCTCCCACAACCAGTACGCGCCTCCCTTTCGCCAGATACTGGTTGCAGGTTTCCGCTAGCCGCCGCCACGCCGAAACCCTGAACCAAACGGTCTTTTCCTGCCTCTGACCGTCTTGCCCCGTCCACCCGCGGCTCGTGGCCACGGAGAAACTCGTAACAGGGTCGCCGTTCGGCCCATACCGCATCTCCGGGTCCCGGCCCAGGTTCCCTATCAGTGTGATCTGTTGGTACATTGTACAGCCTCCTTGGGGGAATTCGCAATCGAAATGACCTATCGGTCCAGCAGACACAAAGGGCTCGCCAAACCATCCAGATCGTATTGTACATATGTTCTAGCAGAACGCCAAATCGGATGACTACCGCGCGCAGAAGTTCAAAAACGAAACTTTCCTCCCTCTCTTAATTCTGTGCCATCCACCGTATCGACCTTCCCGAAGACCGCCATGAATTAGACCGATTCGCCGCTTCATGGAATAATGACTGCGTATTCCGATCCGTAGTTTCCCTTCCAGATACCGGTGCGCCGCATAAGAGCGCGCCCGCGCTGGCACAGGAACATGATTGCCGTGAAACTGGACCAAGTCCGCCAACATCTGCGCGATCACGACATGGCCGGCTGGCTGCTCTACGACTTTCGCGGCCAGAATCCGATCGCCGCTTCCGTCGCCGGGCTGGAAAACACCGGCACTCGGCGCTGGTTCCTCTGGATTCCCGCCGAGGGCGAGCCGCAATGGCTGGTCCACGCCATCGAGCAGGCGGCCTTCAGTACGGTATCCCCCAAACTCGCCGGACCGATCCACCTCTACGTCGGCTGGCAGGAGATCGAAGAGAAGCTGCGCCACATCCTGCCGCACGGCCCCGCCAGCCGGATCGCCATGGAGTACAGCCCCAACTGCGCCATTCCATACGTCAGCAAAGTCGACGCCGGTACGCTTGAGCTGGTGCGCGCCGCCTGCGACGCAACCGTCGTCAGCAGCGCCGACCTCGTGCAGCTCGTCCAAGCCGTACTCTCCCCAGAGCAGATCGAAAGCCACCGCCGCGCCGCCGCCCATATGCTCGCGGCCAAGGACGCCGCCTTCGCCTTCGTCGACGCCGCCCTGCGCGCCGGGCAGGCGATCACCGAGTACGGCGTGCAGCAACTGATCGTCGACCGCTTCCGCGACGCCGACCTGGAATGGGACCACGACCCGATTGTGGCCGTCAATGGCAATGCCGCACTGCCCCATTACGCCCCCAGCGCCCGCCAGCACAGCCCAATCCGCCGCGGCGATGCCCTCCTGATCGACCTCTGGGCCAGGGAGCGGAACCGCCCCAACGACTGCTATGCCGATATCACCTGGACCGCCTACTGCGGCCAGGAGCCGCCCCCGGCAGTGACGCGCGTCTTCGATGTGGTCGCGCAGGCGCGCGACACCGCCGTCGCCGCCATCAGGCAGGGGCTGGACAGCGGACAGACCGTTCACGGCTACCAAATAGACGACGACGCCAGGCGCGTCATCGAAGAATCAGGCTTCGGCCACGGCATCCTGCATCGCACAGGCCACAGCCTGGGCCCGACCGCACATTGGAACGGCGTCAACATCGACAACGTCGAGACGCAGGATCGACGCAGCCTCATCCCTGGCGTCATGTTCACAATCGAACCCGGTATCTACCTGCCCCAGCTCGACTTCGACGGCAACGGTCAGCCCAAAGGGCTCGGCATCCGCAGCGAAGTCAACTGCATTGTCCACGATGATGGCCTTGAACTGACCACGCTGCCGTTGCAGCAGGAGCTTGCACTCCTGGGCGGCTGAATTGAAAGCCGGGCCGTAGCCTCGCCGCAATCGACCGCCGAGGTCTTTCGAGCCATCAATCGCCTACTTCGCACGACGTAACGCAGGGAGAAGAGCGGACCGTCCCATGCACAAAGCCACCTTTGAAAGAAGACCCGAGCGCGTCGCGCTCTTTGTTACCTGCATGGTCGACATGCTCTACCCAGGCGTCGGCATCGCTTCCTGCGAGCTGCTGGAGAAAAACGGCATCCAGGTCCTCTTCCCCGAAGAGCAGACCTGCTGCGGACAGCCGGCCTTCAACGCCGGTTACCGCAGCGAGGCGCGCAAACTGGCCCGCCGCTTCATTTCGATCTTCGGGCCGCTCGTCGACAGCGGCGAGGTCGACGCCATCGTCGCGCCCTCCGGCAGCTGCGCCACCATGACAAGCCACTTCTATGAGGTGATCTTCCAGGAATCGAACGAACCGGACCTGTGTATTCAGGCCCGGCGGCTGGCTGCGGTAACATTCGAGTTGACCGAGTTCCTGGTCGATGTTCTCGGCCTGGTGGATACAGGTGCCCAACTTCAGGGCAAGGCCGCCTACCACCCCTGCTGCCACCTCTTCCGCGAGCTGGGCGTCGACGAGCAGCCGCGCAAACTGCTGGCCGGTGTCGAGGGCCTCGAACTCGTCGACTTGCCCCACGCCCATGACTGCTGCGGGTTCGGCGGGCTCTTCGCCATCAAGAACAGTGGCATCAGTGCCGCAATGGGCCGGGCAAAGGCCCGCTGCGCTCAACAGAGCGGCGCCGAGGCCATCGTCCTCTGCGATGTCAGCTGCATGACCCACATCAACGGCATTCTCAGTCGCGAAGGCGTTGACTGCCGCGCCCAGCATATCGCCGAGATCCTCAACGACCATTCCGGCAGCCACCTTCGTCCGCCGACCGACCCGGGGCCGACACTTGCCGACCATCCACGCCGCTGGGGCGATGTTGCCTGACCTGCAGCCGGCGCGCCCGAAACCGGCCGGCCCGCGTCGCTGCCCCGCCCGACCAACGCACACGACCGGCCAACAGGAACGATTTCGATGCAAGTAGACATCCATGCCCCCTATAAGGACCGCATCCGACAGGCGCTCGGCGACCCCAATCTCCGCGCCGCCGTCAGCAAGGCCACCGACCGCATGGCCAGCGCCCGCGACGCCTCCATGGATGCCATCGAAGGCGAGAGGCTGCGCACTCAGCTGCGCCAAATGAAGCAAAACGTGCTGCGCAACTGGCCCGACTATCTCCAGGAACTCGAAACGAACCTGCGTCAGAACGGCTGCGTCGTCCACTGGGCCGAAGGCATCGAAGACGCGCAGGCAATTGTCAAGGACATCGCGTTGCAGAACAGCGCCAAGCTGGTCGTCAAAGCCAAATCGATGGCCACCGAAGAAATCCACCTCAACCAGGCCATGGAACAGGCAGGCCTGCGAGTCGTCGAGACCGACTTGGGCGAGTACATCATCCAATTGGCCGATGAACCGCCTAGCCACATCGTCGCCCCTGTGATTCACAAGCGGTTGGAAGAGATCGCCGACGTCTTCCAGGAAAAGCTCGATATGCCGGCCACGCGCGACCCGTCCAAGATGACGTCTTTGGCGCGCGCCCGTCTGCGCAATGAGTTCTTCTCAGCAGATATGGGCATCAGCGGCTGCAACTTCGCCATCGCCGAAACCGGCACCATCTGCATCGTCACCAACGAAGGCAACGGACGCATGGTCAGCAGCATGCCGCGCGTCTACGTCGCAGTGATGGGTATCGAAAAGCTCGTCCCTACGGTTGAGGACGCCTTCCTGCAGCTCCAGGCTCTCTGTCGCAGTGCCACCGGGCAGCAGTTCACCGTCTACTGTTCCATGACCAGCGGACCGCGCCGCGAAGGCGATGTGGACGGCCCCGAACAGGTGCACGTCGTCCTGCTCGACAACGGCCGCACCCGCATGTTTGAACGCGGCTACGGCGAGGCGCTCATGTGCATCCGCTGCGGTGCCTGCCTCAATGCCTGTCCCGTCTACCAGGAAATCGGCGGCCACGCCTATGGCAGTACATACAACGGCCCCATCGGCGCCGTCATCACGCCCGCTCTCGCCCCCGAGATCGCCCAATTTAAGGAGCTGCCGCACGCCACCTCGCTCTGCGGCGCCTGTCGCGAGGCCTGCCCGGTCAAAATTGACCTGCCCCGCCTCCTGCTCGACCTCCGCTCCGACCTCGTTCAGCAGGGCGCCGGCCCGACAACCGAGGCCCTCGGCATCAAGAGCTACAGCGCGCTGATGAGCAGCCGCCGCATGTACGAGAGTCTCGGCAAACTCGCCAGCATCGGCTCGAACGTCTACGCCGGCATGAGCGGGGGCAACATTAAATTCATGCCGCCCCCACTGAATGGCTGGACCGCCTACCGCGACTTCGCCCCCTTCGCCCGTAAGAGCTTTCGCGACTGGTGGAAAGAGCGCAACAAAATTCGCCAACGAGCATGAGTAGCGTCCAGGCAGACCGGCTCAATCGGAAAAATGACACATGAGTACACGCGACAACATCCTCGCCCGTCTGCGCGAGACGCTCCGCCTGCCCGACCTGCACTTTCCCCCGCTCGAAAGTCCCCCGTTGACGCAAGCCGAACGCATGACAGTCACCAGCGCCCCGGGCGACCTCTGGGCCCAGGCCGAGCGCTTCGCCCTGGAGATCGCCGCGGTCAAGGGGACCTGTGAACTGTTGGAAACCAATACCGAGGCCCGCCTCGCAATCGTCTCCCGCCTGCAAATGTGGGTGGAAGAAGAGCAGGCGGCCCGCAAGACCGCCGACGCCGAACGCGCCGAGGACTGGAACGTGCTCTGCTGGCCGCCTGCCCAGCTGCACCTCGATGGGCTGACGCACGTCCTCAAGGAAACGGGCTTCAAACTGATCGAACCGACCGACCTGCATGACCCGGAACAGCGTGAGCGTGTCCGCCCGATTCGGGCCGGAGTCACCACCGTTGAGGCAGCCTTTGCCAGCACCGGCTCATTCGTCGTCGGCGCCGGCGGCGCCAACGCACGCGCCGCCAGCCTGACCCCCTTCCGCCACCTGGTTGTGATCCCCTTCAGCCGGCTCTTCGCCACCGCCGAAGACTGGCTTGCTGAAATGCGCTACGCCGGCGGCCTCGACGCCTACATCCGCCGCAGCCGCAACATCTCAATTATCACCGGCCCCAGCAAATCAGCCGACATTGAAGGCAATCTGACGATGGGCGTTCACGGCCCCAAGGTCGTGCACGCCGTCCTCTTCGACGACGTGCAGGAGTAAAGACCGTCGCCATACGCCCTCCGCGGCCTGCCCCATCGGCCCCAAACCTGACTGGAAGCCACTGTCCCAGCTGCCTCCACGCAACCAACCAAAAACTAAAAACCAGAAACTGAAAACTACCAAACAGGAGTCCAAATAGATGCCTAACGAACAGGACCAACCGTTTCGCACACTCATCAGTTGCGCACAACTTTCGCACGCGCTCGCAGCCGCAGACGACACCGCCGCAAGCCCCCTCCGCATCGTCGACTGCCGCTTTGACCTGCGCGATACCGAGGCCGGCCGCCGCGCCTACGCCGAAAGCCACATTCCCGGCGCCCTGTATGCCCATCTGGATGAAGATCTGTCAGGGCCGATCCTGCCCGGCCGCACCGGGCGGCATCCCTTGCCTGAGGCGGCCGACTTCGCCCGTACTCTCGTCCGCCTCGGCATAAGCAATAGCTCCCAGGTCATCGTCTACGACGACGGCAGCGGCTCGATGGCCGCCCGCTTGTGGTGGATGATGCGCTGGCTCGGCCACGATGCCGTCGCCGTGCTCGACGGCGGCTGGGCCGCCTGGACCGCAGCCTCGCTGCCCACCAGCGAAGGCGTTGAATCCACTGTAAACGCTAGCTTCACCGCCAACCCCCGACCCGAACTGGTCGTCGACGCCGCCGAAATGCTCGCCAAAACCGCCAGCGGCGCCGCTCTCGTCATCGACGCCCGCGCCGCAGACCGCTTCCGCGGCGAAAACGAGACCCTCGATCCCGTCGGCGGCCACATCCCCGGCGCCTCCAACCTGCCCCACGACGGCAACCTGCGCGACGGCCTCTTCCGCGAACCTGCCGAGCTGGCCGCCCGCTTCAGCGAGCTCATGGGCAACAGGCCCCCGTCAGAACTGATCTTCTACTGCGGCTCCGGCGTCTCCGCCTGCCACAACGCCCTCGCCCTCGAACATGCCGGAATCGGGGAAGCCCGCCTCTACCCCGGCTCCTGGAGCGAATGGATCACCGACCCGGCGCGGCCCACGGCGCAGGGCTGAGGATCAGACCAGCAGGCCGCGCATCCCACCTCCGGCCTTCACCCGACCCCAAAAGGACCTTCCCAATGAAAACGCGAACAGGCAACTTCCCCATCGGCTTCCGCCAAGTCAAGTCCCCCTGGCAGCGCGACCTCCCATCCGTGCTCGAATGGGCCGTCCGCAACGACCTGGAGGTGATCGACCTCAACCACAGCTCTGCCGAAGCCGTGCAGGCAGTCGCAGCTGCCGGTCTGCGCATCGGCTCCATCGATCTGCCCGACCACAAGGGCATGATCGCCGCCGACCCCGCCCGCCGCGCCGCCGCGCTCGCCCGCAACAGCGAATGTATCCGCGCCTGCACCGCCGACGGCCCCCAAAATTTCTTCGAAGTCATGTTGCCTGAAAACCCGGAACTCCCGCGTGCCGAAAACTACGGCTACATGGTCGAGAGTTATTCCGCGCTGGCCGGAGTCCTCGAAGAAAGCGGCTCCCACTACGTCATCGAAGGCTGGCCCGGCCCCGGCGCGCTCTGCTGCACACCGGAGACCTACCGCTCCTTTTTCCGCGACGTCCCGTCGCCGTCAATGAGCGTCAACTACGACCCCTCCCATCTGATTCGCATGGGCATCGACCCGCTGCGCTTCCTCGAAGAGTTCATCGATCGCGTGCAGCACGTTCACGGCAAGGACACCGAACTCCTGGCCGAAAACCTCTACGAGTACGGCCACGAACAGCCCGCAACCTTCAGCGAGCCCATCAAGTTCGGCGCCCACAGCTGGCGCTATACGATTCCCGGGCATGGACTCTTCCGTTGGACGGAGGGACTGCGCATCCTCGCGCAGAACGGTTACAGCGGCTGCATCTCCATCGAGCTGGAAGACTCCAACTTCAACGGGACCGAAGAGACCGAACGGCAGGGCATCCTGCACGGCGCCCGCTTCCTCGCCGGATGCTGATCCTGGGCCGCCTCGGTCCAAGCGGCCGCCTCAGCCGCCTAAAACTCGAACGATTCATGCAGGGTAGGGGCAACCACATTACAGTGGCCCTCTTCCCGTAACTTTTCCGCCAGCGCGCTGGTCCCCTCCGCCTCACCGTGGACAAGAAAGACCTGCTGCAGCCGCCCCCGGTCGAACTGCGACGCCCACGCCAGCAGCTCCGCCTGGTCCGCGTGCGCGCTGTAGCCGTTGATTCGCGCCACCTCCGCCCGCACGTCGTACGCCTCGCCGAAAATCCGCACCGTCCCGTTCCCCTCCAGAATCCGCCGTCCTAGCGTGTGCTGCGCCTGGAAACTGACGAACAGAACCGTGTTTTCCGCTTGGCCTACATTGTTCTTCAGGTGGTGCAGCACACGCCCGCTCTCCGCCATGCCGCTGGCGCTGATAATAATCGCCGGCTCCGTCATGTGGTTCAGCTGCTTGCTGCGCCGCACCTCCCGCACATACTCGATGCGAGGATAGTCGAACGGGCTCCGCCGCCGCCCATCCTCCAGAAACGTCCTCACGTTCGTGTCCCACGACTCCGGATGCATGCGGAACACATCCGTCGCATTCACCGCCAGCGGACTGTCCACGAAAACAGGGACCTCCGGAATGTCGCCCCGCGCGTCCAGCTGGTTCAGGGCGTAAACGATCTCCTGCGTGCGTCCCACCGCAAACGAGGGGATGATCACCTTGCCCTTCCGCCGCGCCGTCCTGCAAACGACTTCCCGCAACCGCCTCTGCGCCGCCTCGTAATGCCCGTGCAGACGCGCGCCGTAGGTGCTCTCCATGATCAGCAGATCAGCCTGCGATACGATCGCCGGGCTGCGCAGCAGTGCAATCTCGTCCCGGCCCAGGTCGCCGCTGAACACCAGCCGCCAGCTCCTGCCGCTGGCAAACTCCTCGATCTCCAGCTCCACAATTGCCGAACCCAGAATATGTCCGGCGTTGTGAAACGTCAGCTTCACGCCGTTGGCGATCGGCACCGGCCGCCCTTCGCCGACACTGACAAAAAGCGGCAGCGTCTTCCGCGCGTCCGCCTGCGTGTAGATCGGCTCGACCGGCGGCTCACCCCTCCGGCTCCGCCTGCGGTTGAGATACTCCACATCCTTCTCCTGGATGTAGCCGCTGTCCATCAGCATATAGGCCGAAAGATTGCGCGTCGCCGCCGTACACCAGACATTGCCGCTGAAGCCCTGCTTGACCAGGTTGGGCAGCTTGCCCGTGTGATCGATATGCGCGTGGCTCAGCACAACGCAATCGATCGACTCCGCCTCCCAC